>JACNJM010000104.1 GCA_014382605.1 Anaerolineae bacterium
TGACAACGCCCCGAATGCTATCGTAGTTGCAGACCGAGCCGGAATTATTCAGCAGGTTAATCAACAAGTTGAGGCGTTATTTGGCTACACGCGGAATGAATTGCTTGAAAAGCATATTGACATACTTATTCCCGATAATTTGCGTGAACGGCATCATTCGCATCATGAAAAGTTCCATATTAACCCCAGCGAAAGAATAGACGATCTTGGCATGGAACTCACCGCACGCCACAAAAATGGCGAGATCATCCCGGTTGAAATCAGCCTGAGCGCGCTGGACATCCCCGAAGGCCAACTGGCTACAGCAATTATCCGCGATATTCGCGCTCGTAAACAAGCCGAAAGCGAAATAATCAGGTTATCGCAAGTTGTTGAAGAAACCGCGGATGCTGTCGTGATCACTGACCGCGATAGTATCATTCAATATGTCAATCCTGCTTTCGAGTTGATGAGCGGTTATTCTAGTGCGGAGTCAATTGGCAAAACACCGCGAATTATTAAGTCCGACAAACAGAGTGATGCATTCTTTGAAACGATGTGGACAACAATTCTCAAGGGAGATGCTTTCCGTGCCACAATCATCAATCAAAAGAAAAATGGCGAATTATTCTATGTAGATCAAACCATCAATCCGATTTGTGATGAGCAAGGAAAAATCACGCATTTTGTTTCAACGGCAAAAGACATTACGGAACGCATCAAGGCGGAAGATGAAATCCGCCGCCGCGCGGCGCATTTTGAAGCCCTCCACAGAATTGATGTAGCCATTTCTGGCAGCATGGATGTTAATGTCACACTCAACATTCTAATTGAGCAAGTTGTTCGTCAGCTGGACGCAGATGCGGCCATGGTATCCATTTTCAATCCGCTTAGTCTTCGGCTTGAAACAGGTGTCCATACCGGATTCATAAATCCAAATCGCTATATCCCAAACCAAAGCCCTTTTGCCAAGAACATCATTGCAAACCGCAGAATTATTTCTATCCCAAAATTGGCAGATGCCGCGGAAAATGAGGCGCTCCCCCACTTATTGCGCCAGGAACTATTTGTCAGTTATTATGGCATTCCGCTGATTGCCAAAGGAGAAATGCAGGGTGTTCTGGAATTATTTACGCGCAAGCAAATCGCTGCGGACGCGAATTGGCTTGACCTGCTTCGCGCCATGGCAACACAAGCGGCAATCGCGATCAACAATGCCAGCCTGTTTGTCAACCTGGAACGCTCAAATATTGAATTAGCCCACGCGTATGACATCACGCTCGAGGGCTGGGCGCGCGCGCTCGAATTGCGCGATCAGGAAACGATTGGGCACACTCGTCGAGTTACGATCCTTACGGAACAGTTAGCCCGCAAAATGGGATTCCCTGCCCAGCAACTAACCCATCTACGGCGCGGCGCGCTGCTGCATGATATTGGCAAGATGGGCATCCCCGACCGCATATTGCATAAACCCGGCAAGCTCACCGAAGAAGAATGGAAGATCATGCGGCAGCATCCGGGGTTGGCCCATGAAATGCTCTCCCCGATTCGCTTTCTGCACCCCGCTCTGGATATTCCGTATTGCCACCATGAAAAATGGGATGGCTCAGGCTATCCCCGCGGGTTGCGCGGCGAAGAGATTCCCCTGGCGGCGCGTATCTTCGCCATAATCGATGTATGGGACGCATTGACATCGGATCGCCCCTACCGCGCGGCATGGTCACGCGAAAAAACCAAAGCATATATCCTCTCACAAGGCGGCCAACATTTTGATCCTCAGGTGGTCAGCGCCTTTTTTGAGCTTGACACACTTTTCTCTGAAGATTTCCTAGATTTCCCCCTGAATTGACTCGCAATTGATTTTATGATATATTTTGCCTACCGACCGGTCGGTAGGCAAAATATAATGTCCAGACAACAGATCCTCGAAGCTGCCGCGCAAATCTTCAGTCAGAAGGGCTACCACGCTACTTCGATGCAAGATATTGCCAACTCGGTTGACCTCAAAAAAGCCAGTCTCTATCATCATATCTCCAGCAAGCAAGAAATCCTGTTGGCGCTGCTCGACCAGGCGCTCGATCTTGTCATCGCGCAAGTTAACGAAGCCCTGAGCATAGACGCCCCCTACCCCGAAAAATTGCGCCGCGCTATGCGCACGTATCTCGAAACTCTGGCCGCTAATCGCGAACTTTCCGCGGTGCTGCTCTTCGAATACCGTTCACTTGAATCCCAGGGGTTTCGCCAGCACAGCATCAGGCGTGACCGCTTTGAGCGTTTGTGGCGCGATCAAATTCAATCTGGCGTCGAGGCAGGTGTTTTTCAGTGCCATGCGCCCGCCCAGGTAGCCCGCGCCCTCTTGGGTATGATGAATTGGACTATCACCTGGTATCGCCCTGAAGGCCCCTCCTCCCCACAAGAAATCGCCGACCAATACGCCGGGATGCTCATCAACGGTTTGCTCACGCGCGAGGTCGTGGTATGAGCTATTCACGCTATGTAACCGTGCGCCAACACGCTCAAAACCAGAAAGTACGCTTTTTCGAGAGCAGCCGCGGGGCGCGCATTGCACAAATTCCACTGGAGGCTTTCCCCGATTTTTGGGTGTATGCCTATCTGGTTTTTGTGGATGAATGGCGCGTTTTGATCGATAGCGGTTCCGGGTTTGGGAAGAACAACCAAAACCTGGAAGATGGGTTGGCTGCCGCAGCCGAGGCCTGGCAGCGCCCCCTGAGCTTTGATTCACTAACGCATATTCTGATTACGCACGGCCATATCGACCACTTTGGCGGCCTGGGCTTTGTGCGCGAAAAAAGCGCGGCCCCTATCGGCATTCATGAACTCGACCAACATAATCTTACGCACACCGAAGAGCGTCTGGCCGAAGTTGCCCGCCGTATGGCGTGTTTTCTCGCCGATGCCGGAGTACCTGAAGACGAGGCCGGGCAACTGGTTGAGATTTATAAACTCACCAAACTCGATTATCAGCCCGGACGGGTTGATTTTACTTACGAAGCCGCCGGCATGAAACTTGGCCCCTTCGAAATGCTGCATGTCCCCGGGCATAGCGCCGGGCATGTTGTCATTCGCCTGGATGATGTGCTCTTTTGCGGCGATCACGTTCTCTCCGAGATCAGCCCTCATCAGGCTCCCGAGGGGCTAACGCTCAACACCGGGCTGAGTCACTACCTTCAATCCCTGCAATCCCTACTGGGCTGGGCAACGAATATCCGCCTGACGCTGGGCGGCCATAACGAACCCATCCACGATTTAGCCGGGCGCATTGTCGAAATCCAGCAAATCCACCAAAATAGACTCAACGAAATTCTGGCGCTGCTCGACGAGCCACACACGATTGCAGAAATATCCCACCAATTATTTGGCGAGGTGCATGGCTATAACGTGCTATTAGCCCTGGAGGAGGCTGGCGCGCACGTGGAATATTTGCACCAACGCGGCTTGCTGCGAATCGCCAACCTGAACGAATTCACGAATGGCGGCGGGCATACACCCATCCGCTATCAGACATTATTGGACTAGGCTTACCCAAGGAGGTACCTATGTATTCTTTCAAGCCTTCGGAAGAACAACAAATGCTGATCGATGCCCTCAAGCGCTATGCAATGGACGATTTGCGCGCCGCGGCACGTGACGCCGAAGAAGAAGGCCAATTGCCCATCGAGCTGGTCGAGAAGGGCTGGGAGCTGGGCTATTTGCAAGCCTCTATCCCCGAAGACTACGATGGCTTTGGCGAACGCTCGGCGGTTACGGGCGTGTTGGCCGCCGAAGAACTGGCCTATGGCGATCTGGCTGGCGCGCTGGCGGTTATGACCCCAGGGCTGTTTGCCACGCCAATTTTGCTAGTGGGCAGCGAAGCGCAGAAAAAGGCCTATATCCCACCGGTCATCGAAATGGAATGGAAACCCTTCACCGCGGCGTTAATGGAACAGAAATTCGATTTTGACCCCAATGATCTGACTACCACTGCTGCCATTGATGGCGATAGTGTAGTGATCAATGGCGAAAAATCGTATGTACCCTACGCCGACGGCGCTGAAGCGATGCTGATATATGCTAATCTGGCTGGGGCTACGCAGGGCTTTATCGTCCCCGCAGGCACCGAAGGCGTGGTCGTTGGCGAGCGCCAAAAATTACTTGGCCTGAACGCGTTGCCTTTCTATACCGTGCGTTTCGAGAATGTGCGCGTACCGCTCGAAAATCGCCTGGGCGGGGCCGACGGGCACGATTTCGCGCCGATTTTGGCCGCTTCAAATGTGGCTTTGGCCGCCATGGCAATTGGCGTTTCGAATGCTGCCCTTGACTATGCCGTAGAATATGCCAAAGATCGCGACGTTTTTGGTATGAAAGTGGCGCAGAAGCAAGCGATTGCCTTCATGATCGCTGAAATGGGCACCGCTATCGAGGCCATTCGCCTCCTGGTTTGGGAAGCTGCCTGGATGATTGATGGCGGCAATCCCGAAGCCAGCAAGCAGGCCTATCTGGCGCTCTCGGGCGCGATGGATGCGGCTATGATGGTTACGGATCGGGCTGTGCAAATTTTGGGCGGCCACGGTTATATCCGTGAGCATCCGGTTGAAATGTGGATGCGCAGCGGGCGTGGTTTTGCAACCTTCAACGGTTTAGCGATTGTGTAGGAGGAAACGAATTATGATTGATTTTGAAACCCCCAAACCCATAGTGCAATTGAATACCGTTGTTGAAACGGTTGCCGTAAATATGATGCGCACGGTTTCGCGTGAGATGGATGAAAACGAACATACCGTTCCCTGGGATTTCATCAATTTTATGCATACGGCGGTGAAATCGATGGGCGGCACATCAATGGCTCCAGATGCCGACAAACCGGACGATGCCAAGAAAGAGAAACGCCCTTCGATTGGATTCCAACGGCTAGGACATATGGTCGAAATGCTGGCCTGGGGCGACGCCGGGATGTATCTCTGCATCCCCGGTGGGATGCTCGGATCTGCAGCCGTAGCGGCTGCTGGAACCCCTGAGCAAAAGAAACGCTTCCTGAGCCGTTTCATGGGCGACAAACCCGTTTTCGATGGCATGGCGATGACCGAGCCTCAGGCCGGGTCGGATACATCTGCCATCCGGGCGACTGCCGTACTCGACAACGATACGAACGAATGGATTCTCAACGGCGAGAAAATCTTCGTTACTGCCGGGCAAAAAGCCCTGGTTGAATCGGATGGCTTTGTAGTTGTGTGGGCCACGATTGACCCTGAAGCCGGGCGCGCCGGAATGCGCTCGTTTGTGGTTGAAGCGGGTACTCCCGGTTGCAAGGTGACCAAGCAAGAGCATAAACTGGGAATCCGTGCCAGCGATACAGTTTCGGTTGTGTTTCAGGATTGCCGCATCCCCTTTGAGAACATCCTGGGTAGCCCTACAGTTGAGAAAACAACCAAAGGCTTTAAAGGCGCAATGGCAACCTTTGATGCAACCCGCCCGATTATCGCCGCGCAAGCCGTGGGCATCGCGCGCGCCACCCTGGAACTGCTCAAAGAAATACTCGCCGAAAATGGCGTTGAGATTCGCTACGGCCTGCCGCGACAAAAATTAACCAGCATCGAGCGTGATGTCATCGAAATGGAAGTTATGTTGCGTTCGGCATGGCTGCTCACGTTGGAGGCATTGTGGATGGCAGATAATAAACTGCATAATCCTAAAGAAGCCTCCATGGCAAAAGTTTATGCCGGCGATATCGTTGTAAAAATCACCCAAAAAGCCGTAGAAATTCTCGGCCCGCTGGGATACAGCCGTGAACTGCTGCTTGAAAAGTGGTTCCGTGATGCCAAGATCACCGACCTGTACGAAGGCACCGGCCAGATCAATCGTCTGGTAGTGGCGCGTAATATGCTCGGCTATCGCGGCAGTCAATTGAGATAAAAGAATCTGGTCCCCAAATCCCTCCCTGCCAGAGTGCGTAATTGCGGTAAAATTTGCCATGATTAAAAATCAACTAAATTCTCATCCTAATTTCATTATGCGAAGGAGATTTATATCATGACGGAGAAACGCCGCGTAGGAATTCTGACAGGCGGAGGCGATGTACCTGGCCTGAATGTCGCTATCAAGGCTGTGGTAAAACGCGCCCAAGAACACGAGCACGATGTCGAAATTATCGGTTTGCGGCGGGGCTGGGGTTCTGTGGTTAACATTAACCCCGATGACCCCGCAACAATTGCTGAACTCACTGAACCGCTCGATGAAAGGCGTGTGCGCACCATAGACCGTACCGGTGGGACATTCTTGCACACATCCCGCACCAACCCATCCAACATGAAGCCGGAAGATATTCCCGACTTCGTGGCCGCAGAAGACCGTGTAGAAAAAAATGATGGCCGCATTGACATCACCCGATACGTGCTCAAAGTTCTCGACTTTCTCAATCTGGATGCCCTCATCCCCATCGGCGGCGATGATACCCTAAGTTACGCCGCCCGCATGCACCAGGAAGGCTTTCAGGTTGTCGCCATCCCGAAGACGATGGATAATGACGTTTTCGGCACCGATTACTGCATCGGCTTTTCCACGGCTGTAACGCGCTCGGTGGAGAATATCACCGCCGTGCGTACCGTTTGTGGTTCACACGAACGCGTCGGCGTGGTGGAATTGTTTGGCCGCAACTCTGGCGAGACATCCCTTTTTGCAGCTTATCTGGGCGATGTAGACCGCGCTGTCATCTCCGAAGTGCCTTTTGACCTTGATGTACTGATTGATTTTCTCAAATCGGACCGCAAACGCAACCCATCGCATTATGCCATCATGACCATCTCCGAAGGGGCTTTTCCCATCGGCGGTGAGATCGTACAATCCGGCGAAGCGGATGCCTACGGGCATCAAAAACTGGGTGGCATTGGACAGATGGTTGCTGAGGAAATCAAGAATCGCGCGGGTATGCACACAGTCTATCAACAATTGGCCTATCTTATGCGCTCCGGTTCCCCCGATTCGCTCGATCGCATGGTTGCCGTTTCATTTGGCAATCTCGCATTCGACCAGGTCGTGCTGGGACATACGGGCCGCATGGTGGCGCTGCAGCAAGGTAACTACACCACTGTGCCGCTACCGATGGTCATTTCGGCCAAGAAGACGGTGGATGTCACCGCACTCTACGACGCCAAGAATTACAAACCCAAAATCAAGGACATGCTGGGAAAACCCATGTTCATGTATTAAGAGATTTAGACCTCCGAGGGCTTGAATACATCAGAGGTCTGTGGATGAATTTGATGACACCGAAATATCGAATTGGCATTGCTGTTATTCTGCTGGCTGCGCTCATCTCTGGGTGCAGCCTGGCAGATGCGATGCAAGCGATTCCCTGGCTGAATCCGACGATCACGTCCTCACCAACGGCATCACTAACGCCCACGTCTACCCGCACGCTGGTGACGTTCAACCGCTGGACCAATACGCCAGAATCGAATATTACGGTACTACCCGAAGCGATTGACGATCGCTCTACCTGGACCCCTATCCCGACCAACACGCTGCGCCCTTCATGGACACCTGAGCCAACCGAGACTTTACGCCCCACCCGGACAACGACATACACAATCACGCCTTCGATTACACCGTCTCCGACGAACACCCCCGAAGTCGTCCGCTTCATCAACGAGACATTCTCCAGTCCCAATGCAATGTGGTATCAAGCGTATGGTTCAAACTGGCGAACTTACTTCCATGCCACCAAAGATGTATTTGCGATGAAGGTCATTGAACCGAATGTAGAGATCACTGTTTCGCACTCGATCTTGATCTTGAACGAAGTGCGTATCGAGGCCGACATTTCAACTAACAGAGGCAGCGGGTACTATGGCTTTAATTGTCGCGAATCGGAGAGCAATTACTACACATTGTTCATTACCACCGACGGGCATTACGGGTTAGGGCAAACACTCAACGGGAAAGTTGAATTCATCTATTATGCGGCTTCTCCGGCTATAGATCCGACCCCTGGCGTGTATAATCACGTCCGGGCGGAATGCCGCGGGAATACACTCACACTTTGGGCAAATGGCGTTCTTCTTGTGCAAAAAGAAATCGAGTCGCTTGCGGCTGGCTACACGGGCATGATGACAGGCACACGTTGGGATGACGATAATGTTGTCGCTCACTTCGACAACCTACAGGTTTGGGGACCAATTACTACTTCTGCAACCCCCACCCCCTGAGGTGGCGGACTAAGCAAATAGAGCGTTTTAGATCAAGGAGGCCACGTATATGACTTATAAAGTCAATCGCGCAGTGGTCATCGGCTCCGGCACCATGGGGGCGGCTTTAGCTGCTCACCTGGCAAATGCTGGCGTTCCTGTGACCCTGCTAGACATTGTCCCCCGGGAATTGACCGAGGCAGAAAAAGCCAAAGGTCTGTCCCTGGAAAGCCCCGCCGTGCGCAACCGCATTGTCAACGCCGGATTGCAAGCCGCGGTCAAATCACGTCCAGCCAGCTTTTTCGCTAAAGACATCGTCGAAATGGTTGCCACTGGCAACCTGGAAGACGATTTCGATGTTATCGCTGAAGCCGATTGGGTGATTGAGGCGATTATCGAGAATTTGAAAATCAAACAAGATTTGATGGCGCGTATCGACGCCATTCGCTCCGAGCATTGCATTATCAGCACGAACACCTCGGGTATCCCCGTCGCCGATATTGCTGCAGGCCGCTCCGAGGGATTCCGGCAGCACTTCCTCGGCACGCACTTCTTCAATCCGCCGCGCTATCTCAAATTGCTGGAGATCATCCCCACCGCGGATACCAGCCCCGAGGTCGTGCGCTTCATCAGCCATTTCGGCGAGTATCGCCTTGGCAAGGGCATCGTCCCCTGTAAAGACACCCCCAACTTCATCGCCAATCGTCTTGGCTTTGGCAGCGGCGCCTTTACGCTCGATTACGTCCTTGAACATGGCTATACCATCCCCGAAGTGGATGCCATCACCGGCCCGCCGATGGGCCGCCCTAAAACCGCTACCTTCCGCCTGATCGACTTGGTAGGCGTGGATGTTTGGGAGCATGTCGGCACAAATTTGGCGGCAGCTATCCCCCACGACAAACATGCCCTGAAATATCTCAACTCTGAAAAGGCCAATCATCTCATTCACAATATGGTCGAAAAAGGCCGTCTTGGGAATAAAACCAGACAAGGTTTTTTCAAGGTTGTCAAGAAAGATGGCGGCAAAGAATTCTGGTCGCTCAATCTTGAAACACTGGAATACGAACTCCCCGAAGGCAAACCACGCTTTGATTCGATTGGCGCAGCCAAAGGCAAAGAATCCCTGTCCGAAAAGCTCGAAGTGCTGTTGGACGCGGATGATCGCGCCGGGAAACTTGTGCAAGCCATGACCTATCAGGGTCTGGCCTATGCCTCCGAGCGCATCCCTGAAGTGGCCGATACCCCCAAACCCATCGACGATGCTATGCGCTGGGGCTTTGGACATCAGGCTGGACCCTTTGAAACCTGGGATATGATCGGCGTTGCCAAGGCCAGTGCAGCCATGAAAGCTGCCGGATTTGCCCCCGCGCCCTGGGTGGCCGAGATGCTGGCAAAAGGCTTTGAGACGTTCTACCAGTACGAGGGAGATCAGAAAGTCGGCGCGTACAACCCGGCGTTGGCTGCCTATGAGAAGATTGAACGCACTCCAGGCCTGATTCTGCTCAACGAACAAAAAGACGCCGGAAAAGTGATAGCCCAAAACCCCGGAGCGACTCTAGTAGACATCGGCGACGGTGTGGCCTGCCTGGAATTTCAGACCAAAATGAACGCCATCGACGATGACATTATGAATATGATGAACGAAGCCATGGACCGCGCCGAAGCAGGCGAGTTTGATGGCATCGTTATCAGCAACGACAATGAAAGCGCCTTCAGCGCCGGAGCGAATCTCTTTGGCGTGGTGATGGCAGCGCAAAATGGCATGTGGGATCAGTTGGAAGCGATGGTAAAGTACTTGCAAGACACCAATATGCGTATGCGCTATTTCCCCAAGCCGGTTGTGGTAGCCCCCTTTGGGCTGACCCTGGGCGGCGGCGGCGAGATTACGATGCACGGCAACCGCGTTGTCGCCGCAGCCGAATTGTATATCGGCCAGGTGGAATTGGGCGCGGGCGTGATCCCCGCGGGTGGTGGCACAAAAGAATTGCTGCGCCGCATTGTCAACCCGGCCATGCGCGTCAAAGATGTTGAAGTGCTACCGTTTATGCAAAAAGTCTTTGAACTCATCGGTATGGCAACGGTTGCCACCAGCGCTGTAGAAGCGCGTCAATACGGTTTCCTGACCGATACAGATCGCATTGTGCTGAACCGCGAGCATTTGCTGACCGAAGCCAAGAAGGAAGCGCTGCACATGGTCGATATTGGCTACCATGCACCGGCGCGCGAGAAAATCTACGCCGCCGGACGCGATTTATTGGCCGCATTGCGAGCCGGAGTCCATATGTTTGCGCAGGGTGGTTTCATCACCGAATATGAGGCCGTCATCGGCGAGAAGATGATCTTTGCCATGACCGGCGGTGAACTCAGCGCCGCGGCCTGGGTCGATGAGCAATATATCCTCGATCTGGAGCGCGAGGCTTTCCT
This sequence comes from Anaerolineae bacterium, assembly GCA_014382605.1. Lineage (GTDB taxonomy): Bacteria > Chloroflexota > Anaerolineae > Anaerolineales > UBA11858 > NIOZ-UU35. The sequence continues at coordinate 10,584 of JACNJM010000104.1, forward strand.
CTCGCTATGTGGCGAGGAAAAGACCCAGGCGCGCATGTGGAATTTACTGCAAACAGGTAAAGTTTTGAGAAACTAGGAGTTAGGAGTTAAGAGTTTTTGTGAAAAGCGAAGTTAGTTTTTCTGAATGGGCCAAATCAACACCAGATTCACTCCAAAGAGACCCATGGATACCATCGAAAAAAGGCTAAATGTTGTTGACCGAGTTTCGCCATGCTAACCAGTACTATAGCTCAACACAAACGCAATTTACGATCCTAACTCCTAGCTCTTAACTTGTTACAGGAGACAAAATTATGACAAATAAACTCCCCCCTTCAAATGATCCCGTCATCGTTGCAGCGGCGCGCACACCTGTCGGCAGGGCGAAAAAAGGCAGTCTGGCGACTGTCCGTCCCGAAGAAATGGCCGCGGCGGTGATAAAAGAATTGCTTAAACGGGCTGAACCCCTCAAGCCCGAAGAAATTGACGATCTGGTGATTGGCTGCGCGTTCCCCGAAGGCTATCAGGGCATGAATATGGCCCGTCTGATCGGCTTTCAGGCCGGGTTGCCTGTATCTGTTCCGGCAGAAACCATCAACCGCTTCTGCTCCTCGGGTGTGCAGAGCATAGCCCACGCGGCTTTCGCTATCATGGCTGGTCAAATCGAAGTCGCCATCGCCGGCGGCGTTGAATCGATGAGCATGGTACCAATGACCGGCTTCAAGTTCGCCCCTTCCCCACAGTTGGCGGTTCATTACCCCGAAGCTTTCACCAATATGGGCCTTACGGCTGAAAATGTAGCCGATCAATATGGCGTTAGCCGTGAAGATCAGGATGCGTTTTCGTATCGCAGCCACCAACTGGCCAATGAAGCGGTGATGTCAGGACGTTTTGACCCGGAGCTGGTTCCCATGGAAGTAGAAGTCACCACCCCCGGGAGCAATGGCAAGCCCAACATCCAGAAATTCACATTTGCGCGCGACGAAGGTCCCCGAGCCGATACAACGCTTGAAGCTCTGGCGAAGCTGCGTCCAGTGTTTAAAGAAGGTGGTAGCGTTACCGCCGGATCGTCCTCGCAAATGTCCGATGGCGCGGCAGGCGTGGTCATCATGTCTCTCGCCAAAGCCGAAGCCCTGGGGCTTAAACCCATCGCGCGCTTCATTTCTTTTGGCGTGGGTGGCGTGCCTCCCGAAGTCATGGGCATTGGCCCGATAGCCGCAGTACCAAAAGCGCTCAAACTCGCCGGGATGTCATTAAATGACATTGGCCTGATCGAACTGAATGAAGCCTTCGCCGCGCAGGGTCTGGCGGTAATGCGCGAATTAGGTATGAATCCGGAAATTACCAATGTCAACGGTGGCGCAATTGCCCTGGGGCATCCCCTGGGCGCGACCGGCGCGAAACTAACCACCCAACTGCTCTACGAAATGGAACGTCGCGAGACCGAATTTGGCATGGTCACCATGTGCATCGGCGGCGGCATGGGCGCTGCGGGTATATTTGAGAATATGAATTAGCGGAAAGCAGAAAGCGGGGAGCCGAGAGCGCCAGTAAAAATGCGCTAACCGCTTCCCGCTTCAAGCTAACTGCTCTAAAAAAGGAGTTTGTACAATGTCAGATTTCACTGTAAAAGAACTAATTTTCAACCACGAAAAAGCTTTCCGCGCCGACAAGGCCACAGGCGTAGAAGCCATCATCCAGTATCACCTCACTGGCGACGAAGGTGGCGATTTTGTCATCGATATCAAAGATGGAGCCTGTACTGTCGAAGAAGGCACCACCGATCAGGCTACCATGACACTCACCGCAGATGGTCGCTATTTCGGCGATGTGTTGCTCGGTAAAGAAGACGGCATGAAAGGCTTCATGCAGGGCAAGCTTAAACTCGCCGGGGATCTCAATTTAGCAATGAAATTGACCAGCTTCTTCAAGATGGGTTAGTGGTTCAAAATTCCAGCTATTGGCAAACAGGGTGTACGTCCTGAGGTACGCCCTGTTTGCTTTTATTGTATTTACTCCAAAACAAATATGAAAAGATTGCATATTGCACACTTCACCAACATGTACCATCCGGTAATTAACGGTGTGGTGCGCTCGGTTAGCGCGTATCGCGATGCGTTCACTAAAATGGGGCATAATGTCTTTGTATTCGCTCAACATAATGACGACTATGAAGACAACGAGCCTTTTGTTTTTCGCTACCCCAGCCTGGATTTGCCCATCTCGGTAGATATTCCAGCTGTCATTCCCGTTTCGCCTTTTGTCGACAGGCTGCTACCCGCTCTCAAGCTGGATTTGATCCACGCGCATCATCCAGCCTTGCTCGGCCTGACGGCTGCCAATAAAGCCAACAAACTTGATTTACCCCTGGTGTTTACATTTCACTCCCGCTATCAGGAGTACAGTCATTACATACCATTGCCGCAGCAAAGCGTGCAAGGTTTCGTCAAAGATATGATTCATATCTGGTTGGGCGAATTCATTGAGAAGTGCCATCATATTGTTTTGCCTTCCGAGAGTATGCGCAAAATCCTCGTCGAAGAATACGGGCTATCTGGCGGATACACGGTTGTCCCCACCGGGATTGACCTGACTCCGTTCCGTGAAATCAATGGCCAGGCCACGCGCGCACAATTAGGCTGGCAGAATGACAAAGTGATGATTTCCGTCGGGCGTTTAGCAGCGGAGAAAAACTGGCACACCCTGATTGAAGCCAGCGCCAATGCCATGCAGCACAATCCAGATTTACGGCTGGCAATTATTGGCGCTGGACCCGAAGGCGATATGATCCGCAAGTTGCCCCAATCGCTGGGGATTGCCAGGCGTGTGGATTTTTTGGGGAGAATACCATTCAACGAGATACCGCGCTATCTCAAAGCAGCCGATTGCTTTGTATTCGCATCCACCTCTGAAACGCAGGGGCTGGTCACCTTAGAGGCGCTTGCGGCGGGTTTACCGGTGGTAGCGGTTGCCGCTAGCGGAACATCTGACATCGTGCGAGACAACATCGAGGGCTTCACTACACGAAATGATAGCGGAGCGCTTTCAGCCGCAATCCTGCAGATGTTTGCAGACCCCGAAAGGACTGCGCGCTTTAAAAGTGCGGCTTTTGAGCGAGCGCAAAACTTTGAGATCAACAATCAGGCCAAACGCCTGGAAGCAGTTTATCTCCAGGCAATTGAGGATCATAAACAGGGGCGCTTTGTTCACATTGAAAACCAGAAGTCACTTGGCTCGAAGATATTCGACTCGGTCAGGCCTTAGATGAAAAATATCCGAAAATAGAGCTGTATGGGGTACTTCGCACCCATACAGCTCTATTTTCGGGCTTTCTTTTACTACGAAAGGCCTAAATCCTGTGATACTTATTCCTTGATCGCTACTAGAATATCAAATTCGGACGAGTCCGAATCCAAAACGAAACGCTCATCGTATAGTTCCATATCAAACTTGTCTTCGTGTAATTCCAGGCCAGATTGGGGGAGCCAGGTTTCATAAATATACTTATAGGTATCTGGCAAAGTATGCAGTTTCCCCTTATGGGTGAAAACAGCATACTTATGCGCCGGAATTTGGCGCATAAGCATGCCATCGGGGATATCGGCGATCTCACTGACTTCGATACAGGCTACATACTCAAACTCGCCTTCACCAGCGCTTTCGGCAGCAGCGAAACAAGCGCCGTAAGCACAAAAACCGGTTCTGTTTTTGATCTCGCCCGCGCGCATATTCCACTGCCCCCACAGTTGAGGAATCTCATTATTTTCATTCTTGCCGACGTAAGATAAACCAACGACGGTCATTGCGGGTTTGGTGACAAATTTGGGTTGCATGACAAGTTCCTTTCCATAGGTTTGTGTTGATATTACTGAAATCGGGACACGCGTCCGTTCAACCGGACACTGCACCTCAACAAAGCCCGAAGATTCGTCCGGCTTCTTGAAGGCAATACCCATCCCCGACAAGTAAACTTCGCGACACGGGCCAACAATCTGATAAGCATTGGCCTTCGTCCAGGCGTATAGCGCGGTATACGCCAGATTCAGCGTGGCGTGCTCGCCCTCATAGATCGAACTCGCCATATTGGGAACCGCATCCAGTTCTCGCAGTTTCACCAGCGAATTGCCCCAATCACCTGCACGCAGGCCGCGGCGCACTTGCACTGGAATAGCCAACTCTATTGCCTGATCGTTTTCTGCATACGGCAGATCGGCAACCAGGGCAAACCATGGGCCAACCATTTTAAGGCGAGCACGCTCCAGATTGTGAGTTAGCAACATCTGTAAACTCCGCCAGGCTTCTGGCAACGCTGCCGCACTGGCTGCGATCGTTTTAGCGGCAAGAACCATCATCGGGGGGATCTCTTTGAGCGCAATTTCATGCTTGGGGAGTTGCCCCTCCTGCTCGATCTGACGAAGCCGCAACTCTACCTGGGCCAGGCGCATCTGCTCCAGGTCTACGCGTTCAGTCAGTTCAAGCTGTTTCATGCGCAACATCCCGCGCATCTCCCCCAACGAAAGTTCCTCATCCAGCAGATTTGCAATTTGCTCCAGCGAGAAGCCTAGATCTTTGAGCGCCAGAATACGATTCAGACGCGGCAGTTGCTCAAGAGCATAGTATCGGTAGCCCGTATAGCGGTCGATATGCGCCGGGCGTAGCAAGCCGATCTCCCCATAGTGATGCAGGGTCTTCACGGTTATATAAGCCAGTTTGGAGAAATCACCAATTCTTATCATCACTTTTCCTGCCTTTTGAGTTGAAGGCCATCAACAAGTATAGTATAGACCCTCCGGTAGGAGGAGAGTCAAGGGTGGAAAATAAAAAAAGGCATCGAATTTTCAAATTCGATGCCTTTTTTTGTTGAATGCCAGAGTCTATGCTATTCTTCGTAGGGTACTTTCACAATTGTGGCTTGAATTTCGGCGAATAACGCGTCAATTTCGGCCTGAACGGTTTTCAACGCATCTCCCAGGGGGATCATGCGTTTTTCTTTCTCGTTGCGGCGTTTGATTTCGACCATGCCCTCTTTTAGACCGCGTGCCCCCACCGTTATCCGGATTGGCATGCCAATCAGATCCGCGTCGTTAAACTTCACGCCAGGGCTGTCGTCCCGGTCGTCAAAGAGAACTTCCACACCGGCGGCTAATAAATCCTCATACAATTGTGCGGCGGCTTCCATCGCCAAATCGTCTTTCTTGCTGGGCAGCATTACCAGATGCACCTGATACGGGGCTACCGTAATCGGCCAGATTAGCCCATATTCGTCGTTGTGCTCTTCGGCAACTGAGGCCAGTAAACGCCCACTGCCAATGCCATAGGAACCCATAATGACGGGCTTTTCCTTGCCATCTTTATTCTGGAAGGTGCAGCCCAACGAATCGGAGTAGCGCGTACCAAGTTTGAAGATATTGCCCACTTCCACACCGCGCACCTCCCGGAAAGGCGCGCCACATTCGGGACAACCGTCCCCCTCACGGGCAGAGGTTAGATCCGTCACAAGATCGGCCCGATAATCGCGTTCCAAATTCGTATTGAGCATATGGTATCCAGCATCGTTGGCTCCGGCCACCAGGTTTTGCGACTGCGCAATCAACTCATCTACAATCGTGATGACGGGCAAATAAGTATTTTTTTCCGGCAAGCCAATTGGCGAAGCGTAACCCGGCACCGCGCCGATCGCCACAATCTCTTCTTCGGTGGCCGGTCGCAGTTCGCTGGCCTTGAGTGCGTTGACTAGTTTGGTTTCGTTCAAGTCCATATCGCCGCGCACGATAGCAAAGACAAACTTTTGCACACTGGATTCGCCTTCGGGGATGTCGGCGATCATAAAGACCGCCTTGGCAGTCTTGGCGGCAGGAATATTCAGGAACGCGGCCAACTCGGCGATGGTCTTGCAATCGGGTGTGAGGACTTTCTCGGTGGGAAGCGGTTCTTCCTCGGGGAGGGCAGCCTTTTTGAAGGTAGCCACCTGCCGATTGGCAGAATATCCGCACGCGTCACAGAGCATCAGCGTATCTTCCCCATAAGGGGTTAGATACATATATTCATGTGCCAGCTTGCCGCCCATCATGCCCACATCCGATTTAACCGCAATCGCCGAAATCCCACAGCGGTGGAAGATATCGAAATAGGCCTGATAATGTGCGCGGTACTGTTTGTCGAGGCCTTCCCAATCGGCATCAAGCGAGTAGCTGTCTTTCATCGTGAATTCGCGCACGCGGATCAGGCCCGCGCGCGGACGGGGGTCATCGCGCCATTTAGTTTGGATATGGTAAATCAGAACGGGGAGTTGACGATACGAATGAATCTCTTTGCGCGTTAGATCGGCAACGACTTCTTCATGCGTCATCGCCAGCACCATATCGCGCTGATTTTTATCTTTGAAACGGCCCATTTCCGAGCCAATCTGATACCAGCGCTCGGTCTCTTGCCAGACTTCGGCAGGATGCACTACCGGCATGCTCATCTCTTGTCCGCCGATGGCGTTGATCTCCGCGCGCATAATATCTTCGATCTTGGTGAGCGAGCGTTTAGCTAACGGCATAGCCGTGTAGATACCGGCGGCAAGTTGGCGGATGAAGCCCGCTCGCACCAGCAGTTTATGACTGGGCATTTCAGCATCGGTGGGGGCTTCGCGCAGGGTTTGGCTAAAAAGCACTGACATTTTCATAGACTACCTCCGGGGTAATATGCTTCAAGTGTTTAGCTTGAAACAAAAACACCCTCCGGCTTTTCAGTCCAGAGGGTGATCGTTTACTGTGGGTATATGATTGCCCACCATCCCAAAAGACCAAAAGCCTATCGCGGCTTGCGGTTGCTAGGGACGGGAGCGAATGGGATAGCTGAGAACTGCATAACGGGAGCTAGTTTACCAGAGGCGGAGGTTCTGTCAAGGTTGGGCGGATAAACGCAGCGCCATTTGGAATTGAGCCAGCATCTCGCGCTTAAAACCAGATTTTTCGAAGGTGCTGGAAAATTCCTCGGGGAAAATAGCCGGCACTTTCCAGGTTTTGTCAGGAAAAAGCGCAAATAAGCCCTGAAGTAAGGTCTGAATTTGCGTTTTATTTTCAATATTCAACAACAGTGCGCGTAGAAAAATTTGTTCAGCAGCAGGTGACGAAATGGCTACGGCGCTATCCATATAACGAAAAGCGCGGTTGGGCAGGCCCATTTGCAGCAGACTCTCCCCCGAAATTTGCCAGGGGAAATCCTGATAGCCATGTAGAATAATCAGGCGGCCCAGTGTGTGCATATCAATTTCACTCAAGGCAACCGTTGTGCCTGAAGGATTTTCCAGAGAATAACTGACCAATTTGCGAACTTTTAGAAAGCCAGCCCGCTCGTAGAGATGAATCGCTGGAGTATTCTCTTCAATAACTTCAAGTTCCAGACGACGGTCGCCGCGAGCTTTGGCATCGGCGATGATCTGCTCTACGAGCCAGCGTCCTACCCCTTGCCCGCGCGCCTCGGGGAGGATTGCCATCCCCGCGAGGCGACTGCTCCACCCTCTTCGGGCAATCAGCGCAACTCCCGCGGGTTGACCATCTTTGAGAACCACACGGCTGGCCGTCGCATCCACACTGTCCACACGCAACATCCCCAGAATATGTTCGAAAGTTATCTGAATTGGCACAAAATAATCCGCAAAACCGCGATCCAGAATTGTTAGAGTTGGTTGGAGGCCAAACTCCAACAATGAGGCTGTTTCAAGTTTCATAGCATTGTCCTTTTTGTAGATGAGCCGTAGTATGAGACCATGACTGTAGGCCTATTAATTTTGTAAAACGATATGCTATTATAAATCTAGATTTATCAACGGAGGTACTATTCTCAATTATATCTTTGGGAATCATCGTTGTGCAATCCTAGAAATAGTTT
>JACNJM010000026.1 GCA_014382605.1 Anaerolineae bacterium
GCGGGCGATTTGCTGGCGATGCTGCCCGTTATTATAGAACAACTTTAACGCGAAGACGCAAAGATTTTTTATTGTTTTTTCTTTGCGCCCTAGCATCCTTGCGCCTTTGCGTTCTGCTTTTTGCTGATATAATTCAGACTATGTCTATCCAAAAATTATCTCATCTCGATGAACGCGGGCGTGCCCGCATGGTGGATGTTGGCGCAAAACCTGTTACCGAGCGTGTGGCCGTTGCCAAAGGTGAAGTCATCATGCGCCCGGAGACACTGAAACTGATTCAGGCTGGGGCGCTGAAAAAGGGCGATGTCCTCAGCGTGGCCGAACTCGCCGGGGTAATGGCGGCAAAGAAAACCGCCGATTTAATTCCGTTGTGCCATCCCCTGGCGCTCAATCAGATTTTGGTCGAAATTCAACCCCAACCGGAACTGCCTGGTGTCGAAATTACCGCAACGGCGCGCACCTCCGGCAAAACTGGCGTGGAGATGGAAGCCCTGACCGCTGTCTCTGTGGCTGCATTAACCGTTTACGACATGGCGAAAGCCGTTGAGAAAACCATGCAAATTACACATATCCGCCTGGTGGAGAAACACGGCGGTCAGAGTGGTGACGTGACGAATGAATGAAATAACTGTACTCTTTTTTGCCACGATGCGCGACCATACCGGTGAGCGTAAAATTTTATTGGATGTTCCAGAGAACACCCCGGTCAGCGGACTAAAAACACTGTTGGCTGAACGTTATCCGCACGCTACTGGGGCGTTGGATGCCACCCTGGTTTCCATCAACCGCGACTACGCCTTTGATGAAGACATCATCCCCGCCGGGGCAGAAGTTGCCATGTTTCCGCATGTCAGCGGTGGGTGATACGCATGTGACAGTCACTTATAAAGTGACTGTCACATGATGGCTGATGAAAAATGCCTGAATTCCCAACGATTTTCTCGATTACCGAAGATGAACTTAATCTGGATGAGCTATTGGCACAGATTACCCTGACCTCGACCGGGGCGGCCTGTTTTTTTACCGGGATGGTGAGAGGCGCAACCCAACGTGATGGCTTGCCTCCAGAGACGGAATACCTCGAGTACGAGGCTTACACCCCGATGGCGGAAGCTAAAATGGGGCAAGTCGCTGATGAAATTCGCCAGCGTTGGCCGACTGTGGAGGGAATTGCAATTGTGCAACGCATCGGACGCTTGTATCCACAAACACCTACCGTGCTGATTGCCTGCACCGCCGCGCATCGTGATACCGGGGTCTTTGAGGCTGCGCGTTATGGTATTGATCGCCTGAAAGAGATTGTGCCTGTCTGGAAGAAAGAAATTGGCCCGGATGGGGGAACCTGGATTGAAGGGGGGTACACGCCCCAACCTGGAGAATAGAAACACTTCAAGGAACGCGCGTGCCGGCTTAGGGTGAGTCCGTTCGTCCATGCTCGGGGAGGAGGATCGCATCGGGTTTTGGCTCGCCTTATGACGCAACCAGTCAATGGATAGGGGGTTTAAAAATGCATCATTGAGCTATTCTATTTGGAGGCATTCTATGATGAGTGAACGCGTTGTGATAACAGGGATGGGCGCGGTAAGCCCCCTGGGGTTATCGGCTGAAGAAAGCTGGCAGAATGCTCTGGCGGGTGTTTCTGGCATTGGACTAATTACGCAATTTGATACTTCTGATTTCTTGGTCAAGGTAGCCGGGGAGGTCAAGAACTTTGATCCGACGAATTATATGTCAGCCAGAGACGCGCGTCGCCAGGATCGTTTTGAGCAATTCGCGGTGGCTGCAGCGAAGGAAGCTGTGGAACAAGCCGGGTTAGCCGCAACTGAAATCAACAGCGAGCGCGTTGGGGTGATTATTTCTTCAGCAATTGGCGGGCTAGGTTCATTGGAAGAGGGCAGCCGAACATTGATCGAATCGGGTCCGCGGCGGGTTAGCCCGTTTTTAATTCCAATGCTAATGCCCAATGGCGGAGCCGGACTAACCGGCATCGAATACGGTTTTCAAGGCCCGGCCTTTTCGGTGGCTTCAGCTTGTGCCTCGGGGGCTGATGGCATTGGCGTTGCCTGGATGATGCTAAAACTGGGAATGATTGATGTGGCCGTGACCGGCGCCAGCGAGTCGACGATTGCGCCAGTTGGCGTGGCTGCGTTTGACCGTTTGGGGGCGATGTCGCGCCGTACAATCGGCGAAATGACTCCGCAGCCTTTCGATAAAGCGCGCGACGGCCTTGTGATGGGCGAAGGCGCGGCGGTGCTGGTAATGGAGCGTGAAAGCCACGCACGCAAGCGCGGCGCACAAATTTTTGCCGAGTTCGGTGGTTATGGCAGTACGTCCGATGCCTATCATATTACGGCTCCAGCAGCCGATGGCGCAGGCGGGGCGCGGGCCATGCGTTTGGCACTGGAAAGCGCGGGGGTCAACCCGGATGAAATTAGCTATATCAGCGCACATGGCACAGCCACACCGCTAAACGATGCCGCCGAAACCCAGGCAATCAAGGCAGCTTTCGGCGATTTGGCGTATAATATTCCTGTTTCTTCTACCAAATCCATGACCGGGCATATGATGGGCGCTACCGGCGCACTTGAAGCGCTTTTCTGCGTACGTGCGGTGAGTGAAAATGTGTTGCCACCCACAATCAACTACCATACGCCCGATCTTGAGTGCGATTTGGATTATATTCCTAACCAGGCGCGTGAAACGCCCGTTGAAATTGCAATCAGCAATGCATTTGGCTTTGGAGGTCATAACGCGGTTTTGCTTATCAAAAAATATCGCGCATAAAATACACTCATATTGCTCAGCCTCGAACAGAAAGTGGTCGAAAAAGGGGTGTGCGTGGGGGCGTTGGCCTGAGCAAGTTACATACAATTGTCAAAAAAGTTGAACAAACGGAGCGTGAGGTACCCGACTTGATGGGGTGGGGTATCTCCCGCTCCCTGAGTTCCGGAGGATATCATGGATACTACTCAGGGTTATCGCGAGGTGGAAACCCCGCGGGCTTTAGCTAAGCGGCTGGGGATCGAGATGGATGATTTGCGCCTGCTCAGCCGGGCGCTTACGCACCGTTCGTATCTTAATGAAAATGTGGATGCACTCGAAGATAACGAGCGTCTCGAATTTCTCGGCGACGCAGTTTTAGATTTTCTGGTGGGGGCCTGGCTCTATAATCGTTTTCCCGAAATGTCCGAAGGAGAGTTGACGCGTATGCGCTCGGCGCTGGTGCGTACCGATCAGCTTGCCGAATTTGCCGATGAGATTAATCTGGGCGGCGCCATGCGCCTGGGACGTGGCGAGGCCGAGAATGGCGGGCGTGAACGCCCGGCGTTATTATGTGCCACTTTTGAGGCGCTGGTGGGGGCGATCTACTTGGGGTCAGGACTTGATGAAGTCCGAAAATTTTTCGACCCCTTCCTCAATGGGATGGCACATCAGATCTATGCTTCGGGCGGGTTGCAAGACCCAAAGAGCAACCTGCAAGAGTGGACGCAAGCGCACGGCGATGGCGCGCCGAAATATCGCACGATCTCCGCTACAGGCCCCGATCACGAAAAAT
>JACNJM010000182.1 GCA_014382605.1 Anaerolineae bacterium
ATAATAAGTCGGCGGATGGGCGCACGAAATGCACCAATTCGGTCTGGGTAAGTGCAAGATCGCCATCATCGGTGACCAGCATGTGATAATTGGGCGGGGCAATGAGAATCAGGCCCGGCTCCAGGCGATCACCCGCTTGCGCCTGTTTAACCTTGAGCGCTGTGCGGCGACCGAGGATATCGGCCATTAAACTGCGGTGGCGCGGGTCGAGGTGCTGCACGATCAGGATGGCGGCAGGGAAGTTCTCCGGCAGCCCTGCGAGCACAAGGCTGAGAGCCTGTAGCCCGCCAGCTGAAGCCGCAATCGCAACAACATCAAAAGCAGCATGGTTGATATTCGAGATTGATTTCTCAGGGCCATTATCCACAACTGCCTCACATTCAAGTTGTCTTTGGTTGAGGGGAGAAGAAAGCTAATTTGATTATATCCTAATTTATGGTTATGACCGCCTGGCAGAGAAAAAATGAGCACGGCTTTCTTAAAGTCGAAACTGAAAAGCAATTGTACCGCTGAGAAAAACCTTATAATCTCCGCGAACCCTGCGTACTCCGCGGTAAATGTCCAACCAAGTGCAACTTTAAGAAAGCCCTGGGATACTGGATTAAACCCCTCCGAATTAGAGAACGCCTATGATATACTCAGGGCAATTATCATCCCCGTTGGTTGGCAAATTGAGAAAACTCTCCAAATGAAAATTGAAATTATTTATTGCGCGGTTTGAAAATATACCCCCAGGGCCATCGGTCTGATGGCGGCGCTGTTGCAACAATTTGAAGCGCGCATTCAGGCGATTACGCTTGTACCATCCGATTCGGGGAAATTTGAGGTCTGTGTGAATGGTCGTTTGATTTTCTCAAAACTCGCAACCGGAAGGCACACCGATCCTGATGAAATCATTGCTATGATCCAATAAAAATTGAAACGAACAAAACGCGATGGGAAATCGCTTTCATAGCATTTGTGTATCATCTCAAAAAAACGGGGAAGGTGACAGTCACCTTTGACCCCAAAATATTGAGATGATACGCATTTGTCACCGAAAATTTGGTTAAGGAGTTCGAATGACAGCAGCAAAGAAACACAAGGGACGCGTATTTTCCGGGGCGCGTCCAACTGGGCGACAGCATTTGGGAAATTATCTTGGCGCGATCAAAAATTATGTCGCCCTGCAAGATTTATACGAAGAAGCCATCTACTGTATTGTGGATATACACGCGCTCACAACCGTCGAAACCACGCAAAATCTGAAGCAGAATACCTATGAAATGGCGCTCGACTGGCTGGCCGCAGGCCTATCGCCAGAAAAGAGTATGATCTTTGTGCAATCGCATATCCCCGAAGTTGTTGAACTGAGCACATTCTTTTCAATGGTCACACCCTTGGGGAAATTAACCGACCTGCCCACCTTCAAAGAGAAGATCCGCCAGCAGCCGCATAATATCAACTTTGGGCTGGTGGGATACCCTGTATTAATGGCTGCCGACATTGCCCTGTACAAAGCGGTGGCCGTCCCTGTGGGGATTGATCAAGCCCCACATATCGAGTTCACGCGCGAGGTGGTGCGCTCGTTCAATTACCGTTACCAAACCAAGGTGCTGGTTGAGCCACAAATGAAGGCTACCCAAATCCCCAAAGTCATGGGCATCGACGGCGAGAACAAAATGAGCAAGAGCCTCGACAATCATATCGAGCTGGCTGCAACTCCGGAAGAGACGCAACAACGCGTCATGCAAATGGTCACCGATCCCCAGCGTGCGCGCCGCTCGGACCCCGGCAACCCGGACGTGTGTAATGTTTTCACCATGCACAAGATTTTCTCGTCTGATGGAGATGTGCAAATGATCGACACCGAATGTCGTCAGGCCGGAATTGGCTGTGTAGATTGCAAGAAACTATTTGCCAATAATCTGAACACGCATCTCGAACCCTTCCGCACCCGCAGAGCCGAATTTAACCAAAACCCCGATCAGGTGTGGGAAGTTCTTGTAGATGGCGGGCAGCGCGCCCGGACAATTGCCAAACAAACCATTGCCGAAGTAAAAGAAGCGATCGGCTTGCCATAAAACTTTCTCTCCCTACCCACTACCCAAATTGGAGGAACAGATGGAACCCTTTACCAATTTTCTCACTATTCTAGCCCAGGCGCTGCTTGTCATTGCCATCCCCATTCTGGTAGCAGCAGCTTTCCAATGGACTCGCGAGCGGGCCGCAATGATCAAGCAAAATCTCTCCAATGAGCAATTGTCGCTGATCGAGAAAGGCGTCACTCTGGCCGTAAAAGCTGCCGAGCAGGCCGGTTTTTCCGGCATTCTCAAAGGCGGCTCAGAGAAAAAACAATATGCCATCGACGCGGTACAACGCTATCTGGACCGCGCCGGGGTCGAGATCGATGTGGATGAAATTGCCACGCTGATCGAATCTGAGGTCAATTCACAATTCTCTAATTATGCGCCGCCCGTGGACACCCCCGAAACTCGCAGCGCGTTGATCGACAAAGCCGTCGAGACGGCGGTTTTGGCTGCCGAGCAAAGTGGCGCCAAGAAAGCCGCCATCGATATTGCCACGGGGGCCGCGCTCTCCAAAAAAGATTATGCCACATCTGTTGCTACAAAATATCTCGCAGAACACGGCCTGAAGGTCGATGCCAGTCTGGTAGATGGCATGATTGAAGCCCAGATCATGAAACTGAAACTCAAAGCGCTGGAGTGGAAAGCCACCGGCAACAAGTAGGCCACGACCATCAAACCTTTTATTTCAAACCACAAAGGCGCGAAGGCACAAAGAATTTATTATTGCCCTTAGCGCCTTTGCCGTCTCGCACTGGCGTGCCCGCGGCACGAACGGTGTGTCTTCGTGGTTATTTTTTACAGGAAAGAGACTATGCGAGTTCTATTGCAGCGCGTGACCAAAGGGAGCGTCTCGGTTAATGAGAAAGTGCACAGCGAAATTGGCCCGGGGTTGGTACTCTTACTCGGCATCAGCCCTGATGATGGGGATGAACAAATAAATTATCTCGCCCCGAAAATAGCCAATTTACGTATCTTTGAAGATACTGATGGAAAGCTGAACCGCTCGATCCTGGAAGTGGGTGGGGAGGCGCTGGTCATCTCTCAGTTTACGCTCTATGCGAATACCCACAAAGGGCGCAGACCATCCTTCACAAATGCAGCCCGCCCCGAGGACGCGTCTCCGTTGGTAGCGCGCTTCGTCAAGCGCCTCACTGCCGAGGGCGTTCCGACCAAAACTGGCGAATTCGGCGCACACATGCTGGTTGAAATTCATAACGACGGCCCCGTGACCATCTGGATGGAAAAATAAAAAAATATGAAAACGCATACCAAAAACGAAACCACTGCCAGCCCCGAAGAAAAACTGGATTTCAAGAAAATCCTGCCCGTTTTCGTCATTGTGCTGATTGACCTGCTGGGCTTGACGATTATCATCCCTCTGTTGCCGCTTTACGCGGCATCGTATGGCGCCAATGCTTTTGTTATCGGGGCGCTGGGAGCAGCCTACCCGTTGATGCAGTTTCTCGGCGCGCCGCTGTTGGGCCGTCTCTCCGATCGCTTTGGCCGCCGCCCGGTGCTGATCGTCAGCCAGATCGGCACGTTGATCGGCTTCATCGTGTTGGGCATTGCCAACACGCTATGGCTGCTGTTTATCTCCCGGATTATTGACGGCATCTCGGGCGCCAATATCGCCACCGCACAAGCCGTCATCACAGACAACACCACCGAGAAGACGCGCACCCAGGGGCTGGGGCTGATCGGCGCTGCCTTTGGGTTGGGATTTATCGTAGGGCCAATCATCGCCTTTTTAACCCTGGCGTTCAGCGATAATAATTACCATCTCGTGGCTTATGTGGCCGCAGGCTTTTCGTTGATTTCAATTTTGCTGACTTACTTCTGGCTGGAAGAATCGTATCCCCCGGAAAAACGCGGGCAAAAGAACGCCAAAACCGGTGTCGGCTTAAAAGCCATGTTCAATGCCCTGAAAAAACCGCAAATCGGCCTGCTGCTAGCCCTGATGTTTTTCCAACAATTCGCCTTTGGTGGTTTCGAACAACTGCTTTCGCTCTTCACACTCAACCGCCTGGGAATGAACGCATCCAGTAATGCCGGGTTATTTGTGTATGTGGGAATCATCGTTGTGGCCGTGCAAGGCTATTTTGTCGGCAGGTGGAGCCGCAAATTTGGCGACCGCTGGCTGGTGCGGATGGGTTTGCTGGCGCTCGGGATCGGGTTATTATTGTCCGCGCTGACCCCCGCCCGGCCTGTGCCCTGGTATTCCCGCGCCGATGTGACCGCCGAACTCAGTGGGGATGTCGCACATCCGGGTGAAACGCCGCCTGTAGAAGATATTCAAATTGACCTTCCGGATGACAATAACACAGGCTGGATCGGGTTGATCTGGCTGGGCGCGGCGATGATTCCGGCAGCGATTGGTGGTGGTATTTTACAACCATCCATTAACAGCATGATTACACAACACGTTGCCCCGGATGAAATCGGCGGCACGCTGGGAATCTCGGCAGCCTTTCTCAGCGGAGCCAATGCTATCACGCCGCTGGTTATGGGCGCGTTCTTCGAATGGATGGGGTCGTCGGCGCCATTTTTAATTGGCAGCGCGATCCTTTTGGTTTTGTGGATGATCGCCCAAAGAACCATCGCAAAAGAGTAGTAGTATTCCTGACGAAGCGCGTGATGGGACGCGGATTTAGCGGATGACGCGAATAAATCGTAAAGGAGTTGCCTCGCTGCGCCAAGAATGACAAGATTGCCTATACTGTTTACTTTCAACTGACGATTACATTACTTCTTGTTTTGGTCACTAAAAGCTGATTTTTTAATCCCCCACTATCGCCATTTGAAGTTTACCCGTTCTCCCCGGCCAGGCGCGCCATTTGCAGGGTGCAGTAGCGCACCACATCTTGCTGTTGCGCCGAGAGGGCGCTCTCTTCGATCTGGGCGATGCGCTCAACGTCGTTCATGGCGCGGATGATGCTGACCGGCACTTCGATATCACCTTCGGTGAAGGAACTCAAATATTCGACCGCCCCTGTCAGGAAGTGGCGCATCTCGTCGTCGGCGCGGGCGGTGCGGAAGAAGCCTGCCAGGGCAGGAGAAAGTTTGGTATCACGCGCCAACATAGGGGGCGCGTCCAATGCTCGTGATGTTGAGAAGGCATACAGCGCGGTTGCCAATTCCGAAAAACTTTGCACCCACTGATAAATCGATTCGCCCATCACATCCCAAATTATTGCGCGCCAATGGGCAATTTGTGTGGGAAGCAGCAGTAATTTTCCAACTTCGATCTGCCACTCATCTGGCACTCGCCCGGCGATGGGCTGCATGAAGGCATCTATATCGGTATTAAATAGATTTTCCTGCAACAGCACTGCCAGATCGGGCCGCAGGGTGGGCAACAGGTGCGGAATGAAAACATCGTTGGCAAAGAAATCGTTGACATCTACGCCGTGCCGCCGTAAAAGCTCTTGCTGGAAGAGCGGCAAATAATGGTCCATTGCGTCGCTGTCTTCACGCAGCGCTACAAAAGCCGAGTTTCCCGCCGGGAAGGCCGTTTCGATATGGTTGAGATACTTGCCGCCCCAGTCCTGATAAATGCGCAGAGTGTTTAGAATTTCGTAAACCGGCAAATAGGGCAGCAAGCGTTCAGCAATCAGGCGCTCGCGCTCGGCTTCGGCAAAGTTCTTGCGAGCGAAGCGCTCCAATGATCGAAACAGGCCGGTGGTGAGCTGGTTGATGCCCAGCACAACGGTTTGCGATTTGTTATGCGCAATAGCGCGCAACAAACTGCCTTTTTTCGCCAGCGGGATGATCTCGGCGATATTCGCCAAAATCTGCTGCCCGCGATTCGTCCCCAATCCTGACTTTCTTCTGGATGTCGGGCGGTCGCGTAGTTGCGGCATGGAACGACCGATGAAATACGAAATAACATGAATCCCAACCACATCTTCCTCGCGGCCGTAAGAGATATGGCGGAAATTTTTTGTCAGCTCAGTCAGGAAATTTACCATCAGGGTTTCTCTTGTCCCGATGGTCAGGCGCTCCAGCTCGTGCAGGCTGCGGCTTTGTGCGCCAAGTCGGCTTTCGGCAATCGTTTCCGCGGCGCGAATCAAATCTTCGCGGTGACGCTGTTGTGCTTCCCGAATGTGATTTTGCAAACCAACAAAATCGCGCACCCTTAAAAAGCGTAAATGCTCGGAGATATTGCTCTGATAGGTGCGCAAGTCGCCGCCCAGGAAAACGCCTTGCAACGGCGTAACAGCATAAACCGTACTTTTACGTGCTGCTGCGGGTAAATTTGCCGAAAAACGACGGCGATCATTTTCGGTTTTGCCAAAAGCAGGTTTACCGGCAACACTTGAATAATAGCCGCCTTGACGCTGCATTGGCTCGCCGCTGCCCAATTTAATGCGCACCGCGTCCACAACGCCGTGCCCGGCCAGCCACGAGTGCGTGTCATATTTGGCCTGCCGGTACAGATAGGCCGCATTGGCCTGACTGACCTGCTGGCTCAAATCCGAACCGGCGATAAAAACTTCGGAAATAATTTCTTTGAAGCGTTCTTTTGGCGACTGGGCGGTGTGTCGGCTTTGGGTGGCATAATCCCACACCCGGTCGAGATACGAGCGAATATTCGTGACCGTGTCAATATCTTCAAACAAGGGAATCAGCCAGACGGGGGGCAGTTCCGCCGGAGAAAGGTCTCGGCGCATTTGTTCGGCCTGAATGCGCATCTTGCGGTCGAGCGAAATCAGCGCTTCGGGCTTTGACGATAAGCTGATCTGCAAACCCAGCGTCATGCCGGGGTTGCCATATTTCCCGGCGATGGTGTTGATCTCGTAAATATTGTAGGCTGTCGTGTCAATAGCAAACGAGTCGCGGGCCGTGATCAAGCCCTGATTGATGCGCGGCGTCAGCACCATGCGCTGTAAGATATCGCGATAGCCCAAAACTTCGCGCAGCAACGGTTCAGCAGCACGGTTATTTTGAATATTGGGGATCAGCGAATATAACTGTTTACGCAGCGCCTTATTGAGCGAAAAATAAAATTCCATTGTTTCACGGCGCTGCTGGCGCAGTTCAAGCATTTTGCGCTCATAACGGTCGTTATGCTGCCAAAGCACGCGCGCCGGATCGCGCCGAAGATGCAAACGCGTTGCCAGGCGCTGCAAGGAGGTTGTTTCAACTGAAAATGGCAAAATACCCCGATAGCGCTGTTCCAGTTGATGTGTCAGGGTTGTGATTTCATTCAACAGTTTGGTAAAACGCTGATTGTGTTGAGGCAACTCGTCAAGTTCGGCTTTTAGCGCAGGTGTGACCCGGATGTGTGGATCGGCCTGTTGCAGCGCATTCAGGATGCGCATCATGCGACGCACATTTTCCATAACGACAGCCGACACCAATCGATGCCCCTGCCCTGATGGCCGGTTACTACCATCCCAATCGCTCCAAAATGACAAAAATGGGGACAAAATCACATCGGAAAACAACCCGGCAAATTCTTCGCCAGCAATCAACGTATTGAGATCGAGTAAGATTTCATCCACTTCTTGCTGCGAGTTGATAGCTACATTCAGCCCGATATATTCCTTCAGCAATTCCTGAGCAGACCGTTCGATGTGTTCATTCGAGATCTGCCTCCCGGCGATCAGGGCGTTGACAACCGCATCCAGCGCCATCTCGGCCTGCAACGAATAGGCCTGCGTGGGATGAACGGTGCGATCATAGGTGCGCAGCCTGAATTTCTCTTGCCGCCGTGGGAGCGTATCTTTCATGAACTCTCGTTCCAGGCGCTCGGTCAGCCACCGCCCGCTGTCGCCCGCCTTGCGTATCAACTCATCGTGGATTGCCACCCGATCCAGCAGGCGGTTGCGAAATACATCCAGGCGCTCAGGGAGATGTACCTGTAAAAACGCTCGCTTCAATGGTTGGTTGTCCAACGGATGCAAAGTTATCAAATGTTGACACGCTCGACCACTTTCACAAATTTGATGCAACTGCTTTCCGAAGGCATCCCAGGCTCGTAAGAGATCGGCAGAACGGCTGCGGCTGCGTTCTGAAACGTGGAAAGAAACCTGTTTGCGGTTGTAGCGCGCGTCTTCCTCGGCGATCAGGCGGTTCAGGTCAATCAGCAGGCGGCGGGTTTTGCCGAGCAACACATCGGCATTATCTTTGCCCCCCAGCGTCAGGCGGAACATTGTGCGCCCGGTTTCAAAACCCTTCTCTGTGCGAGCGAAGGTTGATAGTGGCAACATGCCAATGCCCCCGCGCGCCAGTGATGATGCCAGCCAGTCAAGAGACAGGCCAGCAGGCAAGCGTTTAACATGTAAAAGTGGATACAAACTCCCCGTCGGGGGGATGATTTCCAACCCAAAGGGATTACGGTCGGAGGGCAGATTTTTAACAGCGCGCAAAATGGCCTGTGTTCTCTCATAGAGAATCGAATTACGCAGATGCCAGAAAGCGCGCCCGGCCTGCGTCGAATTGCGATAGAACAAATAGCTGAGAAAAATAGCGGCGATATTGGGCTGGATGTGGGAATTGAGCGCGTTAAAACGCGCGCGTATCTGCCGGTCACGAATTTCAACCACGGCTAACCTGGCCCCGGCGTAACTATCCGTTTTGGACATGGAATGCACCGAGATCACGCTATCGGCCTGCGCTGCAGTGATCGCCCCATGCCGCACCAATTCTGCAGCAACCTGACGGGCCGTCTTGATTTCGGGAAGATCGCACACCGGAGCGACATTCTGGTAAGCCAGATCGTCAATTATGAAGATATTATTTTGCAGACAGTATGCGATCAATCGGCGGATATCAGTACCATCGAAAATTTGGCCGGTGGCATTATGCGGATTGTTGACCGCCACCGCGCCGCGCCGCGGCCAGGATGGATCGCGCTGACAAAGTTGCTTCACCTTTTCGATGATCGCATCCACATCCAGCCCCAACGATTCAGACAGTGGCACGGTGTAGGTTTTGACAAAGCACTGTTCATAAGACCAACTCAGATCAGGGATTACCACTTCGGACACGCCACAATGAAAACCGAGTATGCTCAGGGCTGTGCGCGATGATCCGCTGACGACCGAACAGGCTTCGGGCTGATACTGCGGTTGGTGCTTGATAAAGGCCGCCAGAAAGCTGCGCTGCAGCGCCTGTACCCATTCGGGTTTGTGCGCGTTTTGAACCAGCAGATCGAGAATTTCGTCGGCCTTTAGTTCGGTGAATTCATCGAAAATATACCCCTTCCACGCATGCTGAATCCTGCCAGCCAGCACGGCTGTTTTTTCTTCCACCGCCCCCAGGGATTTGGTCAATGTTTGGGCACGCCGATCCACTACTTTTTCCAGCCACCGCTCTGCCCGTTCGGCTAAATCGGGCAGCACTTTTTCCGCAGAAACACCCAACCCCAATCCTTCAAAAGCAGGCTTGGCGCGCGGCACATCCGCAGAAATTTTTAATGATAATTTGGTAAGTTTTTGCTGAAGAAGAAAATCCAAAAACTCGGCTTCAGCCGCGGAGGGCGTGCCTTTGAGATTGAAATGCACATTCTCAATCACGCTCAGAAAATCGGCGTTCCCGGCGATGAATACCATCGGCAAGCTGTGCAGCCGTTTGGCAAATACGGCCGGGGTCAGCAGGCGGATGACGCGCTGCACGAGTTTGGCCTCGCGCGCCAGCGAGAGATGGTTGGGGGCGTTGTTGGCCTCGATAAAAAAGAGCGGTTTTTCAATGCTCAGCAGGCGCAACTTGCGCCGCGTAACTTCGTCGAGCAGGCCGCCAACCAGCATAAAGGTCGGCCTGTTGGGCTGATGGATAAAGAATTGCTCGATTTGCGCCACGGCTGTTTGCTCGTCATCGGCCAGATCGTCAAAGAGCAGGTTGGGGATCGTCTTTAGTTGGGGCTGGAGTTGGCACTGATAGCTAAGGATACGCGCCGGGGTGAACTCCAAATAAGACGACAGGGCAAACAAGATAATGCGCAACATTTCGTGATTGCCGCCCATGCCGATAATAATTTCGCGTTTGCCCGATTTTTCGCCCGTGTCGTACTCTAGCGGCTCCTGCTGATTTTCCAGCCAACTGCGGAAGGCGGTGATGAGAGCGTGGGGGTTTTTACGCGAGTATCCGCCCCGGGGCATATACGGCGCACTTTTTTGTATCATGCGGATCAAAAATTCGAGTTTTGGCTTGTCTTCGGCCTTCCAGCCAAGATATTCCAAAATCGCATCGGGATCAGCGTCGTGCAACTCTTCGCGATGAATGTCGATGCCCAGCGCCGTGCGCAAATACGCCGAAGAGATGCTTATATCCTGCACCGGGTTCCCGATGTGAAAATTGACGCGCTCATCGTCGGGAACGGGCGCCGCGGCGGTGGACTCGCTGATCTCCGAAACGCGCGCCACGCGAATCGGCTTCAGACGAAAACTGGCTTGGGGATTAGATGGATAGGCTGTCATTGGAAAAAACCGAAAAAAGAGTGTATGCGGGGGCGTAGCCCCCGCATACACTCTTTTTTCGGGATATTATTCTTCTTTTTTCGCTTCCAGTGCGCGCTGCATCAGGCTTTGAAAAACGCCCAGCAATTCAGACCCCTGCGCCAGTTCTTGCGGTGTAAATGAGACAATGGTGCGCGCATTTTTCAAACTCTGGCTGGCTTCAGCCAAACGGGCCGCCTGTGGAGTCAGCATCAGCAGTTCGGGGCTGCTCTTGAGTACGTCAAGTTCTTCCTTTTCAAAAGCAAGCCGCATCCGGTTGCGCGCCAACTCATCTTCGAGGCCTTTCTGAGCCAGCGCCGACTCTTTGCCAAGCAAGGTTCCTTTTAGCGCCAGCTTTTTCATTTTTAGCTCGTGTTCCATTTGCGAAATTTCTTCATCGGCCTGAATTTTTGCTTTCGCAGCGGCAGAGCGTGCCTGATGGCTCAGGCGTTCGGTCTGTTCTAGCAAGCGGGCTTGTTCTTGCTGGCGCAGCGCTTCGCCAATCTCCGGGTCGATGGGTTCCAGCGACTGAACGGCCAGCGAAATCGGCTCAACGCCAAATTTCTCTTCGATAAGCGTCGAGCGCGCGTTCAAATAGGCCAAAATTTCGGTCGATGAAAGCGCGTGAATTTCACATTTTTCAATATATTCTTTGACCAAGCCCTGAAGCAGCACCTGTACTTCATCGGCAACGCGCGCCACGGCTTCCGTGTTCCAACCACCGATGCGGATCAACGCGGCAATATGCTCAAGCGAGGGTGCAACCGAACCCACCAGCTTAATGCGCACTTCCAGATTGCCAACGGCAGCCGCTTCTATCGTCAAGCGGAGCGGGCTGGTAGTGCGTTCAAGCGGCAAACTAAGATGCCGCGGGTAAACCAATCCTTTGCGAATTTGGATCTGTCCATTGGCTTCATAAAGAAATAAATAATCAGGCTTCCGTATGCGATATTCAAACATAACCAGCAATACCACAACACCGACAACCGCCCCAGCAAGAATTCCTAGTGTGTTATCCATAATCTACAACTCCTTGAACACTGCATAAACAGCGCAGATTATACTCAATCAGGCTAAATGTTTCAGGGCGAAAACGCGCTAATTTTGGATCGTGGCTGCAACGCCTGGGATGTGTGCATTTTTCCAAAGGGAGGCTCCGACTTGCACAGCGCTGGCTCCTGCCTTCAGCATGGATTCTACATCCGAGGCGGAACGCACACCCCCGGCGCCTACCACGGGGATTCCAGCATCCGTCAACATTTGCACCGCCCGAAGCGCCTGCGGAAAAATTGTCGGGCCGTAGAGCCTGCCGCTGACAAATTCCCCTCTCCCGTAGGGAGAGGAGCCAGGGGTGAGGGAACCCCGCGGCGCGGCCAGGCTGACCGCGCTGGCTCCGGCATCCATAACGGCCTGCCCCATAGCCACACTCTCCCCCAGGGGTACACGTACCAACACCGGGAGTTCGCCCAGAGCCGCCCGCGCGAAGCGCGCCACTTGGGCAGTATCCGCATCGGGGGGCAGGCCCACTTCAATGCCCATGACCCCCTCTACTCTCTCCACGCGTTCAACCATCCAGGCTAATTCATCCGGATTCTGCGCCAGAAGATGCACAATCACCGGCAAAGAAGCTGAGGCCCAATAGCCTCCATAGCGCCGGATGGCCTGCGACAAGCCGGGGTTGGGTAAACCCGTATGCAACAAAAATCCGCCCGGATAGAGCATATAACGCGTACCATTCGCAGGCGTGCGCGGCAAACGGCTGATGGGATTCGTGATAAAAGCTCCCAGGCGCGAGAAATCCAGCGCGGCATGCGGATCAGGGAAAAAACCCAGCATCCCGGCGGCGTTCATTAAAGGGGTCAAGAAAAATAAATCGCTTTTCATGGTTCACGCAGACGTCTCGACGTCATGAAGTCTTTTCCAAGGGGCTAACAGGCTTTCAAATAGCTGATCTGAAAGATTATTCGTTGACGCAGATACCCGATGCAGCCCCTCCACCTTCATCAACACTTCTGAGATGCTCAACTGCCGCCCGGCGCGCTTTGATGAACGTCGCACAAAGAGGGCGTTCTGCGTGCGATGGCATTGAGCCGCAGCGACTTTTTTCTCGAAAACTGGACTGATGTCCAGAATCAGATCGGCAGAATCATCAGCATTGGCGAGACGCGGGCGCGGGTGGGCGGAAAAAGATGGCGAAAAAGTGTAGAGAGAGACATCATCTGGCATAGCCGCAAGCGCCGCTCGATGCGTGAGGACATGCGCCGGATGGCCGTACTCGCCATTCGAGCCGTGGGTGATGACCGCCTCGGGGCGAAGTTGCTGAATATAGTCACAGAGGCAGGTAGTGAGTTGGTCAAAATCGTCGGTGTAGGGATGCAATACTTCATTTTCGCCGACGGTGGGGTCAGTGTAGTCGAGAAACTCAACATTTATGCCGCCCAGGGCTTGCACGGCGCAGCGCATTTCTTGCTCACGCACGCGGCCCAAATCTGTGCGCTCGCAAAGCGGCGGTTCGCCTAACTCGCCGCCCTCGCCGCGCGTGGCACAAAGAACATGCACCTCGGCTCCGGCACGCGCCAGCAAAGCCAGCGTTCCGCCACAAAGAATAGTTTCATCATCGGGGTGGGCAACAACAACCAATATTCTATTCATCGGAAACCAACATTATCACCAGATCGCTTGCAGGGATATTTTCGCCATTCAGTGTGACCCAAATACGAAGATGGTAGTATCCCGATTGCGCACTGCCCGGCAGAAACATGCGCAGCTTATAATCGCCATTCCAATCCAATGTCGCGGGGATTTGATCCACAAACTCAGCGGGAGATGTGTATGTAGAAGTATCGTTTAGCTCCGGAATGCTCATTGGGGATGGCAGCGGCTCAAATGCCAGATTGATGAGGGGTTGACTAACCTCTGGATGTAATTCAAATTTGATATTTATCAACTCGCCGGGGTGCGCTGAAAAAACCTGGTCATCCGTATCGGTTTGCATCACCAAATAATGATTGGTAAACTCCTGCGCCACGCGGAATTCGCCGCTCGTGGGTTCATAGGCCATCCCAACGCCCACATGTGTATGTTCCGGTGTGAGAATATTCGCCCGATGGCCGGGGCTGTTCATTAAGGCTGTTTGCGCTTCGCGCACACGCGCGGCCCAATTTGCCTCCCAAACCGGGCTGCCATCATCGTAGCGGCTGTAGTATGAATACACATTCTCCATGACAACAACCTGCCCGCCGGACAAGCCATAGCGAATATCTGGGCCGAATCCGGCCAGGTTCCAGTGCGACATATAGCCAGCATGCGCCATTTCTTGCGCATGCAGACGACCAACTTCAGCCGCGTGTGCGTCCCACTGAACTGGCTCTAAACCCTCAGCAACCCGGTCTACATTAATCAATTCGAGCATATACACTGCAAGCGCGTCGAGGTCGGGGGCAGCTCCCGTTATGTCGGGAGCAATGGGCGTGGGGTAAGGTGTGGGTGTGAAATTGGGGGGCGGAGGGGAACTTTTGAACAAGTCTAACACTTCGGGTTTTTCTCGAATACCAAAATAGGCCAGCGCCAACACCCCGACGAGCCAAAACAACCAACCAAGGCGGATTTTGCGGTTTCTTGCTCGTCGCTTCTTTCGTCGTTTTGGTTTATGTGCCATATTTGATTACCATTGTAATTGCTTCAAATCCAACACGGGGCCATCTTTGCAGGCCAGTTTATAGCCCTTTCGGGCGGGAACGGCGCATACACCACACTCCGCTAGCGCGCCACACGGCATGGGAGAGATAATTAACGCCTGGGCTGTGCAGACCGGGCGTTCGTGCGGAGCCAACCCCAGGATCGTACGCAACTTGGGCAATATTTCAATTGTCAATTCGAGAGCCAGGAAATCGGCCCAGGGTAAGGCCTCGGGCAAGTCGGCGAGGCGGCGAACTTCAACGGAAACGGGGAGATCGGGCAGGGCTGCATCCGTGAAAATAGCAATATCCGCAAGCGGATTTTGGCCGATCAGTGGCAACAGGCGCGCCAACCCGCCGCCGAGGGAGGTCAAGGCGATATGGCTTACCTCCGCTGGCAGGTTGAATCCGTGCCCCAGCGGGCCGCGCAGATGAAGCTCCAGCCCTGGAAGCCAGTGTCTGGGCATAGGGGTAGAACTTTGCAGAATCACCTCGGGGACGGTACCCGCTCGAAAAAGGGGAACCGCCAAAACGGAGTCCGCCAGACCATCGTCGGCGAGCAGGTATTGCCCCGGAGCGGGGAGTAACGCCGAAGGGCAATCCACTCGTAGCAACAAACTGTCATCAAATCCGTATATAATCTCAGTGATGCGTCCTTTGCCGTTTTGCATACAGGCATGGTATCATGTTTGGGTTGGATTGTGAAACAATTATAAATAGGGTTTTCCCCACGCGGTCGCAAAACCCTAATTAAATACAAGGAGTTTGAAAAGATGAATGTTACGGTTGCTATTTCTGCAATTGCTGGTCTGGCCTGGTTGGCCGTTGTTGGCCTGCTCGCACTTATTGTCATGCGAGCTTCCCGACAAAAACCGGTCAAAGGCATGGTTACTACGCTCATAGTTATTTTGCTGCTGGCAGTAATTTTAAATACGGCTAGCGCCGGGTTGATTTTCATAGAACCGCAGGAACGCGGTGTAGTGATCTCGGCGATTCAAGATGGTATTCGCCCCGAAGCCTTACAGCCCGGCCTGCGCTGGGTAGTGCCCTATTTTGAAAATGTCGTCACTTATCCGATCTCCCGCCAAACCTATACGATGTCAATTGCGGCTGAGGAAGGGCAAATACAAGGTGACGACTCGGTTGAAGCACGCACATCGGATGGGCAGGTTGTCCGCATAGATGCATCCATTGTTTTTGCAATTGACCCCGCTCAAGTGACCGATGTGCACATCAAATGGCAAGATCAATATGTTAATAACCTGGTGCGACCACAATCGCGCGGCGTGATTCGAGACGCAGTTTCGCAATTTGGCATTGAAGAAGTTTACAGTTCCCAAAGATTAAAATTAACCGAGATGATGACCGCCGATATGGCTGACACCCTGGATGAAGGCGGCCTGATTCTGGTTGATTTTGTTTTACGAAATATCACTTTTTCCGATGAATACGCCGCTTCGGTCGAACAAAAACAGATTGCCGAACAGTTGGGACAACAGGCAGCTTTTATCGTCGAGCAAAAGAAACAAGAAGCCGAACAGGTTCGTCAGACAGCTCAGGGCGCAGCCGATGCGGCAGTAATCCGGGCGCAAGGCGAAGCCGACTCGCTGTTGATTAACGCTCAGGCTCTGGCCGATGCGCGCATCATCCAGGCAATAGCTGAGGCCGAAGCCTTGCAATTGATCGCCGATGTGCTAAAAAATAGCCCAGATTTGCTGACATACCGCTATATTGAGGAACTAACCCCCAGCATTGACGTGATGTTGCTGCCCAGCGACAATCCGTTCTTATTCCCGCTGCCGGAAATGAATAACACCCAACCAGCCGCCGCGCCAACGGTAACACCGGATACTGGAACCGAAAGCCCCTAAATATTGAATGTCACAGGTTGAAAGTTGAAAGTTGCGTGTTACCTTTCAACTTTCAACTTTTTACCTGCAACCGTTATGAGCGAACAAAACGCTGAAACTTCATCCGAAAAGAAAATTCGATTAACAACACTGTCAAGCTGTTCGGGTTGAGCGTCCAAGTTAAGCGCCGAAGCGCTGGCGCAGGTGCTGCGTCCGATTGAAAATATATTCGACAATCGCGATTATCCTGATCTTTTAGTGGGACTAGGCGATCCCGATGATGCCGCGGTCTGGCGGCTCGACGATGAGCGCGCCCTGGTGGTGACAACCGATTTTTTCACCCCGGTGGTGGATACACCCTACGAATACGGTGCAATCGCCGCGGCGAACAGTCTATCCGATGTCTATGCGATGGGCGGCACGCCGTTTTTGGCGCTTAATATAGCTGCTTTCCCGCCTGAATTGCCACCCGATTTCCTCGGCGAAATTTTACGCGGTGGGGCAGAAAAGGCACGCGAGGCTAAAGTCGTCGTCGTCGGGGGGCATACCATTCAGGATAAAGAGCCAAAATACGGCCTGATTGTGCTGGGTTTCGTACATCCCGAAAAAATGATGACCAAAGGCGGGGCGCGTCCCGGCGATGTGCTGCTGCTCAGCAAGCCGCTGGGTTTTGGCACGACGACCACGGCGATCAAAGGCCAAAAAGCATCTCAGACAAACATGAATGAAGTCATCGAGTGGATGACGCGCCTGAACCGCGATGCGGCTTCCCTGGGGGTGGAGTTTGGCGTCCGGGGAGCAACGGACATCACCGGGTTTAGCCTGCTCGGCCACGCCTGGGAGATGGCATCCGCCTCGGGGGTTGGCTTGCGCTTCAAGTGGGAAAAAATCCCCTTTACCTCAGGGGCGATGCGCTATGCCAAAGATTTTATTTTCCCCGGCGGCGCATCCGATAATCGCCTATATTTTTCTAAAAATGTGCATTTTATCCGCGAGATGGAAGAGTACGAAGAGTTGCTGCTCTTCGACCCGCAAACCAGCGGAGGCTTGTTGCTGGCTGTGCCGCCCGCCAATATGGAGCCGATGCTACAGCGAGCCGAAGAAATTGGGCAGCCGCTATGGGTGGTGGGTGAAGTTACTGCAGGCAAACAGATCGAAATCGTGTAGAAAACTTGCGCCGGAATTGCGACTTTTAGACCATAATTCCGTATACCCAGGTAGTATTGCCAACGTCTTATCAAGGAGAAACTCATGAATAATCGTCCAGGCTGTTTATCGGGGTTGCTGAAATTATTCTTGCTCGACACGCTTTTCGACTGGTTGCAAGATCGCTTCGGTTTCGGACGCGGGCCATCCTGCATGGGCTGCGGTTGCGGTTTCATTCTGCTGATCGTCTTCATCGCCCTAAGCTGCTCGGTGGTCACAGGAACCGACTGGTTCAGTTTTAGTTTTTAGAAACCCGGATTTTTGCCGGAGATGAGTGAGGGAAAGCAACATTCATCTCCGGTTGCACAAACCCCTCAGGCTATCTAAAACAATAATGCGCAAGTCATCAGCCGCCGATTTGGAAAAGCATCGGGCTGAAATAGGGTATCAACCAAATCACCCAAACTGCGACGCTGAATCTGTGGAAATTCTGGATCGCTTGCTCATCTTTACGAAGCAGCACAATCCCTGCCCATACAGCGTGGATGAGCATCAGCAATATGGCGATCAGCCCGCTGATACCGTGAATATCGAAGGTCAGGCCACCGGCGTATTCGAGCATTAATCCAGTCCCCCAAGTATCACAGATCAGCCCCAACACAAAGAAGGCCAGATGCCAGGGTTTTAGGCGGCCCGCGATGCGCTCACTCCAAACCCCAATCGAATAAAACACTAACGCGGCTGCCATAATGATGCTTGCTGCTGGATCCATTTTTTGCTCCTATAATTTTGAAGACACCCCTTTGGGATGGCTATTTCGACGGAACAATCTACAAACGCATTTTTGAACCGCCTATATCATATGATTTGGTTCTTTAGGAACTGGCGGGACATTCCCCAGATATGAGGAGTTCGGGGCGCTTCACACTCCTATAACTGAGAGCAACCACGGCAATTCCTGAAGGCCATTTGTGTCAAGCTCAGAATGATAATTCGCGCTTCTTGTACCGTCAAGCTACGCTGGCATTACCTAGAAGAATTATGCTTAGGACTTACGCAAAGCGATG
>JACNJM010000025.1 GCA_014382605.1 Anaerolineae bacterium
CTACAAAACTATCCAGCCCGCCGATGGCTGTGCCAAAAACTACGCCGGCGCGTTCTGGTTCGGGCATCATATTGCCGAACCCGGCGTCTTGTACGGCTTGAACAGCCGCCGCTAAACCCATCTGTGCGGAACGGGGGATACGGCGGGCGAGCTTGCGTTCCATGAAGTCGTGCGGTTCGAAATCGGGGACTTCGCCCGCGATCTGGCAGGGCATATTGCTGGGGTCAAACAGCGTAATACGTCGCACGCCAGAACGCCCGGCGACGAGTCCTTGCCAAAGTTGGTCGATAGAGCTGCCCAATGGAGTGATGGCGCCCAGCCCGGTGATGACAACGCGGCATCGACTCATGAAGTTTGTTGCAACTGTTCCTGAATGGCGCTGCCCATAGCCTCGATGAGTTGAGCGTCTACCGCGCTACGAGCAGCCTTGATGGCCGAGAAAATAGCTTTGGCATTGGAGCGCCCGTGCCCTACAAATACCAGGCCGTTGAGCCCTAATAAAGGCGCTGCGCCAATCTCATCGGGGTCCAACATGCCTTTGAGCGCGGTGAAGGCAGGCTTTGCCAACAGAGCGCCAATCTTTGTGCGAGTACTGCTCAGCATGCTTTCTCTGAGCACATCCACCAGTAGCTTGGCAACCGCCTCGCTGGCCTTGATAAGCACATTCCCGGTGAAGCCATCGGTGACGGCTACATCTACATCGCCGCCGAATAATTCTTTGCCTTCAATATTGCCAAAGAAATTCAGCGTGCTGGCCTGGAGCAGTGGGAAGGCTGCCCTGGCGAGTTCGTTTCCTTTACCGGCTTCCTCTCCATTGGAAAGAAGTCCTACTTTGGGGCGCGCCACGCCCAGGGCTTTTTCCGCATACACGCTGCCCATAATTCCGAATTGAAGCAGGTGTTCGGGTTTGCAATCCGGATTCGCGCCAATATCCAGCACTACACAAAAACCATCTTTTGTTGGAACCATTGCTGTCAGGCCGGGGCGCTCTACGCCATCCATCACGCCCAGGCGGAAATAAGCCGTGGTCAGCGCGCCGCCGGTGTTGCCCGCGGTGATAAAGGCATCAGCTTCGCCATTTTTAACCAGGTCCATACCGACAGCCATCGAGGTTTGGGAGTTTTTGCGTTTGGCCTTGAGCGCCAACTTGAGGCCTTTGTCTTCCATGGTGATGGTTTCTTCGGCGTGGATTAGTTTGATTTTGCCGGGGTTTCCGCGCGCTTCCAATAATGGCCTGACTTGCGTACTATCGCCGACGAGAATAATTTCGTCGCCAAATATTTCGATAGCCTGAATAGCGCCATCCACTTCGGGATGTGGACAGGCATCGCTGCCCATCGCATCTAATACAATCCTCATGCAATACTCCTGATTTTTGGGTCTTCTCCTGAGCGAATTTTTCCTGCGCAGTTGCTTTTATTCGATTCTGGGCCTTCATAAAGTCGAGATCGAAAAGCAATTTTTCCGCTGAGATCGCAGAGAAAAACCTGAAAAATCTCGGCGAACCCCGCGTGCTCCGCGGTAAATATCGGATCTGGCGTAACTTTAAGAACGCTGTGTTATTCGATTATGAAAAACTTGACAACTACAACCCCAAGATTATAATACGGATGCGTTTGCGCTGGTGCTGGAATTGGCAGACAGGCATGGTTGAGGGCCATGTGCCGAGAGGCGTGAGGGTTCGACCCCCTCCCAGCGCACACGAAAAAAACCGCCGAGAGGCGGTTTTTTGATTCGGTTTGAGAGAAAA
Source organism: Anaerolineae bacterium (assembly GCA_014382605.1). Lineage (GTDB taxonomy): Bacteria > Chloroflexota > Anaerolineae > Anaerolineales > UBA11858 > NIOZ-UU35. Next base: position 1,751 of record JACNJM010000025.1, read on the forward strand.
TTTTGTTAGTGTTGCAAAATCTGTGAAAGGAATAGCTTGGTGCGGTCGTGTTGGGGATCGTTGAATAGTCCGTGCGGTGTGGTGTGCTCAACAATCAACCCGTCATCCATGAAGATAATTTCATCGGCGGCAGAACGGGCAAAACCCATTTCGTGGGAGACGCAGACCATAGTCATGCCTTCACGAGCAAGATCAAGCATCACATCCAATACCTCTTTGATCATCTCAGGGTCCAGCGCGCTGGTGGGTTCATCAAAGAGCATGATCTTGGGGTTCATGGCCAGGGCGCGGGCAATAGCCACACGCTGCTGTTGCCCGCCAGAGAGTTTGCGGGGATAGGCATCGGCTTTTTCGGGGATACCCACACGCTGAAGCTGTTCCAAAGCGATTTCAGTGGCTTCAGCTTTTGAACGTCCGCGCACAACTTTTTGTGCCAGGGTGATGTTTTCTAGGGCGGTCAGATGTGGAAACAGATTAAAAAGCTGGAATACCATGCCGATTTCAGCGCGCACGGCGTTAAGTTGTTTGGGTGCGCCAGTCAGTTTTTCGCCGTCAATCCAGATGTCGCCCTGGGTGGGATTTTCAAGGTGATTGATGCAGCGCAGCATGGTCGATTTGCCTGATCCGCTGGGGCCGATGACGACCACAACTTTGCCGCGCTCCACTGACATGCTGACACCGTTGAGGGCTTTGACATCGCCAAAATATTTGTAGATATCTTTGATAACAATAATGTTATCTTTTTCGTCAGTCATTGGCTCGTAACCGCCTTTCGATAACTTGCACGCCTAGAGAGAGGAGTACCGTAATAGTCAGGTACATCACAGAGAGCGTTACATAGGCCTCTCGAAAGCGAAAAGTGCTTCCTGCGTAGAGGCGTGAAACTTGCGTAATATCTCGGACAGCCAGAACTGAGACCAGCGACGAATCTTTCACCATAGCGACAAAATCATTCCCTAATGCCGGAAGCACATTGCGGACAGCCTGTGGCAGGATAATATAGCGCATGGCCTGGCCATAGCTCATCCCTAACGAGCGCGCAGCTTCCATCTGGCCATGTTCGATGGATTGAATGCCAGCCCGGAAGATTTCGGCCAGATAAGCGCCATAAGTGACGGATAACGCAACAATGGCACGCGAATTCATGCTCACATTTTGATTGTTGAAAGCTGTAAAAATAGCTCCAAGGGGCTTGGCGCCAATGGATGTGAGCCACCCCCCGAAGTTGTTTAAACCATCTACGATGGTTGGCACACCAACGAGTGCGATGAAGAAAATAAGCACCAGGATAGGCACACCGCGAATAAGTTCAACGTAGAGTCGGGCCAAATTGTTGAAGAAAATATTTTTTGAGAGCCGTCCCAGGCCAGTAATGAGACCCAAGATAAGTGCAAATCCATACGCGGTTAGCGCTGTCTGGACGGTAACGCGAAGACCAATTTTGATGAAGTTGAAAGCTTCGTTATAGTTTTCGTTTGTGAAAATGATATAGAATGCCCAAATCGCGATCAGAAATATTGACAGGAGCCACCAGGGAAATTCGTTTACGCGTGTTCCAAAGGATATGGGGTCTTCTTCGATGTCGAGAGGGCCGGAGGGAACTAAAGGTTTGTCGACCACGTTGCGCTCCATTCAGATTATATAGAACCGGTGTGCAGGAATGATCCCCGCACACCGGTATTGTAGTTTGCTGCAATGATTACCAGTCGCGATTATATTCAAGATAGTGCAGCGGGCGATTGGCAATGATCACTGGCAGGTTAGAAATCT
>JACNJM010000024.1 GCA_014382605.1 Anaerolineae bacterium
TCATCGAGGCCCTCTTGCCCGAGTTCGCGCCCCAGGCCCGACATTTTCATACCGCCAAACGGCCCGGCAAAGTTATCAGTCAGCGGATCGTTGATCCAGATCGTACCGCCTTTTACTTCTTCAAAAAAGCGCTTCACCAGACGAGCGTCGCGGCTCATCAGGGTCGCGCCCAGGCCATACTGACAATCGTTGGCGAGCGCGATGGCTTCATCAAAATCTTTATAGGGCATAAGAGGAATGACTGGCCCGAAGGTTTCCTCACGCATGATGCGCATACTATGATCCACGCCAGTAACCACCGCAGGAGCCAGGAAAAACCCGCGTGTAAATTGGGCTGGTCGCTGCCCGCCGATGAGAATCTTAGCACCCGCGGCCTCGGCCTCCGCCAGTTGGCTTTCGACCTTTTCGCGAAACTCATCGCGGATCATCGGCCCGATGTCGATGCTTTCATCCATCCCATTGCCTATGCGTAATTTTCCTACAAAATCGGCCAGTTCTTCGCTGAACTGCCCAAACATGCTCTCATGCACGTAAACGCGCTCTGTACTGGTACACACCTGCCCGGTATTGATCAGCGCAGCATAGGCCAGCCCGCTGACGGCCATATCCATCTCGGCATCAGGGGCGATCACCATCGGGTCTTTGCCACCCAATTCGAGATGCAATTTCTTCATCATCGGCCCGGCCAGAGTAGCAATGCGCTGACCGACGGCCAGCGAGCCGGTAAAGGCAATCGTCGGGACATCAGGATGCGTCACCAGGAGTTCACCCACCTCTGGGCCATAGCCCGTCACCACATTGACCACCCCCGGGGGTAGATGATCACAGGCTACTTCGACCAACTTCAAAGTAGCCAGCGGCGTCAACTCCGAAGGCTTGATCACAACCGTATTGCCCGCGGCCAGCGCCGGGGCCATCTTCCAAGCCAATAACAAAAGCGGATAATTCCAGGGAACTATGCAGCCCACCACGCCATACGGTTCTTTAATCACAAAATTGAACTGTCCAGGATCGCCAGGAGGAATCACGCGCCCGCGTTCATGGCGCGCTAACTCGGCGTAGTAGTCAAAAGTTTCTTCGACCCACCAAAGTTCTTCATCATTCTCGGGGATGGGCTTGCCCTCTTCGAGCGTCAGCAGCCGAATGAGTTCATCGCGGTTGGCGCGGATTTTAGCCGCCACGGCGTGCAAAGCAGCCGCGCGTTCGTTAGCCGGAGTGCGCTGCCATTCTTGAAAAGCCACTTTAGCAGCAGCGATGGCAACAAACGCATCTTCGGTGGTGCCGCGGGCTGAATCAGCGAAAGCTTCTTCGGTGGCAGGGTTGATGACCGGGATGCGTTCGACGGAGTTCCCGTTGGTAAATTTTCCGTTGATATACATAGCTCATCCTCGCAAGTGGGACGCACTTTAATAAAATGCGCCCCACTTCTTCACAACTTATTCAGATGCTTTTACTTCTGTCCAAATGCGTTCGTACAGCGGGGTAGCATCACCAACATCCTGAATCCATTCCAGGCGCTCCATCGTCTCAGCCGAAGGGTAAATGGCTGGTTCTTCAAGAATTTCGGGATCAATGAACTCGTTGGCTGCTTCAACCGGACTGCCATACCAGGTGAAGTTGGTGATCTGCGCGGCAATTTCGGGCTGCAGAATGTAATTGATGAAAAGCTCAGCCGCATCCTGATTTTTTGAAGTCAATGGGATGCACAGGTTGTCGGCCCAGACAACGCCGCCTTCTTCAGGGATGACGTACCAGATGCGCTCGTCGTCAACAGCGGCCATGAAGTAGTCGCCACTCCAGCCATGCCCAATGACAACCTCGTCTGCTGCGATCAAATCTTCAAATTGATCGGAGTCATACGAGAAGATGAAGGGTTTGGTCTGGATCAGCAATTCTTTCGCTTCTTCGAGTTCGGCTTCGCTAGTGGTGTTCAGCGAGTAACCTAGATACTTGAGCGCCGCGCCGATGGATTCTCGGCTGTCGTTGAGCATCGTGATTTTGCCTTCGTATTCGGCGGCCATCGCCGGATCAAAGATATACGCCCAACTTGCGGGAGCATCTTCGAAAACTTCGCTGTTATACCCGATGCCGGTGGTACCCCACTGATAAGGCACACAGTAGGTCAGACCCGGATCAAAGGGGGGATCGCTAAATAACGCAGAAAGATTAGCGATATTGGGCACGTTGGCGTGATTGAGTTCCGCCAGCAGTCCTTCGGCAATCATAATTTCGACCATATAGTCAGACGGAACGATGAGATCGTAACCCGCGGCCCCAGCCTGAATTTTCGCCAGCAGTTCTTCGTTGCTAGAGAAAGTATCTTCAATGACTTTGATACCGTATTCTTCTTCAAAGGCAGTGTAGACCTCAGGATCAATATACTCACTCCAATTATAGATGTGAAGCTCAGTAGCAGCTTCTTCCTGAGCGGGTTCCGCTTCTGCTGGGGCTGCGGCCTCTTGCTGACCCTGACAGCCAATTAACACGAGCGACAATGCGAGCAATAACATACTAAGAACGAGAATTTTTTTCATCTTAATGCCTCCTTATGGCAAATAAATACCTTTAGAAACCATTACTTAGCCTACGGCAATAAAACACACGCTTTCGCTGCCGTAAACAAAAAGCATAGTTCAATATTCGGATTGATGAATTATGTTTAAACTAAATCTACTTTACCATCGCCTCCTTTCTGCAATGAGAATGAAATGACCACAAATACGAAGGATGCCATCAGCATGACGGCTGAGAGCGCGTTGATTTCGGGCGTTACGCCAAGTTTAACCAACGAGTAAATTCGCAAAGGCAGTGTTGTAGCGCCTGGCCCTGATGTAAAAAAGGTGATTACAAAATCGTCCAATGACAGCGTGAAAGCCAGTAGCGCTCCGGCCAGGATACCAGGTAATAACAACGGAAAAGTTACATAGCGGAACGTCTTCCAATTATTGGCATATAAATCTTGGGCAGCCTCTTCGAGCGCATCATCAAATTGTGCCAGACGGGCACGTACGACTATCGCCACAAAGGAAATATCAAAAGCGATATGCGAGATGATGATCGTCAGCCGTCCCAGAGGCATTTTGACCATCACGAAGAAAAGTAATAACATGACCGCCATAGCAATATCGGGGATAATAATCGGCAGGTAGAGCAACGCGTCAAAAGGCAGCTTGCCCCAAAAATCGTAGCGCTCCATCGCCAGGGAAACCATCGTGCCGAAGATCGTAGAAATAAAGGTTGCTATCAAACTAACATAGAGACTGTTTCGAAGAGCCGCCCCGATAGCTTCGTCAACGAATAGTTTTTTATACCAATCCAGAGTAAAACCGTGCCAACTGCCGGTAACAAATTTCGAGGCGTTGAACGAAAAAATAATCAAAATAATGATCGGCGCATACAAGAAAAAGTAGCTCATCAGCCCGTGGGCAGTCAGGGCGTAACGGCCAATTCTCAGCCGCAAAGGAATTTTCAACGGTTTCTGATTCAGGCGGCTAGCCATGATTAGGTTCTCCTTTCTGC
>JACNJM010000223.1 GCA_014382605.1 Anaerolineae bacterium
TCGCGCACTTTGTCGGCATGTTTGCTTTCGCCGTTTTTTGTTTTGGAACGCACACGCACGCCCCGCCAAACTGCGGCAATCTCACCTTCGGGTGAGATGATGAATGTCGAGCGGATGGTGCCTTCATATTCTTTGCCGTAATTTTTCTTCAGGCCCCAGGCTCCGTAGGCTGTGTGGGCGTTTTTCTCCGGATCGCTGAGCAGGTTGATGCCCAGATTGTATTTGCCAATGAATGCCCGGTGCGACAGCGTATCGTCTACACTTACCCCGATCACTACCGCGTTCAGCCCGGCGAAATCATCCAGAGCATCGCTGAAGTCGCAGGCTTCTTTGGTGCAGCCGGGCGTGTCGTCTTTGGGGTAGAAGTAGAGTATCAGCCACTGACCGTTGAAATCGCTCAGCGAGACGGTCTCGTCGTTCTGATTGGGCAGGGAAAATAGGGGGGCTTTGTCGCCGGTTTCAAGCATGTTTCCTCCTAAAAAAAACGTTCACCACGGAGACACAGAGATCATAGAGTTTTCATATGTTTTCTGACTGTCTCTGTGGTTTATATAAGAATGATAGCAAAAATGATGACCAATACCAGCTCGACCAGTTCGTTGATCGTCCCGTAAATGTCGCCGGTCAGACCGGGGATGCGGACGAGGACGAAGGTTGATATTGCCCAAACGAGCAGCAGCGTGCCTCCGAGGGCGATCATGCCCATCCAGCCCGCGCAGAACCAGGCGGTGACGAGAACTGTCAGGGTGGCGAGGGCGATCTGTTTCCAGGTGATGTGCGTCTTGACGGCGCTGCCCAATCCCTCTGGTCGGGCGTAGGGGAAGGCGTAGACGGCCAGACTCATGCCCCAGCGACTCACCGCGGGGGTCAGGATCAGCGCTGGAGCGGATTGGCTGAATCCACTCAGGGCGGCGTATTTCATCAGGAGCAGGATCACGCCCGCGCTGAGTCCGAAAGCCCCCACTCGCTCGTCGCGCATAATTTCCAGGCGCTTCTCCGGCGTCCATCCGCCAAGTAGGCCATCGAAGGCATCCAGCAGTCCATCCAAATGCAGCGCACCGGTGAGGAGAACCCACAAGGCCAGCAGCAAGGCAGCGCGCAGCGCATCGGAGGTAATCATGGCGAGACCGTAATTGGCGGCGTATAGCAACGCCCCGATCAGCGCGCCGACCAGGGGATAAAAGCCAGCCGCCTGGCCAAGCTCTTTTTGGGTGAAGAGACGCTTAACCAGTGGCGGGCTGAGAGTGAGGAACTGCAGAGCTGCGAGGAAGGGAATCATTTCGTTAAGGTCTTGGTTTTATTCTTTGTCGGAAACGCCCGCTTCGCTGAAGGTTGCCATTTCGTCGAGAATCTTGCAGGCGGCCTCCACGAGCGATATACCCAGCGCGGCTCCGGTGCCTTCGCCCAGGCGCAAGCCCAGGTCAAGCAGCGGTTCAAGGCCCAGCCATTCTAACATGATCTGGTGCCCAAGTTCCTGTGAGCGGTGAGCGGCGATGAGGTAATGGCGCGTTTGTGGGGCCAGGCTGACGGCGACCATCGCCGCGGCGGTGGAGATGAAACCGTCGATAAGGATTGGTTTGCGGTGCGCGGCGGCGGCCAGGATGGCTCCGGCCAGCCCGCCAATCTCAAAACCGCCGACTTTGGCGAGGGTATCCAACCCGTCTTCAGCATTGGGATGATTGACATCCAGCGCCTTTTGGATAGCGGTGATTTTTCGTTGCAGTCCTTCATCATCTACGCCGGTGCCGCGACCGGCGATCTCTTGCACGGAGCGCCCGGTGATGGCCGCGGCGATGGCCGCTGAGGGGGTGGTGTTGCCGATGCCCATATCGCCGGTCGCCAGGATGTCGAGGCCTTTTTCGAGTTCGGCCTCAACGACTGCGGCCCCGGCCTCGATGGCTTGAATGGCTTGTGCGCGCGTCATGGCCGGACCTTGTGCTATGTTCTTTGTTCCCAGGGCAATTTTCTTGTTGACCACCGCGGGGTGGTCAAGTTCGCTGGCGACGCCCATATCCACGATGATTACACGTGCGCCGACATGCTGGGAAAGCACGTTGATGGCCGCGCCGCCGAAGACAAAGTTCATCACCATTTGGGGGGTTACTTCGGAGGGGTAGGCGCTGACGCCTTCGGCGACAACGCCGTGGTCGCCCGCCATCGTGGTGACAACTTTATGTGTGAGTTTGGGATGTACTTCACCGGTGATCCCGGCGATTTTCACGGAAATGTCTTCAAGCTGTCCCAGGCTGCCGCGGGGCTTGGTCAGATCATCCTGACGGGCGCGGGCAGCTTGCATGGCGGCTTCATCCAGGGGTTGGATCTTAGCGATGAGTTGTTGGATGGACATGGGGTCTCCTTCGGAGGACAGATGGCGGGGGACGGAAGACCGGTTGTTTTCTCTGGCTTCTGTCTTCCGCCACCGGTCTATTAGAATTCAATACCGCGCTGGCCTTTGATGCCCTTATCAAAAGGATGTTTGATATTTGTCATTTCGGTAACCAGATCGGCATAATCGATCAGCGCTTCTGGTGCATAGCGCCCGGTGATAACCAGATGCAATTCCGATGGTTTATTGGCTTTGAGCCAGTCGATCACCTCACTGGTGTTGAGCCACTCGAAGTGCATCGTATAAGTGAATTCGTCTAGCACGATCAGATCGTATTCACCAGAAGCGATTTTTTCTTTGGCGATTTCCCAGCCGTGTAGGGCTTTGGCAATGCCTTCGCCGCTGTCTTTCGATTTCCAGGTGAAGCCGTCGCCGAGTTTATGCCATTCGACGCCTAATTTTTCCGCGGCTTTAACTTCGCCCCAACGTCCAGTGCCAGCTTTGACGAATTGAATCACGCAAGGGCGCAAGCCCTGTCCCCAGGCGCGCAGCAACAGTCCCAGCCCGGCAGTGGTTTTGCCTTTGCCCTGGCCGGTGTTGATGATGACAAGACCTTTGGTTTGCTTTTTCATTATTTTGAAGTATGGGGTCTAAGGGGTGAGTGAAGCCCCTTAGACCCTGTAAAGGAAGATAAAATTTATTCGAATAAGTCTGGGTGCAGGAATTTGGCGAGTTCTTCCAGACCATCGACCAGCCGCGGGCCGGGGCGTCCGACGAGATTATCATTGAAAGTGAAGACCTGTTCATTTTGCACAGCAGAAAGACCTTCCCAACCGGGGCGAGCGATCACATCCTCAGGGGTGATGCCACCATAAAGGAAATCGCCCAGCAGGATGATGTTGGGATTCTGGGCAATGAGTTCTTCCAGATTGATTTGCGCCCAGGCGCCTTCCAGCACGCCGCCGATATTTGCGCCGCCAGCCATCGTGATGAGGGTGTCAATGAAGGTGCCCGGCCCGGATGTCCAGGGGGCGTTGGGGTCGGTGGCATCCAGTTCGTAGAATAACGTAGGAATTTCTTCTACGTCAGCTACTTTTTCTTCAACCGCTGCGACACGCGCCATGAGGCTTTCGATCAGCGCTTCGGCTTCAGTTTCGTGCCCGGTAATCATCGCGGTGGTGCGCAAA
>JACNJM010000145.1 GCA_014382605.1 Anaerolineae bacterium
TCCCGGTATGGCCGCGAAGTTGGTCGATCAGTTTGCCGCTATCTCACCAGAAACACCCACCCCAAACAAGTATCCAAAAAATATAACCGAAGAGATTACGCCGCGCGAGCGCGATGTCTTGCAACTGGTTGCCCGCGGGTTGAGCAATAAAGAAATCGGGCACGAATTGAATATCTCGCCCCACACAGTAAAATCACACTTAAGCAACACTATGGAAAAACTGGGGCTCAGTGGGCGCGTCGAAGCCGCCGCCTGGGCCATTCGCCACGGATTGCTCAATGGCTCATAATTTCTTCAACTAAGCATTCGTGCAAAAAATCACCCATTTGGGGGATATATTCATGGGGAAACATCCCCATTTGGGTCAAGACAAGCCACTCATCTTTCGCTAAACTAAATCGTAGAAAACTTGCATCAGCGCGTTGAAGCTGATTCTCTCAAGGTGACCTGACCGCCTGTCACGAGAATCCCCTTTCCACAAATGCTTCGCACCGCTTGCCTATTAAACATGAACATAGCTGCTCCAAAGAGAGTTCTCTTCGTTGGATTGGGTTTATTACAAGATGTTGTCGTGCGCTTGCTAACTGATCAGCCCGACATTGAAATCATCGGCATGGTGAACAACTGGGCAGAAGCTAAAACTGCCATCGCAGAAAGGCTGCCCGACATCATCATCATGGATCACCAAAACCACGAACTCATCGAAGCTGAACTCAATCCGCTACTTGAAAACAGCGAACGCGACCTAAAGGTCATTTATCTCACGTCCGCAGACAATCGCATCATCGTCCACAATCGCAAACAAATCAACGACGCAGCGATGCCCGACTTGTTACGCGCCTTAATAACCGACTCGCCCGACGAGGCATCATAATGAAACGAGCTTTACAAATTGGCTTCTATGGCTTACTCGGTACGCTCGTAGTCGCAGCCTTGGCCTTCAAGATTTTTCAGCCGGTACAGGTTGTTCCCCGAATCCGGCTTTCCCCCGGTTTTGCACTGGTCACCCAGGATGGCGGCCGCATCACCAACGAAGACCTGCGCGGCAAATTTGTTGTTTTTAATTTCACATACACCAACTGCGAAGCGCCATGTGGCTATATGGACAACACGATCTTGGCGATTCAATCGCGGCTAGATGAAATCAATCTCGGCGATATTGAATTACTTTTTGTGACGATTTCATTTGACCCGAAAACCGATACACCGGAGAAATTAAAAGCCTACGCGGACTCGCTCGGAGCTGATCCTGACCAATGGATATTTGCCACAACTGAAGATCAAGTCCTGCTCAAGGCAATCATTGGCGCAGGCTTTGAAGCCTACTACAATCAAAACGAAGACGGAACCTTCACCTTTGACCCCAAATTTGTGCTCGTTGATGGCTGGGGCATCGTCCGAGGTGAATATCGCTACCAAACCCAGGTGCCCGATACCGATCGCATCTTGCGGCACATCCAGGTTTTGTCAGACGAAGTGCAAAACAGCACTGGTTCCGCCAGCCTTGCCTATGAGGCGGCACATTACTTCTTGTGCTACACACCTTAGGTCTCTCGGTTACAAGTTTTTTTCGTTCCACCGCAGAGCGATGGAATACGATACTCAGGAGTTGTAAGCCTTGACAAAAAATCTCAGCAAGTTTTCCAAATTCGCGTGGGGAGTGCTGCTCTACAATCTGGTTGTTATCTTGTGGGGGGCGTATGTGCGCGCAACCGGCTCCGGAGCAGGCTGTGGCAGCCATTGGCCGTTGTGTAACGGAGATGTGCTTCCCCGCGCACCGCGCGTAGACACGATTATCGAGTTTGCTCATCGCATCTCCAGCGGGTTGGCGTTTTTACTCGTCCTGGGGATGCTCATTTGGGCGCGCCGTATTTACCAAGAGAAATCCAGTGTACGTCTGGCAGCAAAATGGGCCATGATCCTGATGATCACAGAATCGCTGGCCGGGGCCAGTCTGGTCATCTTCCACTGGGTTGCTGGCGATACGTCGCTGGGGCGCGTAATTATGATGGGGGTACACCTGCTCAACACACATATGCTGATCGGCGCCATAACGCTGACTGCCTGGTGGTCATCGAAAGAAGCGCGCTACACAACCCGCTGGAACAAGTTCCATTGGGCGCTGGCAATCGCCCTTCTTCTCACGCTCATCATGAGCATGGCGGGCGCTGTTACTGCACTGGGTGACACTCTCTTCCCCGCCAATTCGCTCGCCGAAGGCCTTCAGCAAGATTTCTCCCCCACCGCCCACTTTATCGTCCGTCTGCGCGTGCTACACCCCTTCATTGCCATTGGCGTTGGCCTGTATATCACCTTTGTGGCCGGGGCCATCATCATGGAGACAGAGAAAGGCCATTTTGTTCGTAAACTGGCCCTTGGCCTGATTGCCATCTACGCCGTTCAATTACTGGCTGGGTTGGTCAATCTGTTGCTCTTGGCTCCTGTATGGATGCAAATTATTCATCTCTTCCTGGCAGACCTGACCTGGCTGGCATTGGTATTGCTCATGAATGAGAAATCAAAGAACGGAAACTAATGTCAAAAACTACTCGGATCATTTTTATCGCTGGTATCCTGGTTGGCATCGTGCTCGTAGCCGCGTGGGGTCTCCCCAAACTGCGTCCGCACGCTTTTTATGGTACGTTGCTGCAATCGCCCGACAAAGCCCCAGAATTTTCCCTCGATTCGGTTTTAGGCGAACTCAGTCTGGAAGATTTCCGGGGGCAAATTGTTATGCTCTATTTCGGCTACACTTTCTGCCCAGATGTCTGCCCCGCAACACTGGCAGAAGTCAGCGGCGCCATGAAGTTGCTTGGCAAAAAAGCCGAAGATGTGCAAGTCATCATGATTTCAGTGGATCCCTTGCGGGATTCGGTAGAAGAGCTGGATGAATACGTATCCCACTTCTACCCCAGCTTCTTGGGCGTCACCGGCAGCGAAGAGGAGATCGCGTCGCTTGCAACGCTTTATGGTGTTTTTTACGAGAAGCACGAAGGTACCGAAGCCACTGGCTACCTGATTGATCACACCGCAACGGTGATGGTGATCGACAGGGATGGTCATCTCAAGCTGATCTTTCCCTTTGGTGCGCCTGCCGCTGAAATTGCTGAAGATATTGCCTATCTACTTAAGTGAATCGATCCTAAACGGTAAATTATGGACGACCTGACCAACTTGAGCACAACCTCCAGCGTATCCACATATTGGTGGCGCACCATGCTTGCCAATGTGGGGGCAACAGCTCAAACCCTGGTTCAGTTATTTAAACTGCGGGTGGTTTTGCTATTGCTGATTGCAGCGGCAGGCGGTGCGGTGATCGGCGCAGCCGGTTGGCCGGGCGGGAAAGAACTGCTTATTCTGATGATCACCGGCGGGCTTTCAGCCAGCGGAGCTTCGGCGCTCAACCAGTATCTGGAACGCGAGCGCGACTCACAAATGACACGCACCCGCCAGCGGCCCTTCCCTTCCGGGCAGATCACAAATCCGGCTGCTGTGTTAATCACCAGCATGGTGATGATTGCTACGGGAGTGTTCGGAGCAGCTATTTTTAACCCGGAGCTGGCCTTTTTCAATGCGCTGGGCGCGGCCATCTACGTGGGCATCTATACCTTATGGTTGAAACCACGCAGCGTTGTCAATATAGTCATCGGCGGCGCGGCGGGCAGTTGTGCAGTATTAAGCGGGGGCGCGGCGGCTGGCGCGTGGAACGAGCCAAGCACACTGGCGTTGGCCGGACTGCTCTTTTTATGGACGCCGGTTCATTTCTGGAGCCTGGCAATGGCTTATCAGAAAGATTATGCCAATGCTAGCTTTCCGATGCTACCGGTTCATATTTCGGGTAAACAGGCCGCGGGCTGGGTGGCGGTTCATACCTTCGGAACGGGCATTATCGCCATTATCCTGGCGAGCCACCCCAACATGGGCTGGCTATATCTAATCCCCAGCGTTTTGAGCACTCTCCGCCTCGGGATGTTGACCTACCGGCTTTACCGCGATCCATCCCCCCAAATAGCATACTCCTTATTCAAGTTTTCCAATATGTATTTGGGAATCCTGCTTTTATTAGCCATTATCGATCTTATCTGGTTGTAATCAAGCTACAGGAGGTGAACGATAACCGCAATTTTTCAGCATCAGCCCCCACGAAGGTCTAACGCAATCGCACCTTGAAAATATGAGAAATTCACAACGCTCTCTATTTGTAAGCCCAATCTGGTTAGGCTTGTTAGGAATAGCGCTGGGATTGGTTCTGGCTCTGGCGGCTTACGCCATTGGCAAAGCGTTGCGCCCTCCACAAATATTGCGAGGCGCAATGCTCAACCCGCCCATCCCGGCTGTTGATTTCAACTTGCTGGCAGAACATGACCAGAATATTACTTTGTACGAATATCGAGGACAGCCGGTTCTCCTGGCGTTTAGTTGCCAGAATTGTCCACGCAGCGCCACACTGATGAGCAAGCTCACTCAGGTGAAAAGCGGAGCGAGCGGTAACAACTATTCGGTAGAAGTAATTGTGGTCAATCTTAACCCGGAGCGGGAAAGTATTCAAAGCTTTGCTGAATTCATCCACGCTTTCGATACTGATTTTGTGGCTGTATCTGGCAACTTGCGAGATGTTACGGATATTGCTCACAGCTATGATGTTTATTTTGGATATGCTCAGAACGATTTTGTAGAGAGCAATCCGTTGATTTTTCTCATTGATGCACAAGGCTATTGGCGATCTGTGTATCCGCTAAATATGAGTACCGCTGACATAAACAGCGATATCGAAATTATTTGGCAAGACCGGTAATTTATTCATCAAAATTCACATATATCATACAAGGAGAAGAGATATGAGTGAAAATAATCAGGAGTTCAAACCAAAAGGGACGATGGCAATACTGTTAATTTTTGTATTGACCTTAATCCTGCTTTGGGGCTCAGTTTTTCTAATTCTGCTTTCGCGAGGAATGACCGTAGGAGTGTGATCATATGACATCTAAATCTTCCATGCACATTGATCCGTATGAACGCAATTGGATCATCATCAGCATTGTGCTGTTGGTCTCATTTGCGGTAGCCATCAGCGTAGCCGGATTTGCCTTTGGCATCCAGGTTCCCAGCCCCGAGCAGCGCGTAGACCCGCGCACCGTAGCCGATTCAGGCCCGTGGGCCGATCCCGGTTTGCGCGAGCTATCACCCGGGAAATATGAAGCCTATATTTTGGCGCAAACCTGGTCATTCTTGCCGCGCGAAATGACCGTTCCGATCGGCGCTGAGGTGACCTTCTATATCACCAGTAAAGACGTACAGCACGGTTTCAAATTGCAAGAGACCAATCTGAACGTCCAGGTTGTGCCGGGTCAGGTATCGAAATTAACTGTTACCTTCGATAGACCGGGCGATTATGACTACATCTGCACCGAGTATTGCGGTTCAGGGCACGCGGCCATGTTCGGCACGCTGCACGTTGAACCGTAATTGGATAACTTAGGAGGCACTATGTCTACAAATACTTATGAACTTTCTGCTGCCGAGAAAAAATTTGTCGGTTGGCATGTCTTTTTTGCCGTTGCGGCGCTTTCTGTTGGCGCCCTTTTCGGACCGCTACAGGCGCTGGAACATTCCGGGCTTGATCTTTACCCGTATCTGAAACCCGTCTTCAAATCGTACTATCAAGGCCTGACCTTGCACGGCGTACTCAACGCGTTGGTGTGGACGACCTTCTTCATCACCGGCTTTCTGACCCTGGCTGTATCCAAAGGGTTGGAACGTCCGATGAAATACCCCAAGCTGAACGCGGTCGGTTTCTGGACGATGGTGGTCGGCCTGGTCACTGCGGCAATTCCCTTGCTGCTGGATGAAGCTTCGGTGCTCTACACATTCTATCCGCCAATGAAAGCCAACTGGGCTTTCTACCTGGGTTTGACTCTGGTTGTTGTGGGTAGCTGGATCGAAGGCTACGGCATGTACTACACTTTCGCCGCCTGGCGCAAAGAGAACCCTGGCGTGCGCAGCCCGCTGGCCGCGCTGGGTTCTGTCATCACCATGGTGATGTGGCAGATCGCTACTCTGGGTGTGGCTGTTGAAATTCTGACTATGCTCTTGCCCTGGTCTCTCGGACTGATCGAAGGCACTGACCCGCAGTTGGCCCGCACCTATTTCTGGTTCACCGGCCACCCACTGGTTTACTTCTGGCTGCTGCCGGCTTATCTTTCCTGGTATTCCTTCCTGCCCAAGCAGGTTGGCGGCAAGCTGTTCAGCGACTCGTTGGCCCGCTTCGCCTTCTGGCTATTCCTGCTGCTTTCGGTGCCGTTGGGTTTCCACCACCAATATGTAGACCCTGGCGTTCCCGCTGGCTGGAAGTTCCTGCATGCAATCCTGACCTATTCGGTTTTCCTCCCATCCATGATGACCGCCTTCACCGTGGTTGCCACGTTGGAAAAAGCCGGTCGCGCCCGCGGCGGCAAAGGTCTCTTTGGCTGGCTCCGCACCCTGCCCTGGAACAATCCTTCGGTCACCGCCCAATTACTCGGCGGTATCCTGTTCTTCTTCGGCGGCATTGGCGGCCTGGCGAATGCTTCTTATAACGTCAACCTGGTGCTACACAACACCGCCTGGGTTCCAGGCCACTTCCACCTCACCGTGGCATCCGCCGTCACCATGTCTTTCATGGGCATCACCTACTGGCTGGTTCCCTATGTGACTGGCAAGAAGTTGATCAGCGACAAGGCTGCACACTGGGCTAACTGGCTCTGGTTCACCGGTATGGTGATCTTCTCGAACGCCATGCACGTTGTTGGTCTGCTCGGCGCGCCGCGCCGGACCCCGCTAGGGCTGGCTCCGTATATCCCTGAGGAGTGGAGCGGCCACCTGCTGCGCGTTGGCATTGGCGGCACAATCATGTTCTTCGGTATCTATACGTACATCATTCTGTTAGCCCGCACAGCTTGGTCGAAGAAAGCTGAAGCAGCGGATGTTGAGATTCCGCTGGCCCAGGCCGAACAAGACCCGCAAAACACCCCCGAATGGCTCGATAAGTGGGTTCCCTGGTTGGTGGGTACAGTCGTACTGCTGATTGTGGCCTATGGCCCGCAGTTGATTGACCAGATCAGCAATATCTCGCTCAATGCCCCCGGCGGACGCGTTTGGTAAAAATAGTTTTTTTGTGGTGAGGCTGAAGAAGGTGTATGCCTGATGGCATACACCTTCTTCGGAAATTTCCTCACAGAAATAAATAGCTAGTCATAGAAACGAAGCGAACACAATGACCACTCAGCAAAAAACGGATCGCCAGAAAAAGAGCTTCATCCAGCGGCTATTGACAATCAACCCCAGCGTAGATTGGAAAACCCGGCAAAACAATCTCGTCCGGCGTTTTCTCAATCTCATAGAGCGCGTCTCGCTGATCTTTGAAGCTCCCATCAACAAGCTGGTCGTCCGCCCAGAATTCAACCCTTTCTATCACACTGGCACCCTGACTGTCGCCTTATTGGTCGTCATTCTCTTCACTGGCGTTTACCTGACCATGTTCTATCAGTTTGGCTTTGACGCATCGTATGCAGCGATTGCTAAACTCGAAGCCAATTTCTTCAATCGCTGGATGCGCGCCATACATCGTTATGCTTCCGATGCAGCCCTAATCACAGCGCTATTACACGGTTGGCGCACTTTCTTCCAGGATCGCTTCCGCGGCCCGCGTTGGCTGGCTTGGGTATCAGGTGTAGTCACCACAGTTTTCATCTGGGCGATCGGCGTGACCGGCTACTGGATGCTCTGGGATGTACGTGCCCAGATCATTACTCAAACACTGATCGATATGCTCAAAAACACCTCAGGGGGAGCCGCTTTCCTGACCAGTTTTGTAGTCGGCGCACAAGCCGGTTCGGGCTGGTTATTCATGCTGTTCTTATTCGTTATTCACTTGCTCTTATCGATTTTCCTGGGTTTAGGTTTCTGGTACTTCCACATTAAACGCCTCAGCCGTCCCAAAATCATGCCGCCGCGTTATTGGACATTTGCATCCATCGGGCTGTTGATGGCGATAGCGCTCATCATTCCCATTGGACTGCTCCCCCCTGCAAACCCTGCTCAACTCCCCGGCGAAATCACTTTTGATCCATTCTATTTGTTCTATTTACCTGCCGCGCTACAAAATTCGCCCGGCATCTTCTGGGGCAGCATTTTGCTGGCTTTGATCGCCATCAACGCGGTCCCCTGGCTGCTATGGCGCAAGCCCCTACCCCCCGTAAAAGTAAGTACCGAGCGCTGCACCGGCTGTACCTTGTGTGAAGCTGACTGCCCCTACACGGCGATCACAATGAAAGATCGTCAAGGTGGGCGCCCCAAATTTATTGCCGAAATCAACCCCACTTTGTGTGTGGCCTGCGGCATTTGTATTGGCAGTTGCCCCGAATTTGCCCTCACTTTGGGAAAAATTCCCCCAGAACCGCTATGGCAAGAAACCGTCGCCCGGGCCGCTCAAAAAGCTGAAAAACCGGTCAAAGTGGTATTTACCTGTGAACGCCACGCACAATTCAATGCCGGTTCTTTGCCCCAAACATCTGCGGATGGCGTGGATATTCAAGTTGTACCATTAACCTGTGTTGGGATGCTGCACCCCAACCTGATAACGCAAACCCTGGAAGCAGGCGCAGACGAGGTCCAGGTGGTGGGCTGTCCACCCGAAGATTGCGCCAATCGTGAAGGGAATCTCTGGCTTCAGGAACGCGTAACCCGACAACGGTTGCCCAAACTGAAATCAGCCTTTGCCAACGCCCCGATCACAACCGATTGGCTGACCCCGAACGAATTCAAATCGGCCATCCAATCCAAATCACACCAAACTGCAGCCACAGCCTATAGCGCAGTATTTGAAAAGACCAAATGGAGCCATTTTATTCCCGCGGTGATTCTGATGGCCTTTATTCTCAGCGTTCAGGTCGCGTTGAGCAATATTCCCATGCCCTCACCCCCACAGTCCGGCGCGGTAATCGAAATCGCACTCAATCACACCAGCGGACATCCGATCACAGGCATCAGTACAATCGAAGATTATGAACCAGGATTAACGCTTCCCAGCCGTCTAGTGCTGGAAGTTGACCAGGAAGTTATTTTTGATAATGCTTATCCGCTGCGTGGGAAAAAGCCCAGTTCCATCGTTTTTGAACAAGTTGCCGTATCACCAGGTGAACATCATTTACGCCTAAGCCTGTACGACCGCCCCAAACAGATTCAACCCTTGGTATTGCTGGACGAGACCACAAGTCTCGAAACCGGCGAAATTCTGACCTTCGAATATGGCGATGCGTCCATTGGCGGCGACGCTGCCGCCGGAGAACGCCTCTACCTGGAAACTTCATTGGGTGTAAATTCGGGCTGCCGTATCTGCCATGCACTTGAAAAAGATATTGTCCTGGTTGGGCCTTCCTTCTATGGCGTTGCTACACGCGCAGCAGAACGCGTTCCGGGCGTGAGTGCAGAAGAATATTTACGCGAATCAATTACAGACCCTGGAGCTTATGTCGTTGAAGGTTACCCGGTTGGACAAACCATGAATCTCGGCGACAACCTGACGGACCAGCAAATCGATGATCTGGTCGCATTTATGCTGACCTTCAAATAGCGCACAAAACCCTGTAAAACAGAACCGGGCGCTATTTTTGCAGAATCTTTACCCTGACACAAGGAAGCCCTGCTATAATAGCCCCCAGCGAACAATAGTAATATTGTTCACAAAAATTTACTATTCTATATATCTAAGGAGTTTCGTATGAAAAAACATTTCTTGATCGTCGCTTTTGTATTGGCTCTGGCCCTTGTATTGGCTGCTTGTGGCGGCGGTGGCGCTTCTGATGATCCGGCTGCGGCTGGCGAAAAGCTCTTCGCCGAGCAAATCATTGGCGCGCAACCCGGCTGCATTACCTGCCATTCGCTGGATGCCGACACGGTTATCGTTGGCCCCTCCCTGGCTGGCATTGGCTCACGCTCCGACGCAGACACACTTCGCGAGTCCATTTTGGACCCCAACGCGGTTCTGGTTGAAGGTTTCCCCTCCGACACCATGCCTCCCGTCTGGAGTGATGAGTTAACCGACGAGCAGGTTGACCAACTGGTAGCCTATCTGTTAACCCTCAAGTAAGTCATTTAACAACAAAGTTCCCGGACGAAAAACTCCGGGAACTTTATCCATTCAATCGTTTGGAAAGGCAATTTCTTCGCCAACCCCCGAATGACCTTCAACCGTTCGAGTGCCGTAAAGTTCTCTGCCAAGCGTTACCGTATACATTGCAGTCCCCTGGGTTTTTCCGGTAACTCCCTCGATGGCACGCCACTCAACAAAAAGCTGGTTTCCTTCCAGCACACCAGTACCTTCTTGAATACTGCCTACTATAATCCATTGCAAGAGATATTCAAGCTCCTTTTCTCCTGCCCGGATTGTAAGATGACCACCATACTCTGTCCCTAGCGGATCAACGCCGTTGACAACATAAACTCCGACAAGATCAGGAACGGCGTCGGGTGGTGCATCGGCCGTTGTGGGTCCCCCTTTCTCTTTTGCACTACAGCCCGCAAGGGCAACCATCACTATAACAAGAACGAATATTAATACCTTTTTGTACATTGAACTGATCTCCAAACTTTATTTTCCAAGAGGCCAAGCTTCATCCGTAACGGCTATGAATAGAACCAGAATTTGGTTCAATTGTAGCATAAGCCACTGAGAGGAGCATTTTTTATGAGCGATTTCAAATACCAGGTCAAAATACCCTCTGTCGATGACTGGCGCGAGATGGTCAAGTGCCAGGCTGCCTGCCCCGTGAACACCGATGCTCGCGGTTATGTGACCGCGATGGCGCGCGGTGAACTGGAATTGGGATTTGAAATTTCCCACGACCCGAACCCGCTCTCCACTGTATGTGGACGCGTCTGCGGCGCACCTTGTGAGGTCGCATGTCGGCGCGGCGATATTGGCCCGGACCTAAAACCCATTTCAATTCGACCGATCAAGCGGGTACTCACCGAGCGCCACGGCCCTGAATCTGGGCATCGCCTGCCAGGACGCATTGAAGCTGCTGGTGTGTTGCCAATCGAGAGCATTGATCTGAACACCGGATTCACCGTATTTTCAGCCAATATCAACAAACAAACCAGTTCCTGCCATGATGTCCCTGGCACAGGCGCTCCACAGCTATATTCGCCGGTGCGCTGGTCGCGCCAGGAGCTACAACGCGTTAGTACACAGGAAAATCGAAAAACCGGAAAGGTTGCAGTGATTGGCGCTGGCCCCGCAGGGCTAACAGTAGCGCATGACCTGGCGCTGTTGGGACATAAAGTTACCATTTACGAGGCTGGGCCAAAAACTGGCGGCATGATGCGGTACGGCATTCCGCTTTATCGCTTCGATATGGAAGCCATGGATCTCGAAATCCAGGCCATACTGGATCTGGGCATCGAGATTCGTTATAACACCCCGATTGGCGAAAAAATCACTCTGGCCGACTTGCGCCGCGAAAATGATGCTGTATTCCTGGGCATTGGCCTAATGAAGGGACGCAAGCTCAATATTGAAGGCTCCGATAGCGATGGTGTCATCATCGCGGTAGATTTGCTACTCAATTACAACCTGGGCTACAAAGTCAAGTTGGGCAAAAAAGTCCTGGTGATCGGTGGCGGCGATGTGGCTATGGATGCCGCCCGCACAGCCCTGCGCCTGGGGCAACCCACCAGCGAACAACAGGATGCCCTGAAAGATACCGAGGCCCGCGCCGATGAGGAAGCGGAAACTGTAAAAACCGCACTAGATGTCGCCCGCGCCGCCCTGCGCCTGGGTGTTTATGATGTAAAGATGATTTCCCTGGAAGACTGGGACGAGTTACCAGCATCAGACTTTGAGCTGGAAGAAGCCTTAGAAGAAGGCATTCAACTCCATCCCAGGGTAGGCCCCAACCGCATTATCAGTGAGAATGGCAAAGTTGTCGGGCTAGAAACCATTGATGTTGAATCCGTCTTCGATGAAGAAGGCCGCTTCAACCCCAAGTTCAAGGCTGGCACCGAGCGCGTTTGGGAGTGTGACACCGTCATTCTGGCAATCGGGCAGCAAGCCGATCTGGAAGTACTCGGCGGCGCGGATGATGTCAAGCTCTCGCCCCGCGGATTAATTGAAGTCAACCCCGACAATGGACAAACTTCTGCCGTCGATATTTTCACCGGTGGTGATGCAGCCTACGGCCCGCGCCTGATTATTGATGCCGTCAAACACGGTCATGTTGCCGCTTTAGGTATCGAAGAATTCATCCAGGAAAAAGCGCTCAAGGTTGAAGTTCAAACCGAATGGACAGAGCTCTCGAACCATGTCATGTTTGAAAACTGGACCAAGCTCGAACAGCGCAAAGTCCCCTCTTTGCCTGTAGATCGGCGCACCGGGATTACGGTCGTCGATTTGGGCTATTCCGAGGAGGAAGCTGCCGAACAAGGCAGCCGCTGCCTGGAATGCAGCGTCAACACAATTTTTGATGGTCTCAAGTGCATTCTCTGCAATGCTTGTGTGGATGTTTGCCCGTGGGATTGTCTCAAGATCGTCAGTCTCGATCAGATTGAAGGCGACGAACTCTTTGGGCAAGTTGTTGAAGCACAATTGGGCAAACCGCTTTCGAGCTATATGGATGAGAAAACCCCCACAGTAGCCGCCATGCTTAAAGATGATGAAGCGTGTACGCGTTGCGCCCTATGCGCTGAGCGCTGCCCGACTGACGCAATTACGATGGAGGCCTTCCGCTTCCAAGAAGTACTTTCTTATGGCGATTAGGTAACAGGAGAACCCCATGCAACGAATAAAAGATTTCATAGTCAACTCACGAGTATGGCGGTCGTTCTTCCGCCACGGCTGGCCGGACAATCCGCTTGACCGTTCACTAGTAATGACCTCCAATATTTTCTTTCACCTGCATTCGGTGAAAGTAAGCCGAAAAAGTCTGCGAGCTACATATTCGTTTGGGCTTGGCATCATGTCGGCAATTGTGTTCGGCGTGTTGAGTATCACGGGTATTTTGCTGATGTTCTACTACACCCCCACGGTTGAGCGAGCCTATAGCTACATCATCACCCTACAAACATTGGTACCCTTCGGTCAATTGCTGCGCAACCTGCACCGGTGGGGGGCGCACCTGATGGTGATTGTGGTTGTCTTCCACATGGTGCGTGTCTTCTACACGGGTGCTTACAAGCCGCCGCGCGAGTTCAACTGGGTTGTTGGCGTTGTGTTGCTATTGCTTACATTGGGCGCCAGTTTCACCGGCTACCTGTTACCCTGGGACCAACTCGCCTATTGGGCTATTACTGTCGGCACCAGCGTGGCAGCCTACGAACCAATGATGGGCTCGGTGATCAAGGCAACCTTGTTAGGTGGGCCTGAAGTTGGGCAAGAAGCCCTGACCCGCTTCTACGCGCTGCACATTATGGTAATTCCGGCTGGCATTGCGCTGCTGACCTCGCTGCACATGTGGCGAGTGCGCAAAGATGGCGGACTGGCAGCACAAGATGCCCCCGACGCAGAGATTGTAGAGGAGTAGAGAATCATGAGTAACGAGAGTTTTAGCAAAGATACCAGCAAAACAAAAACCTATTCGTTGGTTGAGTTGGTCAAAGCCCCCACAACCATGACAGATCATGGCCCAGACAACTCCATCTTCTCCTTCCCTGTAGTAGCCATTATGGAGTTACTACTAACTTTGATCGTGATTGTGCTGCTGATGGCTATGTCTCTGGGCGTCAATGCGCCTCTGGAAGAGATCGCCAATCCCAACACCACCACAGACCCAGCCAAAGCGCCCTGGTATTTCATGGGACTGCAGGAAATGCTCGAGCATGGACATCCCACCCTGATGGCAGTCACGATGCCAGCGCTTATGGTGTTATTTGTAATCGCCATTCCCTATCTCGATAATTCACGCGCAGGTTCAGGGGTCTGGTTCACATCAAAACGCGGCAAACGCATCACCTTATATACAGGCATATATACCCTAATTGTGATGCCACTGTACGTTTATCTCGATACGACCTTCCCGGCTCGTGAGTTGCTGCGGGGTCAACTGCCCGATTTTGTGCTGCAAACCGTGTTTCCGGCGCTACTGATGGGTGTAATTGTTGGGTTGCCCTTATTGGTTATCTGGCGACTCAAGCCTACCTCGCGTGAATTCGTGTTGACCCTGTTCACGGTGTTATTCGTCAGCGCGGTGATATTCACCCTGGCAGGCTTCCTGTTCCGCGGCCCCGGCTTTGAATTGTATTGGCCCTGGAATATGCCCGGCCATTACAGCCCGTGGGATAACTTATAAACCGTTGCATGAGGAGAATGTATCATGAGTGAACAAAAAACGAAAAAATCTCTCTCCCGAAGCCAATTTCTGGGGATCGCCTGGGGTGGCTCGCTAAGTCTCGTCTTCGCCCAGGCTGCTGTTGCCCTGCTGAAATTCATTGAACCGGTTTCTAGTGGCGGCTTTGGTGGCTCTATATACGCTGGCCTCATTGACGAATTCGCCATCAACAGTATCAACCGCATTTTGGCCGGACGGTTTTTCCTTTCCCGAACCGAGGATGGCGTGATTGCTTTATGGCAAAAATGCACTCACTTGGGCTGTGCGGTGCCGTGGGTTGAGGAAGAGGGACAATTCCATTGCCCCTGCCACGGCTCATTATTCAACGAAGTAGGCGATGTTCTCGGTGGCCCAGCCCCGCGTCCGCTCGATTTCTTCCCCATTGAAATCAAGAGCGGTGAGGTTTGGGTAGATACCAGCCAACCCACCGAAAGAGCCAAACACCAGCCAGAGCATATCACCGGCGCATAGGGAGATTACCATGAATAAAAATGAACCGAACTACGAACGCTACCTGATCATTGGGTTGGTTCTCACTCTGCTGGTGCTAGCCGGTTTTTCCTACTACTGGTTTGGCGAGACGGCCCGATTAACGCACGCCGCCGATGAAATTGCCGCCGAGCGAGTACGCCACGGGCGTACCGTCTACATGGATCAATGTCTTTCCTGCCACGGCGCAGAAGGCGAAGGCGGTGTTGGCCCTGCACTGAATGATCGGAAAGTACTTAAAAATACGCTGGACACCATTTTCTTCTCGGTGATTCGGTCTGGCGTACCCGGTACCGATATGCCCGCCTGGAGCGTGGACTACGGTGGCCCGTTGACCGATGAAGATGTACGCAATGTGGTAGCCTTCATCCGAGCCTGGGAACCCGATGCACCGATTATCGAACCGGTTGTCTTCGTTCCTGACGCAGCCCGCGGAGCATTAGTCTTTGAAACAACCTGCGCGCTCTGCCACGGTGAGGGTGGCATGGGCACAGACGAGGCTCCGGCACTCAATGATGCGGAACGGCTTGGCGCGTTGGATAACGCGTGGTATCGCGGCACAATTTACAACGGCCGCCCGGCAAAGGGCATGCCCACCTGGGGCACGGTGCTCTCCCCCAATCAGATCGACGACATTCTGGCATTGATTGATGCCTGGCGAGAAGGCGCAGTAGTGACCGCAGCATTCTCGGCAACCGATCTGATTTCATCAGCAGTCTTCTCACTGGGAGAAGATGATGTAGATAGCGCCAAGCTACATGTTACACGCGCACTTGAAATTACCGACGGCAAAGGCTTTGAGGTACTCACCAACGCCGCCGCTCAGTTAGTCGCGGACGATAACGCTGGGGCATTGGTTACGCTAACCGCGCTCAAAGAGCAATGGCCGATGGGTGACGCCAATATCGGGGCAACACTCTATGCCGAAAAATGTGCTGTCTGCCACGGTGAGGCTGGCGAAGGCGGCATTGGTAATCCGTTACAACCCAACGAATTTATCCAAACCAACTCAAATGCTGCGCTGGTTGAATTCGTCTTGGAAGGACGCACCGGAACCGCCATGGCTGGCTGGGACGGGCGCGCTACAAATGAAGAAATTGCCAATATGATCGCCTTCCTACGAACCTGGCAACCATAAATAATATAATGAGCGAATGAGGCGAAATTGCGCAGCCGCATTCGCTCTACATAATCTAAAAAAATAAGTAACTACTCAGGCTAAAGCCTTCGCTTTGAGGCTGAGTAGTTACAAAAATAATTCTATTAATCGTTGTATAAGCCAAAGGAGAAACAGTTATGGCGAAAGTAGCAATTATTGGTGCAGGCTTTGCAGGCCATACCGCCGCAATGTATCTGGGTGATGCGCTGGGGAAAAATCACGAAATCACCATGATCAACAAGTTCGAACACTTCTACTACATTCCTTCGTGGGTATGGGTTGGTGTCGGACGCATGGAATTGGATCAAACCCGCTTCCACCTGAAAAAAGTCTACGACAAAATGAACGTCAATTTTGTTTTGGGCAAAGCCACCGAGGTACACCCCGACGAACAATACGTCATCGTAGAAAATCGCGACGGCAGCAACGGAACCACGCGCGTCGATTACGACTATCTGCTCATTGCCACTGGGCCGCGGCTGGTTTTTGAGAACACCAAAGGCCTCGGCCCCGACGATGGCTTCACCAACTCTATTTGCACAGGCCCCCATGCCGAAACCTCGCGCGACAACTATCTCGCCGAAGTCGAGCGCATGAGAAAAGGCGAGAAGCGAAAATTTGTCATCGGCACCGGTCATCCTGGCGCAACCTGCCAGGGCGCTGCTTTTGAATATATCACCAACATCCACAAAGACTTGCTCCGACGCGGCGTGCGCGACAAAGCCGAATTGCAGTGGCTTTCCAACGAGCAAGCCGCAGGCGACTTCGGCGTGCGCGGCGTGCATGTGAAACGGGGCGGCAAGGTTGTCAGCAGCGAAGACTTCATCAAGGCCGTCTTCAAGGAATATGACATCAACTGGCAGGTGCAAACTGGCGTGCTGGAAGTCAACGAAAAGCAGATTCACTGGGAAAATTTCGCCGGAGAATACGGTGATACCGACTACGACTTCTCGATGCTCATCCCGCAATTCCTGGGGCAACCCCTAAACTTCCTCGACAAAGATGGCAACGACGTTTCTTCCCAAGTCGTCGCCCCCAATGGCCTTGTCAAAGTAGATGCCAAATATGGTCAGCCTCACGCCGAAATGGCACAAGACCCCGACTCCTGGCCTGCTGTCTACCAGAATCCCAACTACGCCAACATCTTCGCCGCGGGCATCGCCTTTGCCCCACCAGGAACAATTTCGGTACCCCACACCACCCCCAATGGCACCAGCATCTCGGCCGCGCCGCCCCGCACAGGCATGGTTTCGGGCATTATCGGGCGCATCGTCGCCCTCAACATCGTCGATCTGATCAAAAAAGGCCGTATGACCCACAGCGAGCGCATGACCGAAATGTACGCCGCTTGCATCGCCTCGATGGGCGATTCGCTTTGGGATGGCTCGGCGGCGGCGATCATCGTCTACCCCGTTGTGCCCGACTTCCGGCGCTACCCCAACGAACAGGGCCGCGATATGTTCGTCACCCACATGGAAATGGGGCTCGCCGGAGCCTGGATGAAGCGCATGGTACACACCACCTTCATGCACAAGCTGCAAGGCCGCATCGGCTGGAAGATGATTCCTGAATAGAGTTGCAAAAGGAAGCCCAGCCCCCGAGATGAAATTCACCCCAGGCTGATCCACCCACCCCAACAGGAATCCCGCAGCCCCGCTCCGGGGTGGCAGCAAATTATTAACCGTATCCTGATCCCGAGGAGTAACCCATGGAAATCACCAAAAAAGAACGCGCCATGATGAATAATAAGTTGATCCAGTTTTTCCGCTTCATTGTGCTCAATTTGAAAATTCTCAAAGGCGTAGACCACAGCAAACGCTCGTAGCCAACAACCAACTAGCCAATAGACAGAAGAATGCACCCCAATATTTGTATCTCCTTGTCTGCTGGCTGCCAATCCCAGGAGGAACCATGACTGAACAGCCCGAACGCAATCTGGGTATGGAGCTTGTACGTGTCACAGAAGCCGCGGCATTGGCTGCCGCCCGCTGGATGGGACGCGGCAAAAAAGAAGCCGGCGATGGCGCTGCCGTAGATGCTATGCGGCTAATGCTAGATACCATCAACATGAACGGGATTATCGTTATCGGTGAAGGCGAAAAAGACGAAGCGCCCATGCTGTATAACGGCGAACGCATCGGCAACGGCACCGGCCCGGAAATGGATTGGGCTGT
>JACNJM010000115.1:0-14142 GCA_014382605.1 Anaerolineae bacterium
AAGGTCCCTTCGAGAGCGGATCCGATGTGACCCGCGCCTGCCTGGAATGTCATGATAACGCCGGACACGAAGTGATGCAAACCGCACACTGGACCTGGGAAAGCGAACCCTATCAACTCGAAGGGCGCGATGGCCCCATTACAGTGGGCAAGAAAAATTCCATCAACAACTTCTGCATCGGCATCCAGGGGAACTGGGCTGGTTGTACTTCATGCCACGCCGGTTATGGCTGGGATGATGCCAATTTCGATTTTTCAAATCAAGAGAATATTGACTGCCTGGTCTGCCACGATAATTCCGGTATTTATGTAAAAAGCGCGGCTGGATACCCCGCCGAAGGCGTTGATTTAATGACGGCAGCCCAAAGCGTCGCCATGCCCACCCGCGAAAATTGCGGCGGCTGCCATTTCGATGGCGGTGGCGGTAATGCCGTCAAACATGGCGACCTCGATGAAACACTTTACTTCCCCCCGGAAAGCGTAGATGTCCATATGGGCAAACACGATTTCCTGTGTACCGACTGTCACCAGACCCAAGATCATGTCATCGGTGGACGTTCAATCTCTGTCAGTCTGGACAATAAAAACCAAATCTATTGCACCAATTGCCATAATGAAAACCTGCACACCGATGACCGTATCAATGCCCATGTTCAAAGTGTAGCCTGCCAAACCTGCCACATCCCTGTAGCTGCCACGCGCGATGCAACCAAAATGTTCTGGGACTGGTCTACAGCTGGAAGCGATGAGATTGAAGAAAATGTACACACATATCTCAAAATCAAAGGCAGCTTTGTTTACACCTCTAACTTTGAACCTGAATTTGCCTGGTACAACGGAACCGCCAGCCGCTATATTCTCGGCGATGTGATGGACCCCACTATTTCAACCCCCATCAACATGCCTAATGGCGACATCACCGACCCCACAGCAAAAGTATGGCCGTTCAAAGTGCACCGTGCCAAACAACCTTACGACTCCGTCTTCAATATCCTCTTGCAGCCCGTCACCTATGGCGAAGGCGGTTTCTGGCACGAGTTCGATTGGAATCAGGCGCTGGCATTAGGCTCTGAAATTGTCGGGCTGGATTACAGCGGTGAATACGATTTCGCCGAAACCGAAATGTACTGGCCCACTACCCACATGGTCAGCCCCGCTGCAGATGCGCTCACCTGCGACAACTGCCACGGCGAAAATGGGCGCATTAATTGGGAAGCCCTCGGCTACTACGGCGACCCGATTGACTGGGGTGGACGTTTCCGCTCAAATAGTTACAACGAGTAATCCCACATATCAAGCTCAATCTGCCAGGCTCCGCTCTGGGGCCTGGTCGGTTTTTTCTCGAAGCAAAAATTATTAACCTGCTGCTCCACACTAACACCCAAGCATAACCTGAGCAGTGACCATTTCGACAAGGATATTTCGCACAATGCCAGCAAAACTCAATTTTCGTCCCCACATATCACGGCGAATCGTCTTCATTGGCATGGCGCTGGTCCTGTTGTTGGCAGCTTTCACAGCCACCCAACAGATTGCACAAGCCAAGCGAACAGCCAGCATCACCCCTAAGCTTTCACCAATTCACCCTACCTTCCCCATGCTCGACGAAAATGGGACTAACGTACTCGAATCAGGCGGAGCTATCTCGACCATGCAAACCTGCGGGGCTTGTCACGATGCCGATTTCATCGAACAGCACAGTTTTCACGCCAGCGTAGGCCTAAACAATCTTGCCGATCCTGGGGCGACATCCAGCGAACGAGCCTGGGATATCAGCCCCGGATTTTTTGGGACGTGGAATTCCATCGGATATCGCTATCTTTCCCCGGCGGGCGACGAGCGAGTTGACCTGACGACCCCGATGTGGATACAGGCCTATGGCATTCGCCACGTTGGTGGCGGCCCTGCTGTATACGCACAAAGCGGCGAACAACTAACCAGCCTCGAAATTGATCCTGCCAACCTGGAAACAGCTTTCATCGATCCCGACACCGGTGAACTTATCGGGTGGGACTGGAACGAATCGGGCGTGATTGAGATGAACTGTTTCCTGTGCCACACACCATCCCCCAACAGCGAAGCCCGCGCCAAAGAAATCCACGCGGGCAATTTCCGCTGGGCGAATACAGCTACTTTGCTAGGCAGCGGAATTGTTGAGCAAACTGGTGAAAGCTACACCTGGAACGCCAGCGCCTTCAACACCGACGGCGAGCTTTCGGTGGATTTTTCCATCATCCAGGACCCCACCAATGATAACTGCGGTCTATGCCACGGCCTGGTTCACGATAATGTTGAAGACCCGCTCATCATGTTGGGCTGTTCCCCCGAACGCTGGAGTACCATCACGACCGGCCAAATCATTTCACCGCAAAAAATGGCCGACTCGGGTATGAACCTGGATGATAAAGAAACCCTCAATCGTCCCTGGGACGTTCACGCTGAGCGCCTGCTGAACTGCACCGACTGCCACTACTCGTTGAACAACCCGCTCTATTTCAGAGAGTCCGACAACACCCTTCCCGAACACCTACTCTTCGATCCCCGACGACTTGAAATTGGCGACTACCTGGAGAAACCGCTGCACCAATTTGCCCGCGGCGACAGCGCCCAGGGCAATGTAGCCCCGGAACTCAAAGACACGATGCGGCGGTGCGATTCTTGCCACAGCATTGAAAATACCCACGAGTGGTTACCCTACAAAGATCGCCACATCGCCGCGGTAAGCTGTGAAAGCTGTCATATCCCACAGATCTATTCATCCTCAAATATGCAGCACGACTGGACTGTCATCACCCTGGACGGCAATGCAACCACAGAATGCCGCGGCATTGAAGGCGACACCGACACGATGCGTTCCCTGATGGTAGGCTACGAACCCGTACTGCTCTCCAGCAGCGATGTAGATGGCAATACCAGCCTGGCGCCTCATAATCTGATTACAACCTGGTTCTGGGTCTATGGCGATCCACCCCGTCCTGTGCGCATGGACGACCTCGAAGCTGCCTACTACGAAAATGGTGATTTTCATCCCGGTGTGATGTTGCGCTTTGATACCAACGAAGACGGTACCCTCGATAATGACGAATTGGTCATCGATACCCCAGAAAAAGAACAATTCATCAAGGATCGCCTCACCCGCCTGGGTTTGGGGAATCCGCACATTGTCGGCGAAGTGCAGCCCTACAGCATCAATCATGATGTAATTGGGGGCGAGTGGGCGCTCAAAGAGTGTACGGCCTGCCACGGCGAGCAGTCGCGCATCACTCAGTCAATTCAATTATCATCCTATCAACCCGGCGGTGTGATGCCCGAATTTGTCAAAGGCACGAATGCCGCCCTCGATGGCAAAATCTACACCGATGAAAACGGTGCGCTATTCTACCAACCAGTATCCGACCTGAATGATCTATATATCATCGGGCATGATAGTGTTGGGTGGGTAGATATGGCCGGTTCGCTGATGTTTATCGGCGTACTGCTAGGTATTTTCGTGCATGGAGGACTACGCGTTTATGTATCTATGCGCAACCCGGCTCACGAGGTAGATATCGAAAAAGTGTATATGTATTCAATCTACGAACGGCTGTGGCATTGGCTACAAACTTTCGCCATTGTGTTGCTGCTCTTGACTGGTTTAATCATCCATAAACCCGATATCTTTGGCTTATTCAGTTTCCGCGGAGTTGTGCTGGTGCATAATGTACTGGCGGCTATCCTGGCTATCAATGCATTTCTCTCACTGTTCTACCATCTGGTCAGCGGTGAGATTCAGCAGTATATCCCCCGGCCGCGCGGCTTCTTCGACCAAACCTTTTCGCAGGCCATATTCTATCTGCGGGGAATTTTCAAGGGTGCGGAACACCCCTTCGAGAAAACGCCAGGCAAGAAGCTCAACCCATTACAGCAGATCACTTATTTCAGCATCCTCAACGTACTGCTTCCACTGCAAGGAATCACCGGCATCCTGATCTGGGGTGCGCAACGCTGGCCGGATCTGGCAAACAAACTAGGTGGATTGTCTTTCCTCGGGCCATTTCACACGCTGATCGCCTGGATGTTCGCGGCCTTCATTCTGATGCACGTTTATCTAACCACCACCGGTCACACGCCGCTCGCCGGAATCAAATCCATGATTGTCGGCTGGGACGAAGTCGAAGTTCATCATCATAGCGAGCAGGAATCCGGCAATTAAGTGATTTGGGGCAAGGCAACAAGCAAGATCCGTCGCCATTTCCTAATCCCTAATTGCCTACTCACCAAGAGGTAAAAAAATATGACAACAACTGTACAACCTCCCAAGAAAGACCCCGCTTTGAAGCAGTTTTTCTTTCATAGAGAAAAAAAGGAACACGTAAACGCTTATCTGGGCGGTGCGCTGCTCGGCGTGGTACTGTTTCTATCGTTCTTTATCACCGGCAATGGCCTGGGAGCATCGGGTGGGCTAAACCGTTTTCTGGTGTTCTTTGAAGACCTGGTCGCGCCCCAGCATGTGAATTTAACCCCCTATTTGCTGGCAATGGCCGGAGGCAGCAAAAATCCGCTTGATTCGTGGATTGTCTTCGTTACCGTGGGCGTCGTAATTGGCGGTTTTTTCTCCGGCTGGTTACATGGGCGCATCAGGCCTGAAACTGGTAAAGGCCCCAATATCTCCAATCGTAAACGCTGGCTGATGGCTTTCATCGGAGGCGGCTTTATGGGCTATGGCGCTCGTCTGGCACGCGGTTGCACCTCGGGGCAGGCGCTTTCGGGCGGAGCGGTATTATCTGTAGGCAGTTGGGCGTTTATGTTTGCTGTATTTGGCGGCGCATATGCCCTGGCTTATTTCGTTCGCAAGTTGTGGAACTAAAGGAATAAAACATGACTCCATTTCCTCTTCCTCTAGCTGAAATTTTCTTGCCAATTGGCATCAATCTGGTTTTCTTGATGGTTGGATTTGCCTTTGGATATGTACTCGAAATCTCCGGGTTTGCCAATTCTCCATTGCTGGCTGCCCAGTTCTATTTCAAAAACCTGACCGTACTCAAGGTGATGTTTACTGGCATCATCGTGGCGATGGTCTTGATTTTCGCCGCTTCCGCTGTTGGGTTGCTCGACTACAACCTGATCTACGTGAATCCTACTTACCTTTGGCCGGGAATCATCGGCGGCTTTATCATGGGGATCGGCTTTATCGTCGGTGGTTACTGACCGGGCACATCGTTGGTCGGTGCGGCCACATTAAAGATAGACGGTATTTTCTTCACCTTAGGCACACTCTTTGGCATTTTTGTCTTCGGTGAAACAATTGATCTCTACGATATTTTCTTCAACTCATCCTATATGGGACGTTTTACATTGCCTGAATTCTTGGGACTGTCTACGGGATGGGTGGTGCTGCTCGTGGTGCTGATGGCGCTATTTATGTTCTGGGGCGGTGAAAAACTCGAGAAAATCTATGGCGGCCTGGACCCCAAGAAAGCTCCAAAAATTCGCTACTATGGCGCTGGCGCGCTGGTGCTGGTCGCCATTGGGTTGGTCTTCATCGGGCAGCCCACGACAGAAGACCGTTGGGAACGCCTGATGCCAACAAAAGGCGCCGCGCTTGAAGCGCGTGAAGTTCAAATTCACCCTGGCGAACTCTTGGAAAGCTGGCACGATCATAAGCTCAATATTATGATGATCGACGTGCGTAGCGAGGCCGATTACAATATATTCCACCTGCTGGATGCGGAAAATATCGCGCCCGACCAAATTTCGGAGCAGATTGATGAATTCATTGCCCAACCCGCAAATACGGTATTTGTGGTGATGAGCAATGATGAAACCGCAGCCACCGAAGTATGGAAACAAATGGTCGCCGAATCCGTACCCAATGTTTATATTCTCGAAGGTGGCATCAATAATTGGCTCGACACCTTTGGGACAGCATTTGAAGAAGATTTTTGCGGCGGCATAAAAGCAGGCGACGACGACGAGTTGCACTACGAGTTCACCGCCGCACTCGGCTCTGGTTGCCCGGCAGCCTACCCCGATGCAGAACTGGCACACGAAATGGAGTTCGAGAAGAAGATTAAACTCGAGCTAAAACGCGCACCCTCCGGCGGAGGCTGCGGATAATCACGCATAATAGCAAAAAAGGCGAGCCTGAAAACGGCTCGCCTTTTTTTGTTTACGCCTGCGTTGCAAAACGCCGCAAATACAAAGCATAGAACCACGGGCGATATACACGATCCCAGGGGCCAGCGCTGCGCCGTAATTCACCCCCAAAGCCGCGCTTAAACCGATACACCCCCCACAAACCATCGCTGCGCTGCATGAAATTGGCTTCCAATTCATCCGTATCCGCATCCGGCACACCCCACAGATCATATTCAGCACAGCCACGCTCTTTTGCCCAACGCATGGCCTCCCATTGTAATAAATATGTGGGCATCAGATTGCGATGCCGATTCGACGAAGCGCCGTATAAATACCAGGCGCGCTGGCCGCGCGTAAAAACCATCAGAGCTGCCAATGGTTCGCCCTGATACTCGGCCTGTAAAATTTCGCACAACCCTCGAGGGTGGAATAACGCATAGGCGCGCCGATAATATTCAAGTGAATGTACCCCAAATTCGGCGCGTT
Source organism: Anaerolineae bacterium (assembly GCA_014382605.1). Lineage (GTDB taxonomy): Bacteria > Chloroflexota > Anaerolineae > Anaerolineales > UBA11858 > NIOZ-UU35. The sequence goes on from JACNJM010000115.1 coordinate 6,603, forward strand.
CCCCGGTAAGACCCATCAAATGGAAGAAAGCATCCACATCGGCGGTGGGATGCACAACGATGCCTTTTTTGATTCCCAGGCGGATGTTGTAGCGCGTTTTCTGTTTCATGCGAGCCAGGATTTCTTCCTCGGAGGGGAGCAGATCTACGAGCAGGGTGCGCGGGGGCTGGACCTCGTGCGGGCTGAGGCGAAACCCCGGGGGCGGATTCTCAACCCCGAGGGAGTCTGCCCTCACCCCCGGCCCCTCTCCCCCCGGGAGAGGGGCCGGGGGGAGAGGGGAGTCTGCATTCTCTTGCCATAAATCAGGCTCCACTTTCAAAAATATCGCCCGCCGTTTTTTGCAGATTTCATCCACCTGCGGCCAAAGCTTTTCCCAACCGGCACCGATTGGCCCCCTGGGAATATACGCCAGCGTAAAGCCCAGCGGCAATCGACGGAAGAGAATTTGCGCGCCAATATCATCCACGCGCAAGCGCACTGCATCCCAACCAAAATCGGATTTCAGCGCACCCCAGGCCGCGGTTTGCAGCACATGGGCTTCGGGGTATTGACGTAAAAAATCATCCCATTCTTGGGGAGTAAGTTCGGTCATAGTTCACGCGGGCGGGGTACGCTTTGCAACGTGCGCCCCACCTCATTCATATCAGGGAGGTCAGATCGGGCGGCGGAGTATCGCGCACCGAAGCTCCGGGGATGAGCGCATCCAGCCGCTTGAGAATAGCTGAAGATTCGCCTTCACGCGCCAGATGAATTAGCTCATCGACATCATTGTGCAAGGCATCGCCACCAAGAATATCTTCATCCGAAAGTTGAACGATTTCAGAGTGCTCAGTGGGTAAAAAGGTGGCCCATTGATCCCAAAGTTCTTCACTCAGTTTCTCGCCGGGACGCACACCGCTGTAGGTAATTTCAATGTCCTCGCCCGGTTCAAGACCAGAGAGGCGAATCAGGTCTTCAGCCAGGTCGAGAATTTTGATCTGCTTGCCCATGCGCAACACAAAAACTTCGCCTCCGTTGCCCATTGCCCCAGCCTGTAGCACCAGATGCACGGCTTCGGGGATGGTCATAAAATAGCGTTCCATTTCGGGGTGCGTCACCGTAACAGGGCCGCCCGCCGCAATTTGGCGCTGGAAACGCGGCACAACACTGCCGCGACTGCCCAACACATTGCCAAAGCGCACCGCGGCATACGCCAGCCCCGAGGTATGCGCCGCATCCAGAACAATCAGTTCGGCCAGGCGCTTGGTTGCCCCCATCACGCTGGTAGGGCGAATGGCTTTGTCCGAAGAGATCATCACCAGATGCTCCACACCTGCATTGACCGATACTTCGACAATATTGCGCGTACCGAGTATGTTATTCGTGATGGCTTCTTCCACGTTCACTTCCATAAGGGGCACATGTTTATGCGCCGCGGCATGGAAGACAACCTGAGGGCGCAGATTGTCAAAAATTGTGTTCAGGCGATCACGATCGCGAATATCGGCGATGACCGGGTACTTGGGTTGGTCAGGGTGGCTGTCGTAAAGATCAAGAAAAATGCGAAAAATACTATTTTCTCCATGCCCCAACATAATCAACGATGAAGGCCCCCAACGAGAAATCTGACGGCAAAGTTCGGTGCCTATGGAGCCGCCCGCCCCCGTAACGAGGACACGCTTCCCAGCGATCAAGCTCCCGATACGACGGTCATCGCTCATCGCCGAGGCGCGGCGCAATAGATCGTCGATATTGACCTGTCGCAAACGGTTTACGCTAACGCGCCCGCCGATGAGTTCATAAATCCCGGGCATAGTGCGGAAGGTCACTTTTTCCTGGCGGCAGGCTTCAGCCACGCGGCGCACAACATCCCCTGGAGCGGTAGGGATTGCAATAATTACTTCTTGAATAGCGCGCATATTGATGATGCGCGGCAGGTCTTCCAGGGTTCCAACCACCGGCACGCCATGAATCTGGCTTTTTTGCTTTACGACATCATCATCCAAAAAACAAACCGGTTCAAGATTAAGTTGCTGGTTTTTTTGGATTTCGCGCACAACTAACGCCCCCGCATCACCCGCACCAACCACCAGCACGCGGCGAATACCAACGCGATCCGGGGAACCATTCGCCCCCAAACGGCCATCCGCAATCAGGCGAGAAGAAAACCGAATCCCACCCACCAGCAGCAGCGATAGCAGCCAGTCAATTACCAATGTCGCTCGTGGAAAACCAATATATCCCGGTTGACGCGCCTGAATTGAGGTCATCACTAGCACGGCCGCCAAGAGCAGCGTAGATGCCGACGACACCGCATACAAGATCAGCACTAATTCGCGTGTACTGGCATAAGCCCATAAACGACGATACAGGCCAAATAGATAATAAACCAACGGTTTTACCAATACTGCTAACAAAGCCATGCGCCAGGCCTGCGGCAAGTAATAACGGAACAAGTTCCCCAATTCGAAACGCAGGGCAAAACTCCCCATTACCGCGATAATAATCAAAAATACATCCCCAACCAAAAAAATGCGGTTGCGAAGCGGCGCGTTTCCGATGACACCCCTGATCTTGGTCAGAATTTTTTCCTTGATCACGCGCCCATCCATGCCACTGTCTGTTCCAGCCCGACCATCAAATCTGTTTGGGGAATAAAATTCATGATCGTTTGCGCCGAGATGCTATCCCCCACCGAGCGGTATACATCGCCAGGACGCGGCGTATCGAAAACTGGCCCCAGAGCATCCGGGATCAACTTGCGCAGAGTGGTCACCAAATCCAACACAGAAATTTCCTGGCCGGTGCAAATATTCAGCACCTTCCCGGCGGCTGCGGGGGCAGCAACTGCCATCAGGTTGGCGCGCACGACATCCCCCACAAAAACAAAATCGCGGCTCTGCAAACCATCGCCATAAATCACCGGCTGCTTGCCATCCAGCATTAAACGAATAAAAATAGGGATCGCGGCTGCATAGTGCGAATCGGGCGACTGACGCGGCCCGTAGACGTTAAAATATCGCAACGCAGTCACGCCCATATCCGTGGTGCGAGTATACAAATCGGCATAAATTTCGTTGACGCGTTTCGATGCGGCATAGGGGGAATACGACATGGTCTCGCCGGATTCACTGAGCGGATAAGCCTGCGATTCACCATAGACGGCAGCCGATGAAGCCAGTACCAGGCGACTCACTCCGGCGTGGTGCGCGCACTCGAGGAGATTTACCGTTCCTTGCACATTCGCATCGAAACATTCCTGCGGGTTTTCCACCGATAGCGGCACCGACACCATCGCAGCATGATGAAATATATATTCCACGCCATCCACAGCCTGTTCAACGGCCATAATATCCCGTATATCCCCCTGAATGAGTTCAATATCGGCCTCAATATCGGCCAGGTTTTCCTGTTTGCCAGTAGAGAAGTTATCCAGAATGCGCACTTGATCGCCGCGCGCAAGTAATTCCCGCGTAATATGCGAGCCGATAAATCCGGCTCCACCTGTCACCAACGAGATGGTCATTTACTGTCCTTTCATGCCCAGCACGGTGGCTGGCGTTCGTAACAAAACCAACAAATCTAAAAGCAGATTGCGGCGCTTGATGTAATAAAGATCATATTCAAGCTTAACCTGCGTTTCTTCAAGCGAAGCAGCATAACCATAATTGACTTGCGCCCAACCTGTGATTCCCGGCTTAACCAACAGCCGCGCCCGATAAAATGGAATCCGACGTTGAAAATGCTCCACCAATTGCGGCCGCTCTGCCCGCGGTCCGACCAGGCTCATATTGCCACGTAGCACGTTGAGAAATTGGGGCAATTCATCTAAATGGGTACGGCGCAGCATCCGCCCGACAGCAGTAGCGCGATCATCATCTTCAGTCGCCAACACCGGTTTGCCATCGGCCTCAGCATCCAGGCGCATCGTGCGGAATTTAATAATCTTGTATTCTCGCCCACCCTTACCTAGACGTTCCTGCAGGTAAAAAATTGGTCTGCCCGTCTCCAACAAGGTTGCCATGCTGACAAAAGGCAAGAAAAAGAGCAGGATCAGCATGCCTACTAGCCCACCCAGGATATCGACAACACGTTTGGAAAACTCGTAGAATCCGCTGATGCGAAATTCATCTACAAAAGAGCGCAACAGCCAATCGGTTTCGAGCAAGCTAATCGGCACGCGTCCGGCGAGTTCTTCATAGACCACCGGCATCCGCGTGATCTCTACACCGCGCTCCTGGGCGTCGAGAATAGTCTGGAAAGTGCTGCCCATCATCGTGCCTGAAATGGCAACGATAAGATCGGTGATGCGTTCTTTTTCAATGAGTGACAGAATCTGATTGCTATTGGCAATTACCGCATGGCCTTCGATATTTGTCTCCAAAAGATCGGGGTTGTCATCAATAATGCCGACCAACTCAAAAGGCTTCGGCTCCAATTGATCGATAACGCGCAAGATTGTACACCCCGCCCGGCCAGCGCCAACCAATAACACGCGCCGTACAAATTCGGGCGCCGTGAAAATACGGATATAGATCAAACGCCACAATAACGTCAGAACTGAGGATGTTGCCAAAAATACCGCCACCCCTAAACGCGGCAAGGGGCTTTCTGAAGCGAAGTAAACGCCCAAATACAAGATCAGCCCAACAAACGTGGCGGCAGCAACGCCGCGTAATACCTGGCGCTGGCTTGCCGCCCGGTGGACATCGTACATTTCAAGCATCAACAACAACCAGACCAGTGGCAGCACATAAAACCATAAAGCCACCCGCTCGCGCAAGAATTCTAGCGAAAGACCTAACCACTCTTCACTTCGGCCCCATACAACCAGGGCAACAATCACCGCAACTGCGCCAATTAAAAAATCTACGATCAGCAACAGTGTGCGCCGTTCGCGAAAGCCTAAACGCCATAAATGAGAAGCGGGTTGTTGTTGACTCATATTTTTTTTCTGCGCAAGAAATATACACCCATCAGATATTCCAGCAGGCTCCACAAAAAGGCGCCCCCCCAAGAGAAGTGCATCACAGCAATTGCCAGGGGAACACGCAACACCAGCGCCAGATCACGGCGGTGATAAGCGCTCTGAATACCGGCGAAGAGCAGCGCAGATGCGTATACCACAGCTTCGGCCAACAATAGCCAACGCGCCAACGCAAACCAGATAGAGAGTAACCCCAGTACCAACCAGGTCAGCACAAACGCGCCCGAAAGCTGCCGCCAACGAAAGGTATCTGGATAACGCAGCAACATGCGCAGTTTCCAATAGCCATAACGCCAATACTGACGCGCCAACCCTGCTAACGTAGAGCGCGCAAAATATACGGAGCGAATATTTGGATCTAGCCAGACGGTATGCCCGGCCTGACGTATGCGCACATTGAATTCGTAATCTTCGTTCGTTAACAATGTCTCGTCAAAACTGCCCACTTCTTCCAATAGTGTTTTCCGAAATGAGCCAAACGGAACCGTATCTACAGCCTGGGATTCGCCACCCACACGGTAACGCGCATCGCCAACGCCCAATGGGTGTGCAGCCGCAACCGCAATAGCGCGTGCTATCTTGCGCTTACCGCCAGGACGTATCTCCCAAACACCACCGACATTTTGACCCAGATTTGATTCAAGCGCATCCACGCAGCGCGGCACATAATCGGGCTGCGGCATAGAGTGAGCATCCAGCCGCACAATGATTTCGCCGCGCGCAACTTCAATGGCGCGATTCAGAGCCGCCGGGATGGTGCGTTTCAGATTATTGATAATCGAAATCACTAACTCAGGATGCGCCTGCTGAAATTCAGCAATTTTCTGCCGCGTCTGATCGGTAGACATGCCATCGGCAATTACTATTTCGATTTTTTCGCGCGGATAAACTTGCTCCCAAAGGGCATTGAGCAACAAATGAATGGTATTCTGCTCGTTATAGCAGGGGATAATTACCGAAACAGTGGGTTCAGACATGGGGCCGCCGGGTTTGAAAAATCGCGTCAAAACGACGCGCAAGAGGCAGTTTTACCACAAAAATGCTGCCCTGTCGTGCCCCTAGCTGGCCGCCAACGCCACCGCTTCAATCTCTACAGCCGCGTCTTTCGGCAAGCGTGCCACTTGCACAGCCGAGCGGGCTGGAAAATTCTCGGTAAAAAATTCAGCATAAACTGCGTTCATGGCGCCGAAATCATTCATATCACGCAAAAACACCGTCGTCTTGACGACGCTCTCCAGTGCCGCACCCCCAGCTTCTAACACCGCCTTCAAATTTTTCAGCGCCTGACGGGTTTGTTCCACAACTTCATCCGAGACAAATTCGCCCGTCAACGGATCGAGGCCCAACTGCCCGGCCGTATACACAAAATGCCCGGCGCGCACGCCAGCAGAATAAGGGCCAATCGCTTTGGGTGCATTTTTGGCGGTAATGACTTCTTTTTTCATGGGATTATGCTTTCCTTTTTAGATATTCCCTATCATCAGACAGGGGGATTCAGACTCATCTCGGGGTGGTGTGTTACAAAAAAAGGCAGCCACCCCCCGGGGGAGTCCCGCTGCCCTCTATTTTACCGCAAAGGTTCCTATTCAAACTTGAGCATATGAACCACATCCCCCAACGATGCATCGAAAATTTTGCGCATAATAGTTGCATCTACCTGATACGCGCCCCCAAAGACACCATCCCCATACACCTGACGGGCTTCATTGGCGCCCAATAAACCGGGAACGTGCGGCGGGGTTTTCTCCCCGGAGGGCAGTTCAGTTACTTGGTTAAATTGGAAAGCCTCCACCCAACCGGCATGATAGGGCTTCAGGCTGTGTTGCACAGCCACAGCCTCGACGCTGTGCGACTGCCACCAGGCGTACCAGGAAATGCGCAAATCAGGCAATTCACTGGCAACCTCATAGAGCCGCCCGCGCACCGGATCGTTGCCGCCATGTCCGTTGAGAATGAGCAAACGGCGAAAACCCTGCGCGTAAACCGACTTTACTAAATCTTCAACAATATCCATTAATGTGGCTATGCGCAGAGACATTGTCCCTGGATACGCCAGGAAATAAGGCGATGCGCCAAAATTAAGTGGCGGCGCAACTAGCGCTCCTGTCTGCTGGCTAGCAGCATCGGCCAATGCCTGAGGAATATTGGCATCCGTCAGCAGACTGAGGTAGCCGTGCTGCTCGCAAGCACCCAGTATTAGCATGAGGCGATCATCGTTTTCGAGATAGTTTTCCACATCGAACCAGTTTAAATCTGAAAAGCGCATAGGAACTCCGGAATAATCAATTACGCGGTCTAGTCCTCAACAACAACCAATGTGGAAAGATCAACTTCATTCCCCGGCGCAACGGTGTGGTAATAACATTCGCCGTCATCGGCGCGGCACCATATATTCCAACCATCATATAAATGCAGAGTGTTGCCATCAAGGTCATCTACATAAATTTGCAAGTTATCACCAGAGCGGTTTGCTAATCCAACATCGGTGCCGTGTGGATTCCAATAAATGCCTTCTACGGGATCGCTCCAATCGGCAGGGTTAAGGTCAATATCCGTAAAGCGATAGGTTCCCCA
>JACNJM010000115.1:14347-18109 GCA_014382605.1 Anaerolineae bacterium
AAGAGCCAGCAAGGCCACAACAGCCACCAGCACGATAACAAGTGCAACTTCAACGAGTCCTTGCCCGGATTGGCGAGATTTAATTCGATACATTATGCTTCACCTGGAAATTGTAATTTCGCCCAACGCAACTGCCTGCCCAGAAATGATCTGGATTGTCTGTGTCCATTCGCCACCCAAAGATGGCTTGATATTGATTTGATATTCACCCGGCGGTATTGCAGCAAAGAAGAAACACCCATCACTCAATGTGGGCTTGCTATGTTTGCCAACTTCAACCATTGAAACCAATGGCACACCATCTGTAGAGACCACACAACCATCAAGGCCGCCAACTGGCAATTCAGTTGGGCGTGTTGCAAGGTAGAAAAACACCACACCGATCAGAATTATAGCCAACAGCCCTATCACGCTGTAGAGTAGCACCCGAATTTTTACAACATTCAGATGCGGTGGCTTCTTGCCAGATGTAATATTTGCGTCTAACGATGGGCTATTCTCAAAAGTCATCATACACTCCAGCGTATCAACGCCAACCTTTGGGATGAAAGTTTACAACACAATTCGATTGGGTTCCGAATCGTTTTTCGGAAATTCATTATACCGCGACAAAAAAGCCGGAGTTCATTTTGAAACCCCGGCTTTTGTTCTACACAACAATATTGACCAGCCTGCCCGGCACATAGATAACCTTGCGAGGCTGTTTGCCATCCATAAAGCGTTGTGCGGCTTCGCTGTCGAGAGCAGCCTGTTTGGCATCGGCTTCGTTAATGTCTGCGTGAACGGTGATACGGTCACGCAGTTTGCCGTTCACCTGCACGATCAGGGCAATCTCATCGACTTTAGCGGCTTTTTCATCTACCTGCGGCCAAGGCTGGTTGTGAATTGAGTAAGAGTTACCCAACACTTCAACCCAGAGTTCTTCGGCCACGTGCGGCGTGACTGGAGCCATCATACGCAGGTAAATATCCAGGGCCTCGTCCCAGGCTGGGGTTCCAACTGCACCTTCATCACGCGCCTGATACATATAATTGAGCAACTCCATCAGCGATGAAACAATGGTATTGAATTCAAATTGCTCAAAATCATACGTCACGCGCTTTAAGGTCTGATGCACCTTGCGGCGCAATTCACGTTCGACACCAGCAGACACCTTTAGGGGTTTCGTTGTTTCTGTAAACAATGTCCAAACGCGTTTTAACCAGCGTGCCGGGCCGCCTACGCCCTGGCTATCCCAAGGGCCGCCCAAATCCCAGCGGGCGAAGAACATCAGGTAAGCGCGGATGGTATCTGCACCATAAGCATTAACCAGCGCATCCGGGGCAATCACGTTGCCGCGGCTCTTGGACATTTTTTCGCCATCTTCACCCAGCACCATACCCTGATTGCGCAGTTGCGCCATTGGCTCAGGGCCTTTCATTATGCCCATATCGCGTCCGGCTTTGTGGAAAAAGCGCGTGTAGATCAGGTGCATGGTGGCGTGTTCAATCCCTCCGGTATAGGTATCGACCGGCATCCAGTAGTTATATTCTTCCGGGTCAAAGGGACCTTTATCATAATCCGGGCTGAGATAACGCAGATGATACCAGGACGAACACATGAAGGTATCCATTGTATCGGTTTCGCGCTGGCCTTCGCCGCCACACTCGGGGCAGGTGGTTTTACTCCAGGTGGGGTGGAATTTCAACGGAGACTCACCCGTTGGCCGCCATTCCACATCGTCGGGCAACACCACCGGGAGCTGGTCGTCGGGGACGGGGTTCCAACCACAGGTATCACACCAGACCATCGGGATAGGTGCCCCCCAGTATCGCTGGCGCGAGATCAACCAATCTCTCAGGCGGTAGTTGATCGATTCATTGCCGATCCCCTTTTCTTCCAGCCAGTCAATTACCACACTGATCCCGGGGTTTTTACGGCCTTTTTCATCTGTCACAGCCGTTCCGTTAAATTGGGCGCTGTTAATCATCAGGCCGGGGCCGATATAGGCTTCGGGCATGGTAGTACCATCAAAGCTTTCTCCCTCGGGTTGAATTACGGGGATGATCTCCAGATCAAAATAGCGGGCAAAAGCGAAATCGCGCTCGTCGTGCGCCGGAACCGCCATAATAGCCCCTGTGCCATAGGTCATCAGCACATAATCGGCGATCCAGATCGGGATGCGGGCATTATTGACCGGATTGACAGCATACCCACCGGTGAATACGCCTGTTTTTTCTTTGTCGGTGGCTTCGCGCTCGATATCGGATTGGCGTGCGGCTTGAGATTTGTACTCTTCAACCTGCGAGCGCTGCGTCTCGGTGGTAATCTGGTCTACCAGGGGATGCTCCGGGGCCAGCACCATAAAGGTGGCGCCCCACAAGGTGTCGGGACGTGTGGTGAAGATTTCCATGGGAAACCCCTCACCCCCGGCCCCTCTCCCGTTGGGAGATGGGGGCAACGCAGTGAAAATCACCGAAGCTCCCTCAGAGCGGCCAATCCAGTTGGTTTGCAGAGTCTGCACCCGCTCCGGCCAATCAATCGGCGAGAAGTCTAGTAGTTCTTCAGCATATTTCGTTGTGCTAAAGAACCACTGCTCCAGGTCTTTCTTGATGACCGGTGTTTCGCAGCGTTCACAATGGCGATCTTCACCCCAAACCTGCTCACGGGCAAGTGTGGTATTACAAGTGGGGCAAAAATCGACCGGCGACATTTTGCGATAGGCCAAGCCATGTTTGTAGAGTTGTGAGAAATAGTACTGTGTCCAGTGGTAATATTTTTCATCCGATGAAACGGCTTCACGCCGCCAATCCCACATGGCGCCCATACTGCTTAATTGTTGGCGCATGCGCTCAATATTGGCATAAGTCCATTCTCTGGGATGCGTATTGCGCTTGACAGCCGCATTTTCGGCTGGCAAGCCAAAAGAATCGAAACCAATCGGGAACATGACATTATAGCCCTTCATGCGCATATAACGGGCGCGCGCATCGCTGGGGGTCATGGCATACCAGTGACCAATATGCAAATCGCCAGATGGATAGGGCAACATGGTCAGGGCATAAAACTTGGGTTTTGAAGGATCAACATCCGCCTGATAAAGGCCATCTTTTTTCCATTGCGATTGCCATTTTGGTTCGATCTTGGTGGGATTGTATTTTGGGGCCATTTTCTTCTCCAGTCTTAAAACAAAAATCCCTTCGCCACTCAGGGACGAAGAGATCTACTTCGCGGTACCACCCTGATTGTTCATTCGTCATCTGATCAAACGATTGAACCACTCAGACCGCGATAACGGGCGATTCCGTCACTGACTAATCGATTCACCAGTGAATTCTGCAACTTGCATGCAGCAGGCGAGTTTGGTTCTGATCACCTCCCAAGATTGCTCTTGAGAGACTGTGCTCTGCAAACACCTTTGCCGTGGCTTGCACCCGGTGACCCCGGCTCGCTGGCAGATAACCTACTACTCCTGTGTTGATATTGCAAACCCCGGTACTCAGACCGGGGTTCTTTATTGTAGTGGACCCAGAGGGATTCGAACCCTCGACCTCTTCAATGCCATTGAAGCGCGCTCCCAGCTGCGCCATGGGCCCCCGCAGTTAACAGTGCAAGATTCTACCATAAAACAGAATTCCGTCAACAAAATGGACCTGGAGGGATTCGAACCCTCGACCTCTTCAGTGCGATTGAAGCGCGCTCCCAACTGCGCTACAGGCCCTTCATAAAGCCCCATGATTTTATCTAACAGCAAAGGGGATGTCAAGAAGCGGTATAATTGCG
>JACNJM010000260.1 GCA_014382605.1 Anaerolineae bacterium
GAGGGCAAATAGCAAAAGTCTTTTCATCAATTTCTCTTATCATCTCAAAAAAACGGGGAAGGTGACAGTCACCCGTCATTTTCAGGCGAAGTTTTGCTCAAAACCAGGTGAATGTCACCTTTGACCCCAAAATATTGATCCGTCATTCTTCTTTCAACTCCGGCGCGCTCAATGTCAATTGCCCGGCTTCATCCACTGAGAGTTGCAAGAGCAGCGATATGGTTTCATCAGGTGCAAGCGCGGCTTTGTATTCCACGCGGGTGGTTACTATGCCATCTTGGATGGTGTGGGCCAAAAAAATGAACGCGGCTGCCTCTGCGCCGGGGTTATGAATTTCGACAATATAGTTTTCGCCAAGCTCCTGGGGCGAGATCACGCTGACGCTTTGCTCCCAGCCCAGGTCAACGAACGTGCCGCCGGGGGTGTCGCGTTGTGTCTGGGTTAGGCTGCCCCCCTGCGGGTCGAGCAGGCGTAATTCCGCCAGAGCCGATCCCACTGCGGCTTGCAAATACGTTCCGCCGGGCAGTTCTGGCACCATCGGCTCGAACAGCCCTGACCAGCGGGCGTGGCCGCGCACGGTGCGCTCATGAAACTCAACCCAGCGCAACTCATCGGCCAGACCATCGGGGTTGTCGGCGATTTTGCCTGTAGCATCGTACATCTGATAGGGGCGATTTTGTTCATCAATCTCCGAAACCAGACTGACATGGTCGATCTCGCCATCTTCGCTCAGGTCGAAAAAGACAATATCGCCCGGTAAATAAGGAAGCGCGTGCGCCAGCATTTGCCCGGAATAACTCAGATAGCGCCACATATCGTGGGCGTTGCGGGCATCACGCCAATTATAAAAATGCTCCGGCTGGGCGCGGTAATCTTGCTCCAGCGCGGCCTGGATATTGAATTCGGCTCCCCAGGTATAAGCGTCCAGCACTAAATCGGTGCAATAGCCCGCCGCGTAGCCGTGGAAAGAGCCACTTTCGCCGCGCTCGGCGGCATAGGGCATCCCCAGGTCTTTTGCGGCTTCTTTGAGAATATTTTCGGGATAGGCTGTGAAGTGGATATCGGCGAGGGTGGCGTCAATATTAATTAGTTTGGTGCGCGGCCCAAAGGTGTACCCGTCTTTGGCAGGAGTCAGAACTGTAACCCCGGGTGGGTGACTGCCAAAGAAGAAATATCCATTCTCGTCGGTATAAACAGTTTCCCCATCCGACGTGGCGATATTCACGAATCCTAACGGGCTGCCAAGTGCGTCGGTCACGCGTCCACTGAAGGTGAGGCCCGCTTGCCCTTCAGCAAGCAGATAAATCTGCGCCACGCCGCGGGCATCGCTTTGCGCATAGGCAACAGTTTGGCCGTCTTGTGAGATGGCTACAGATTCAACATTCGCGGGCGTGAGCGCAATGGTTTCAGTGGTATGCAGGTCAACGTGCTGCATCTGGTTGCTGTTGTTCTCAATGGGCAGGGCTGTAATGAGCGTAAATCCATCCCCCGAAAGCGCAATTTGAGGGTCGCTGGCGCTGCTGGCAGCCAGGGTGGCGAGGCTTTCGGCAGTGTAGTTATAGGGTTTGAAGATCAGAATTTCAACGGTATTGTCATCAAGCTGCGCCAGGCCAACAAATGTCACCGCGTCGCTGGAGCTGGTGATTTGCAGTAACTCGCGTTGACGTCCATCTGCCGGAAAGTTCAGATATGAAGTTTCGTCCGTCACGCGGTTATGATAGTAGAGACGATTTTCGCTGTCGAAAGATGTTGCCAATGTAGTGGCTTGCGATGAGAAGACGACGGTATGTCCGTCGGCGGCGATCGCCAGTTGCTCGCCGGAGTCGGCGTTGCCTTCTTGTCCGCGCGTACCCACCGAAACGCGGGTTGTGTGCCCGCTCAGGCGGTCGTGTATAAAAACATCACTGGCGTCATTCGTATCTCCCAGAGCCAGGTTGCTGGCGTGAGACATGAAGGCCACATAACGCCCCGTGGCCGAAATGCTGGGATTGCGTGAATTCCCATTTCCGTTTTCGCCGCGATTGTTGACGGAAATGCGTTCGATAATACCTGTTAATCGGTCATACGCATAAATATGACTGTATCTCTCGCTCTGTGCCAGACCGGGGACGAGTGTTTGTGCAGCCGATTGGAAAACAACCACGCGCCCGTTGGCTGAGATCATGGGCTGTTCAGCGGGGGCATCGGCCTGCTCGCCGATGGATGAAAGTGAAACGCGTTCGGAGGTTGCGTTTAGCCGGTCGTGGACGAAAATATCGGCCACGCTGTTCGTATCTCCCTCGACCAGATTATCGGCCTCCGAGCGAAAGGCCACAAAACGCCCATCGTTAGAAAGGCTTGGCGCGCTGGATGGCAAATTGCCCATTTCGCCGGTGGATGAGACCGATACAGGGCGCGGCTCGGTCTGGATTTGTGCGCTCACGGGGGTAATTATTAACGCAAAGGCGAAAAGGAGAAAAGGGAGTTTATATTTCATCTGTGTGAAAACATAAGTACACAAAGAAGCACGAAGATTTTGGTTAAATTGGTTCAACTTGTATTCCTTCGTGTACTTTGTGGTGAAAAATTACAAATTTAACCAGCGCGCGGCTTCTTCGGGCAGGTTCTGCAATGGCCCAACACGCGTGGTGCATTGCGGGAGAGAATCGACGAAAGAGCGACCGTAACTTTTTGAGATCACGCGACGGTCCAGAATCACGGCCACGCCGCGGTCAAACTCGGTGCGGATTAAGCGGCCAAACCCTTGTCGAAACTCCAAAATCGCTTCGGGGATCGTGTACTGGTAGAAGGGTTGCTCAAAGGTCTCGGAGCGGGCAGCAATCACCGGGTCGGAGGGCACCCCAAAGGGGAGTTTGACAATTACCAGCACCGAGAGATCATCTCCGGGGATATCAACCCCCTCCCAAAAGGCGCGTGTTCCCAATAAAACGGCCTGATCCGCGGCACGGAAACTTTCCAGCAAAGAATGCGGCGAAGCGCCTTCGCCCTGTTCAAAAAGAATAATGCCCGCGTCGCCCAGCGCCGATGAGATGGCGCGTGAAGTGCGCTGGAGTTGCGCATAAGAGGTAAACAGCGCCAACATGCGCCCGCCAGTTGCTTTAGCGAGGTGAATCAGGCTGCTTTCGATGGCGCGCTGGTGCCCGTTGCGGTCACTCGGTTCAGGAATATTGTTGGGGATATACAGCAGGGTAGAATTTTCGTAATCGAAGGGGGAACCGAGAGCCAGTTCTTCGGCATCTTCGGCGCTGAGCCGCCCGCGTAAGTAGTCAAATTCGCCCGCCGTTGTCAGTGTTGCCGAAGTCAGGATCATGGAAATTTTTTCGTGCCAGAGATGTTCTTGCACCAACGGCCCAATATGCAGCGGAGCGGCCTGCAGGGTAATGCCGCGCCCGTTGGCGCGAATTTCGGCCCAGTAAATCTGTTCGGGCTGTGGCTCAAACACCAGCGCTTCTACATTTTCGGTTAATTCGCGCAGTCGTTTGTAGGCGTTAATAATTTCGTGGTACTGCTCTTCGAGCGCGTCAACATCACCGAAACCGGCCTCGCCAATATCGTGAATTGCCTTTGCAATTTGTTCAATTTTGCCAAGCAGGGCGGTTGCCATTTGGTGGGTATCTTCCCACGAAACTTCAACTTCCAGCCAGGCGGGTTGGACGCGCGTCCCTGGCAGGATGCGTACCTGCTGAGCGTAAGGGCCAATTGCCTGGCCCTCACGTTGCTCGAACAGGAAATGATCGATGGTTTCAAAGAAAGCGCGCGAAAGACTTTCTAATTGAAAGGCGTGATCGCTGGCGCGCTCGACCAGGTGGCTGACTCCGGCATACTCGCTGGGGCTCACCCCGTCGTGGAGCAGCGTCAACAAACGTCCCATCAATCCCGAAAGCCCGCTGGATGCGCCGGTGCGGTAGCTGCCCAATTCGCGCAGCAGGCGAATAAAGTCCGATTGCGTGGCGCGGAAACTGAGCGCGTTGGTACTGGCATCTTCCAGATGATGAGCCTCATCGACAATCAGATACTGATATTCGGGAAGTACGCGGCTACCTGTGGCGACATCGGCCAGCAGGAGGGCGTGGTTCACAATAATGAGATGCGCGTTTTGTGCCGATTGGCGGGCGCGATAAAAGGGACAGGCTCCCCCAGTATGTTTAACACAATTATCAGCAGAGCAGCCATCGTCTGCAGCAGATAATTTGCCCCAGATTTCGCGTTCGATAGGGCCATTCAGATTGATATTGGCGCGGTCGCCATTTCCGCCATTTTGCAGCCAAACCATGATCTTGGCAAGAATGCGTAACTCCTCCGCCGTATCTGGTCCGCGGCGGCGGAGTTGTTCCAGGCGGCGTGGGCAAAGATAATTATTGCGGCCTTTGAGTACCGTTGCAGCAATATTCAAATTGAGCGCTTCTTGCAGATCGGGGATATCTTTGTTGATTAACTGATCTTGCAGGTTGATGGTGTTGGTAGAGATCACTACGCGATGTTCATTTTTCAAAGCCCACAGGGCTGCTGGAATAAGGTAGGCAAACGATTTGCCTACGCCAGTACCTGCTTCTACCATTAAATGCCGGCCTTGTGAAAGCGCATCGCTGATGGAGCGCAGCATTTCCACTTGCTCCGGGCGATATTCGTAATTCTCAAAAAATTTTGAAAATTCTCCGCCGTATTCGAGGACAGAGGCAATTTCATCGCTGTCTAAGGGGATGGTAGGCTCAAGCGGCGTGAGCGTTTGCGGGGGTGGCTGCTGTGCGTTGAATAATGGGCCGAAGAATCCACCGCGTGCTTTGCGGGCCGGGATAACTTCTTTCGAGCGCGCCCGCAGCACCTCAAAAAATAATCCGTATCCACCCCAATTTTCGATATCATCGCCAAGCCGGACAATTTCGCCCAAAATTTCGATCGGCAGTTCGAGGGCCGCTTCATAGAGTTGAAGATAGACGCGATGGGTAACTTTGGCGTCATCCAGAGCGCGGTGCGTGGCAGGCAAGATGATGCCGAGTGCCTGAGCCAGCGCGCCAAGCGCATATCGTCCGGCGTTAGGCATTAATACGGCGGCCATTTCGTAGGTATCCAGGGGCTCGTTGGAATGCAAAATTCCATGCTGCTGCAAAAAGCCGAGATCAAAGCGCACATTATGTCCCAGCACGGGTGCATCGCCAATAAAATTGACCAGATCGTGAAGCACTTCGTTGATCGAGGGTTTATCGCGCACCATTGCGTCTGTGATGCCGGTTAATTGTGTGATATGGGGAGGAATGCGCTTTCCGGGGTTGATGAGACTGTGCCATTCGCCATCAATCCGGCTGCCGCGAAAGCGTATCGCGCCAATTTCGGTGATGTTATCCGATTTTGGGTTCAATCCTGTTGTTTCAATATCCAGTGCTACGATGGTAGTTGTCATGTAGAGAATTATACTGTAAATGTAATTGCTCAGGCTAACGCCTTCGCAGAGAAAATGCAAAAACAGGGTGCGTGCAACATATAACGCTGCACGCACCCTGTTTTTTTGCTATATTTCTGGGATTATTATGGGCAACAGAGACGGATGTCCGTGATTTTTTCAATAAACGGATCAATCGCTTTTTTTACTTTGCTTTCGTCAAGGCCGGAAACTTTAAACGTGACTTCACGGTTGCTGGGGTCTTCACCTGCGGTTTGGCCAAATGAAATGAAGTTGCCACCGGCTTCTGCTATTGCCTTCGTGAGATCGGCCAGCTCACCAACTTTTTCGGGAATCATGGCAGTGACGCGAATGCCCTTTTCTCTAGCGCCCATCAATTCAAGGAAAATTTTGAAGAGATCGGTTTCAGTGATCATGCCCACAACCCGGTTATCTTTCATCACGGGTAAGCCGCCGATTTTATTATCGGCCATAATGCGGGCCGCTTCTTCAACTGGAGTATCTACATTGATGGAGAGAATCTCCGTTGTCATCACATCTTCTACTTTGATTTTACTGAGCAAATAATTCATTTCCCAGATACTTAGTGAAGTCGCCGGGGAGGGGGATGCGTTGAGCAAGTCTTTGTCTGAAACAATCCCGACCAGTTTGCCGCCTTTGACTACTGGTGTACGGCGAATATGTTCCTTGCGCATCAGGTTAACCGCTTCGGTGATGGGCAAGTCGGGTGCAATCGTAATTACCGGATGAGACATTCTTTCGCCTACTAACATGATTTACTCCTTATTGATAAAAGGCAACTACCCTCAACCTATTTTCATTTTGGTTCTTTATGAACTGACGGGATTTTCTCCGAACACCCCTGTATCTGGGGGCAACGACGGCAATTCCCAAAGAATTTTTTCCAGTATACCGGTAAATAAGCCCAACGATTAGTGATAGTCATCACAAAAAATGAATGACCTATTTTTTCGTTAGCCGCCTAGATAGGCGGCCTGGATATGTTCATTGTTGATAAGTTCGCGCGGCCTGCCTTGAAGTTCTACTTTGCCGTGTGATAACACGTACCCGTAATCGCTGATTGCCAGCGCCATCTGTACGTTTTGCTCGACCAGGAGCATGGAGATGCCAGCTTCTTTGAGGCGGCCCAGTCCTTCAAATAGATCCAGTACCAGCACCGGAGCCAATCCCAGTGAGAGTTCATCCATCATCAAGATGATCGGTTCGCCCATAATACCGCGCGCTACGGCGAGCATCTGTTGCTCGCCACCGCTCAGCGTGCCAGATTTTTGATTTTTGCGTTCCAGAAGTCGTGGGAACATTTCGTAGACCAGTTTGAAATTTTTATCGATGTGTGGGCGCGCGCGTGGTGGTGATGCACCCATCTCAAGGTTTTCAACCACACTCATATCGGTGAAGAGTTGCCTGCCCTCAGGGACAAGAATCAGCCCGCGGGCGGCCTTTTCATGTGCCGAGAGTTTGCTAATATCCTCACCCTTGAAATGAATGGAACCATTCCAGGGCTTGAGCAATCCCATGATGGTGCGAAGCATGGTGGTTTTTCCTGCGCCGTTGGCCCCAACTAGTGAAGTGAGTTTACCGGGTTCAAGCGCCATGGTTGCGCCCCAGAGAATCTGGACTTCACCGTATCCGGAAGTCACGTCTTTGATTTCAAGAATATTCATGGCTATACCTCTTGCTCGTGCTGCCGCATCAGTTTTTCGGCCAGCTTGGGATCGCCCAGATAAGCTTCGATCACGCGCGGGTTGTTTTTGATTTCATCGGGAGTGCCCTCGGCAATTTGCGCACCAAAATTGAGCACAATCATACGATCGGAAACATTCATCACCGCATCCATAACATGTTCGATCATAATGATGGTTATGCCTTGTTCACGAATCTTGTGTACGGTTTCGACCATGTCGGCAATTTCGGATGGATTTAGCCCAGCCAGAACTTCATCAAGCAGGATGATTTCGGGTTGGGCGGAGAGGGCGCGCGCCAATTCGAGGCGTTTTTTCTGAGCAATATTCAGGCTGGCGGCCAGTTGTTCGGTGCGCTGTTCCAGACCTACGAATTGCAGCACTTCCATCGCTACCTCGGATGCTTTGCGCAATCCATAGCCGTGGCGGCCAAAACATGCCCCAACGACTGCGTTTTCGAGTACAGTAAGTTCATTGAGCGGTTTAACAACCTGATGTGTTCGCGCCAGTCCTTTGCGAGCCATTTCGTAGGTCTTTAATCCGGTGACATCATTTCCACGAAACATAACCCGGCCTTCACTTGCCGGATAAACGCCGTTAATCACATTGAAAAGCGTGGTCTTGCCAGCGCCGTTGGGGCCAATCAGACCCATGATTTGGCCTTCGGGGAGGTCAAACGTGACGTTGGAGAGCGCCTTCAGGCCGCCAAAATTTTTGGACAAACCTTCCACTTGTAAAATGATACTCATTGTAATACCCTCCGAAGTACTGGCACGCGATTACGAAGCCAGCCAATAGCGCCTGCCGGGATAAATAACACGATGAGCAGTAATAAAACGCCAGATACAGACAATTGAATATTCTTAAAGAAATCGCTGGTCACAAAATATCCGCGCATTCCCTGATAGGCAAATGCACCCAAGATCGGGCCGAGCACTGTACCTTGCCCACCCAGCATCACCATGACGAGTAACTCAATCGAAGCATGTAGCGGGAAGGCCACATGGGGCTCTACATTGCCATTCTTAAAGAAGAAGAGCACGCCTACCATACCAGGTATCAGCGCCGAGAGTACATACGCCCAGGTTTTGGCATTAGGCGCAATGACACCCATTACCTCGGCGGCATCTTCATCCTCGCGGATCGCTTGCAAACCCAGGCCAAACTTTGACGTGCGCACAAGATGACTGATGACGAGCGCAATGGCCGTCAGACCAGCCATGATATAAAACGCCATATTTAATGCTTGAGCTGCACCGCCGTATGATTTATACACCGAGAAGTTCAGGGTCATGCCAATCGGCCCGCCGAACAAGTCAAAATTATTAACAAAGGCTTTCATGGCTTCGTTGATCCCGATGGTAGCCAGCGCAAAATACGCCCCGCGTAATCGCAAGATCGCTTTACCCAAAATAAAAGCCAGTATTGCTGATGCAACTCCGCCCATCAGCATCCCCGTCCAGATGGACCATCCCAGACCATTCACCAGATACAGGCCCACATAACCGCCAAAACCGTAGAAAACAATATGCCCAAAGCTGACATACCCTGTATAGCCCAGCAAAATATTAAGGCTGGAGGCCAGAGCGATGGCTTTCAGAATGGTAAAGATGCTCTCGCGGTTCGAAACACTTCCCGATAGGCTGGGCCAGATAGCCATACCGATAATCACCAGCAACGGGAGGACAAGACCGAGATGATTCCGCCAGTTTTTCATTTTTTTGCTCCAAAGAGGCCGCTTGGGCGAACCAATAAAATCAAAACGAACAAACCAAACTCAATTACTGGTACCCAAGATGTTTCCAGAAAAGCGGGGATGATGCCTTCAAGAATGCCCAGGATCAGCCCGCCAAATAGCGCGCCCACGGGATTCCCTAAGCCACCCAACACGCCGATGACGAAGCTTTTGAGTTCGTAGTTGGCGCCTGAAAGAATGTTGAAAGGAAAAAAAGTAGCGATTAAGGCGCCCGAAATCGCGGCAAGCATGGTTCCAATCCCAAAGCTGAGCGCCAGAATTTGTGTAGATGGGATGCCCATTAGCTCCGCAGCGGAGCGATTATTGGCAACCGCGCGAATATATTTTCCGGGGCGGGTTCTGTACAGGAAAAAATACAATCCCCCGGTGACCACTAAGGCGATGAGTGCAGCAACCAGCCGAGTACCGAGTATGGTTGTATTTCCCAATGGAAAGCTGCCCAGGTTGAAATCGACATTATAGGGCGATGTGGTGAAGACGGCTGTCCCAATACCAATGATAATCATATTTACTGAGAAGGTAGCCAAAAGCGAAGAGAGATGTGGCGCGTTGATCACCCGGTGGACAGCTATAAAATAGATCAAAATTCCCAGCAACAACCCCATAATAGCGACCAGGATGAGGCCCAAATATGGGTTGATGCCCATGCGAATGAACAAGATGAAGGTGCTGAACATTCCTAACGCGATGATTGGCCCGTGTGACAGATTGATGACATTCATTACACCCCAGATTAATGTCAGACCCATGGCAACAACGCCATAAACGAATCCCAGTAAAATACCATCGGGAAGAGAAGTTAGAAGCAAGTTGATTTGTTGCATAGTGGCTCCCAATAAAAGTCAGAATTTCAAACATCCCCTCAGATGTTTGTCCTGAAGGGATGTTTGAATAGTTGATGTGGTTTATGGAGCCGGAATCGGGTAGAGCGGCTCGGCGGTGGCGACATCGGCAGGCGCAATGATCACGCGCGTCAACTCGCCAGCGTCATTCATTTGCCACTGGGCTACAACCATTTTGTGCGCGATTTGCAAACCATGCGCTTCTTCGGATGTGTCGAATTGGATGCCACCATAAAAAGTCATCAGGTTCATGGCATTCAAAGCGGCTTTGACGGCTTCAGGGTCAACCGAGTCGGCATCTATGATGGCCTTTTGTAGTAACAGGCCTGCCGTGTAGCCACCCGCGGCGTGATAGGTGGGGGGATCGCCAGCCGCGGCTTCATAGGCGGCTGCAAAATCTTCACCGGTGGAACCAAACCAATCCATACCCATGTTGGCTGCTTCGGCTTCGGTGTGCGTAGCTGCGAGTTCCCATTGGCTGGAAACGGCGATACCGATGGCCGCATCACCCAGTTCGGGGAACTTGGAGTCGGCAGGGGCAACCAATAGATAGGCAAAGTTCAGGCCAATCTCGCGCTCGTAAAGGGCGCGAGCCAGAGCCGTGCCATCATTGTAGTGACCGCCGCCGAGCAATACGGTTGCGCCGGATCCGGCAATCTTATTGACGATTGGGCCGAAGTCTGCCGTGTCGGATGCGTAGCTTTCTTCCAGAACGACCTCAAAGCCTCGGTCTGCAAGATAAGGCTTGATGCCTTCGACAACGCTGGTAGAGAATTTTGCAGCTTCGTAGACCAGGGCGATCTTGGCATCGGGATCAAGTTCCTGAAGCATATCTACCGTGCTGGACATATACAGGCTGCCGGGGGTGTAGAGTTGGAAGAGACCGGTATTGCCGGTCTTGTAGGCGGCATCATCGGCTGCGCCGGTGGTGATCATAACCTTGCCGTTTTGTTCTGCAACGATGGAAGCCGCGGAGGTCAGGCCTGACGAATAGGGGCTGATCAAGAAATCGGCGTTGTCTTCAGAAATCAGGCGGGTGTACAGTTCCTGCACGCGCTCGGCGGTAGATTCATCGTCGTAGGTGACATATTCAAACGTGACAACAGTGCCATCGCTGAGGGTGACGCCACCCGCCTCGTTGACCTGATTCATCCACAGGGAAAAGCCGTTCACCTGGCGCTTGGAAGAAACTTCCTGAGAGCCGGTCAACGAAGATGTGAAGCCGACAACCACGGTAACTGGCTCGGGGGCTGCAGCAGCCTCCTCGGCAGGGGCTGCTTCCTCAGCAGGAGCGGCCTCTTCTTCAGCGGGAGCAGCTTCTTCTTCAGCCATTTCTTCCGCTGCAGCCGGTTCTTCCGCCGCGGGCGCTTCTGCCGGTGAGCAGGCAGCCAATAGCATAGTGCTAACAACCAATAAAGCAAAAAGTAATGTAAATAGTCGTTTCATTCAATTCCTCCGATATAACTTTAATTATCCAAATGATTGAACACCTTACTACTTTTTTAGACACACCTCCTTGACTTGAAAAGAATTTGTCCAAGTGAAGCGGCAAGCATGAATCTACGACGCGGTTTCCGCGCTAGTGGAATTGATTATAGTGAAAATTTGCAAAGAAAAGATAAAAAATAAGCTGCTAACCTAAAAACAATATAAATTCCCCCAACGATAATTTGAAATTACACTCGCGGCGTTACACAGATATTCTTTGGAATGATTCGAGAATGTCTGAACCCTTTTTGCGATAAGGGAGTTCTCATCCAAAGGGTAAAAACTCTAGTTGGTAATATATTGTACAGGGGGTTCAAAGCGATACCCAATCCCCCGTTCTGTTAGCAGACAGCGAGGGTTAGAAGGGTCAAGCTCAATTTTTTGGCGCAGATGCCCAATATAAACCCGTAGATACTCGGTTTCCTCACCATATTCTGGTCCCCATACTTGTCTGAGAATCGCCTGATGTGGCAGTACTTTTCCGGCGTGCTCCATCAAATAGATGAGCAAACTGAATTCGGTTGGTGTGAGCTTGATGCCCTGCCCGCGCACGCTGACGCTGTGCCGCTCCAAATCCACGATGATTTCTCCGTGGATCAACTGACCCTGGCGTGTAGGCGATTCGGCCCAACGCGAGCGGCGTAATACAGCTTTGACGCGTGCCAGTAGCTCGCCCACGCCAAAGGGTTTTGTCAAATAATCGTCTGCCCCCAGATCGAAGGCGCGCACTTTATCGCTTTCTTCATCCAGCGCGGTTAAAATAATAATCGGAACCGT
This sequence comes from Anaerolineae bacterium, assembly GCA_014382605.1. Taxonomy (GTDB): domain Bacteria; phylum Chloroflexota; class Anaerolineae; order Anaerolineales; family UBA11858; genus NIOZ-UU35. The sequence continues at coordinate 11,965 of JACNJM010000260.1, forward strand.
CGAATGTTGTCGAATACGCCGGGTAGTTTCCAGCCCATCCATACGCGGCATCATCATATCTAGAATGACCAGATCGATATTTTGTGTATTGAAGATTGCCAACGCTTCAAGCCCATTCGCCGCAGTAACGACTCCAAAGCTGCGCACTTCCAGGTTGCGCCGTACAAAATCGCGCAGTGTTTTTTCATCGTCTACAACCAATACCACTGGATTATTCATTATTTCCATCCTTCCTAAAGAGCACATAAAACTTACGCTTCCGCAAGTAGAACTATAAATAATTTTGCGTTATGTGTTGTCCTCTGGATTGCGAGGCAGCGAGAACATGAAACAGGCGCCGCGTTCAGTTGGCTCCAGCCAAATGGTGCCCTGATGCGCTTGTACGAAACCTTTGCAGATCGCCAATCCCAAACCGGCGCCCGATGTGTTGCGCGATAAGCCATTTTCGATACGATAAAAACTATTGAAGATGCGCTCGCCTTCATCGGGATGAATGCCAGGGCCTTCGTCGGCCACTGCTACGGTAATCTGATGGACATCGAAGCTGGCGCGTACATAAATTGGCGAATCTTGCCCCGAATATTTGGCTGCATTTTCGATGATATTACGCAAGACAACCTCAATGCGCCGTTGATCGGCATAGAGCTGAGGCAGGCCGGAGGGTAATTCTACCCGCAAGCGAGAATCGGGTGTTGGGCTGGCGCGTTTGGCGGCGCGCTCGATGATCAGGCCTAAATCGCAAGGCCGTCGCTCCACTTTCAAGCTACCTGCATCAATCCGCGAAAGGTCCAGCAATTCGTTCACCAATATCGAGAGTCGATCAGCTTCATCCGAGATTATTTTTAGGAATTCTTGTTGCGATTGATGATCCCACTCAACATCAACTGCCAGTAGCGTAGAAGCATACCCCTTAATAGAAGCAAGCGGGGTGCGCAACTCGTGTGATACCGTTGAAATTAAATTCGATTTCATACGATCCAACTCGCGATCGGCTGTGATATCGTTGATGATAATGCCCTGGCCGAGTGATACGCCGCGAATATCGGTGACAGTAAATGTGCGCAGCCGGTACCAAAATGTGCGCCCTTGCTGGATCAGGAAGAATTCAGAGATTTGCTCATCTTGGCTGGCCAACGTATCTTTTATCTGCTGGAGACTTTGTTTCGGTTCGTTCGCGTGCCGGAGAATATGCTCCAGAATGTAATTTACCTCTGCGCCAGTAATCGCCTGGAGTGGCAATTCACTTAACGTGCTGATACGCCGGTTGGCGTAAATCACGCGCCCCTCCGGGCCAGCCAGAATCAGCCCGGCATTTAACGAAAGGATCAGCGCTTCCAGGCGGCGGGTTTGTTCTTGCAAGCGCATATCGCTGCGAGCAAACAAAGCTGCATTTTCGATTGCCATCGCAGCGTGATTGGCGAAGTTAGAAAGTAAGGAGATTTCCTGCTCGGTGAAGACATGCGGTTTTTCTCGAAAGACCAGCAGCACAGAAGGCGGCGCGTAGTGTGTGTTGAGTGGAAGGGCCAATACCGCGCGATACCCTTCGGCTCGCGCCCCGGCTCGATCGGCAGCGAAAGACGGATTTGTTTCCGTGTCACTGATCTGGATCGGCTCCCCGGTACGCAGGGCGCGCAAAGAAACCGAATGTGGCTCAGTGGGGTCAATCGCAATCAGATTGACATAGTGTTCGGACAAACCGCGACTGGCGCGCACGCGGAAGATACTGGTTTGTTCATCCAGCGCAATGATAGCGATCATTCTGGAGTTGAGTAAGCGTTCGACCTCCTCCAGAATTCTGTCGAGCACAGCTTGTGGCTCAAGCGTCGAGACCACCGACGCGCTCGTTTCCAATAAGGTGGAAAGCTCCTTGAAGCGCTCTTCAATGGATTCTTCCATACGGATAATGCTGCGCGCCAGCCGCCCCACCTGATCTGGACGGTGGGCAAGTGTGGGCAGCATCGTATCGCGCGTTTGAGATAGATCGTGTGGTTGTCCGATGGTTCGACTATAAGCCGCGATAGCCCCGAGCGGTTGAATCACCAGCCGGGTTAGTCCCGCCCAGAAAATCAAACCGGTGATCAAGAAAATGACCAGCGTAACCAAGGCACTGCGATAAAATGTGCGCGGCGTAGAAAAGGCAGCATCTGCGGGCCGACTGACGATGACGCCCCAGCCGGCGCTGGACACGGGTACATAACTGTAAAGCCGCTCAATCCCGTCGGGCGCGATTATGATCACCGAATCGACGCGGCCGAGCAGCAAAGGGTCTGTGATATAGGTGTGGCTTTCCGGAATTTGTGTGAGGAGCAAATCGGTGTTCGAGTGTGCAACAACCTGGCTACTTGCATCGATAATAAAAACTTCAAAGCCTTCTGTGTCATCGTATTCGTGCGAAATCTTGGTCAGGGTTTGGCTAAGCGCTTCCAGTCGGATATTGGTGGCTACAACCCCAAGGAATTCTCCCCTTCTTCCCCAGAGTGGCATTACCGCTGTCGCCACCGGCTGGTTTGTAGTTGGCGAGATGCGCCCGTGTGAAATGAGCGGTTCGCTCGAGGCCAGCGCGCGTAAAAAATATTCCCGGAACGAGAAGTCATTTCCCACTGTCGAAGTCGGCCCAACCGGATAATGGAAAGTCATCTGCCCTGTCTCGTCGAGGCGATACACCAGATTGACCTCTGGCCGCGCGCTCATAAAATTGTTAAATATCTCAGTCATGCCAGCGGCATTATTTTCGATCACCGCATCATAGGAGCCTAATTTTTCAATCGCCCGGAGCGCGTTGCGCATGGCGAAATCTGTTTCCTGGGCAATCGAGCGCGCCAAGGCCAGATCGGCAGCTTTGATATTCTCTTCGAGATTACTCTGCGTTGTATCCGCAATCCAAAGCGTTGCTGCAATCACCGGGCCAACAAAAAGAATATACAAGGCCATCAATTTCAGGCCCAGGTCTTGTTGAATTCTGCGTTGTTTCAGGTGTGGCTACTCCCTGGCGAATTCGGAAAGGACAACTCGAAATGCCATAATGGCATCAGGCATTGGCAAACGCTTCAATGATCCGAACCACATGCTTGGCATGTTTGAGGTACAAATCCAGGCGTACATTCTCATTAGGTGCGTGAGCCTGCGTACCGGGATGCCCCACCCCGGCGGTGGCAACCGGCTGATTGAGTACGGTCACGAAGGGGTAGTTGGGGCCAGAGCCGCCGATCATGGGGACGATCTGCATGGGGACGCCGTACACATCTTTGGCAGTATCCACCACGAGCTGGATGAAGGGATCATCGGGGTCTGTACGTCCGGCTGGACCGCCGCCGAGGAAGGTGATCTCCACCTCGGGGAATCCCTCCGCATCCAGATGCGCCCGCAGTTGTTCCAGCACCTGTTTGGGCGTTTGCGTGGGCACCAGACGAAAATCGACTTTGGCCGAAGCCTGGGCGGGCAGCACCGTTTTTGAACCGGGGCCTTGATAACCCGAAGTCAGGCCGCAGATCGTGCAGGTGGGTTCGAAAACCTCTGCCACGCGCAGGTCAACGCCGCCGGTCAGGCCTTTGAGGAAAGATTTTACACCGTAGCGGGTTTGGTATTCTTCGACCACATCGGGCAGCGCACCCATCAGTTCGATATCGCGCGCGCTGGGGGGCAATACGGCATCGTAAAAGCCCGGTATGCGGATGCGTTCATGCTCGTCTTTGAGCGTATTCAGCGCCCACACCAGCCGCCAGGCTGCATTGTGAAAGATCGAGCCGCCCAGCCCGGAGTGAATATCTATATCAGCCGTTTTGACCGAAAGCTCCACGTAGCAAATGCCGCGCAAACCCACATATTGCATGGGTACTTCTTCGTGATTGACCATGCCAAATTCCCATACGCAGGCGTCGGCGGCCAATAGTTCCTGATTTTTTTCGATGAATGCTGGTAAATGTACGCTGCCGATTTCTTCTTCGCCCTCGACGATGAATTTGATGTTGCAGGGGAGATCATCGGCCTGGGCGAGCATGGCATCGAGGGCAAATAGTCGGCTGGTGATATGCCCTTTATCGTCGCTGACGCCGCGGGCGTACAGGCAGCCATCACGAAGCGTAGCTTCAAAAGGCGGGCTTTCCCACAACTCCAGCGGCTCGGCGGGCTGGACATCGTAATGGTTGTAGAACATTAGCGTTTTTTCGCTGCGTTTGCCTTTGCGCTCGGCAACCACCACCGGCGCGCCCCCGGTGGGTAAAATTTGCACACTGAAACCGCGTTGCCGAAGCATATTGCCAACCAGTTCGGCGGCTTCATCCATGCCGGTATTTTGGGCTGCCACACTGGGAATGGCGCATAATTTGCCGAGTTCAGCGATGCTCTCATCCATGTGGGCGTCGAGATAAGTGTCCGTTCTTTTGATATCGGTCATTGTATTTTCCTTTTGTCAATCAGCCAGGGAACAGGCGATTTAGTGTTTATCAATCAGCCATTGCATGGAATGTGCACCAGCATAGGCAAATATGAACATTTTGATCGTCACGCCGATCCAAACTGCCAGAAAGAATTTATACAGCGGCATTTTTAGTATACCAGCGGCAATCCCAGCAATGTCGAAAGTTGGATTAGGAATTGCGGCCAGCATCAGAATGGCCCAAAAACCATATTTTTCGATCCAGCCATGTAGGCGAGCGTAGAGCGCACTTTTTTCGACGACGCCCTGCCCGCTAAATCCGGCCAGATAGCCCGACAACTCTCCGAGTGCGCCACCCGCTCCGGCGGCAAGCCCCACCCCAAATGGAGAAAAGACGGCTCCCATCGCAAAGACCACGGCAATGCCCGGGGCGGGCAAAAACACTGTGGCGTTAGTCAGCAGGGCCAAGAGAAAAATCCCCGGATACCCGTAGGCGGTGAGTTCTTCGGCCTGGTTGCGAATGCTGTAGATGAAAACCGTAATCCCTATCACGAGCAATAACGCCAGAATTCGGAAGATCGTCCGCGCGCGCGTATTGGGGTGCATAAGTATTTCCGATGGAGCTTACTGGCTATTGGTGAGCAGGCGTTCGATGCGGGCGATGACCATATCCATCGCCACGGTGTTGAAGCCGCCTTCGGGGATGATCACATCGGCATAGCGCTTGGACGGCTCGACAAATTCCAGATGCATGGGACGCACGGTTTTCAGGTATTGCTGGATGACAGCTTCTGTCGTGCGACCGCGCTCAGTGATATCACGTTGTAAACGGCGAATGAATCGGATGTCGGAATCTGTATCTACGAAAATTTTTACGTCGAACAGTTCGCGCAATTTTTGTTCAGCAAAGATCAAAATGCCTTCGACAATGATAACGGATTGCGGCTCGATGGAGATGGTTTGCTCGGTACGGGAATGTGTCTTAAAATCGTATATGGGCAGATGGATGCGTTGCCACAGTTGCAATTGTTGCACATGCCGGGTGAGTAGTTCTGTTTCCAATGAATGGGGGTGATCGAAGTTGATTTGCGCGCGCTGCGTGCGGGGCAGTTCACTCAAATCTTTATAATAGGCATCGTGTGGTAAGTAGGCAATTTTTTGCTTACCAACTTGTTCGAGAATAACATTTGCGACAGTTGTCTTACCAGAACCGCTGCCGCCGGCAATACCGATGACGATGGGGTTGGGGTGTGTGGGCATGATGAGATTATATCAGCAGGGCTTTTATTAGCGCAAAAGAATTTACAGGCTCTTGGGAAATCCCTGTGGGGCAGTTCCCAAAAGCTAATTTACACTAAACTCTCTAAATCGGTTTTTTGCACCCAATTGCAAAATTCATCCAGTGATGGGAAGATTTTTGTCGACATGGCGCGGATCACCCAATTTTTTTCCATCGGGGTGATGCTAATGATATGTTTGCCATTATCGTAGGCACGCACTATTTCCAGGGTTGTGCCCATGCTGGCCTCGGGCAGGTAGGCAATCACAATATCCGACGATCCCGCTTCCGCAGCCATCGCAAACAAAGTTTGCTTGGCGCGTTGATCGTCGTACTCAACACTATTGGGAAACAGCGAAAACGGGTCCACAATTTCAGCCGCTGGGTGATTAATTTTGACGGCAT
>JACNJM010000321.1 GCA_014382605.1 Anaerolineae bacterium
CGAACGCGACTGCGGGTCTTTCTCGAAAATCGTCATGGCTTCGCCGGGACATTCACTCAGGGTGGTCGCCCGCCGGATCGGATTCAAAATCTTGTCGGGAAAGCCCGTTTGCAGTTCGGCAATCGCCGCCTTGTGTTCGCGCAATTGATCGCGGAACATGGTCGGCAGCACACCCAGCAGCGAGCCTGACCAGCCCTTCTCGTTCTGGAGCGCCAGCAGCGTCTGGGTGACTTTCTTGACCCCATCCGTGGCCAGGTATTCGGTCGAAGATGGCAGCACCACCAGGTCCGCCGCCCACAAGGCGCGTTCCTGAATACCACCCACGCTGGGAGCGGTGTCGAGGATGATGTAATCCAGATGTCCATTGCTTGTGAAGCGTGTTATCGTTTCCCGAATCCAGGAGACCGCATAATCGCGGGCATTGATCACCGTCTGGGCAGCATTGGTGGTCTGATCGCCGGGGATCAGCCACAGGTTTTCGCGTCCGGTATTGCGCACATACTGCTTGATGAACTGCGTTTCCTGCGGCTTCAGCCCCATCGTCAGCAGGTAGTATGCGCCTTCTTCGGGCTTCAATCCCAGAGCGGTGGCGCACTGCCCTTGCGGGTCCAGGTCAACCACCAGCACATGCTTGCCCTGCCGGGCCAGACCATGCGCCAGATTGAGTACCGTGGTGGTTTTGCCTACCCCGCCTTTCTGATTGGCGATGGTGATGATTTTGGTTTTGGACATCGGGTCAGCTCCTTTGTTCGAACAAATTTTGTGGATCGAATATCTGTTCAGATACCCGATGAAATATTTTGGGGATGGGCATACGCCGCTTCGGAGATACGCGCCAGGTTTTCCCATTGGTTGCCGTTCAGCAGATTGGCGATGCGCTCCAGCGGGGCGCCGCACTCCAGATGGAGATAGCGCACCAGCTCGATTTCTGCCGCGCTGCCCGCCGCGGGACGCTCCGGCAGGATGGCAATAGTGTGCATCACATGCTTGGCCATCTCGCGCGCTTCGGCGCTGGCGAAGGGCAGGAAGTCACCAATCTTGCGCAAACCATATCCATGCTGGGCAAGGACATGAATCAGCCGCATTGTGGTTTCCGAATCACGCCCGAAACGAGCCGAAAAGCCCGTGTCTGAACTGTGTCCAGCGCCAGACACACCGTGTCTGAATGCATCCGACACAGGCGGCGGTAACTCAGACACACCCGCAGACACACCCATACTTGCATCAGACACAGGCCCAGACACACCCGCTTGCAGAAATGACGGCAGGCCAAAGGTGGGTTTTCCCGTGTAGGTCGTTGGCGATGGCACCACAAAATAGCCCAGCTTCTCACTGTCGGCGCTCTTGGGCGGCCCCAGCGTGACGCTCACAATGCGCGGGAAAGGCTTGAATTTCTCCGGCACGCGCTGGGCGGCGATGAAGGCGAAGTTCTCGCGCGCATCCCCGCGTCCTTCCAGGCCCATCGTTTTGACCTGCTGGCCGTGCGGGGTCATGATCACGAAGACTTTCGCCTTGCGGCCTTCCTGCGCCAGCGTCACCAGTTCGGCCAACGCCTGCGGTTCATTCTCCGCCAGAGCCGAGAGTTCATCGGCCACGAAATAGATCGGCTGGATGGTTGTCAAATTCAAGCGTCCTTCCGCCGCTGCCCGGTAGCGCCGGTTCATCTCGATCACCAGCGCCCGGATGGCAGCCGCAATTTCCGAAAAGTTGCGGCCCTTGCCGACCACATACGCCCGTGCGGGCCAGTTGCCAGGCACATAATGCGGATCGCCAATCAGCAGCACCGCATCCTGGTGATGGCGCAGCAGCGCTTTGATAATCGACGACTTGCCGCTCCCGGTGGGGCCAAAGATGACGATATGCAGTCCCGGCAGGGCGGGCAGTTTTTCAAGCCGCTGATAGGCGCTGACCAGGGCGCGCACCGAATTTGACGCCGGTTTGACCGGCATCACCACCAGCGGGTTGTTGTTAGTGGCCGGGGTGAGATCCACCACGGCGGGAGATGCGACTTCCACTTCGGCGGGTTCCTGGCGCATCACGGGCAGGACGGCATCCCGGAACTGCCCGCGCACGATCTTGGGGCGCTGAAAGAGATCGATCACCAGCCGCAGGCTGGCCGGGACGATGGGCGTCTTGCGCAGCAGGGTCACCCCTGCAATCGTCCCTGTCCAGAGCAGCAGGCCGGGGATGTCTCCGAAAGCGTATGCCAGGGGATAGCCCACCATGCCCATGATGGTGTCGATGGCATCCATCTCGGCCAGGTGATGCAGCCAGTCGGGCATATTCGTCTGGTAAACCCGGATTTCATCCATGCGAAAACCTTTAGCGAATGCGCAGCGACTGCCGGAGCAGCAGGCCGGTCGCTACCAGAAAACTGAGAAACAGGATTTCAACCACAATCGTCGAGAGCGCCAGTACCGGCACGGCCACCAGGCCGGAGATCACCCTGGACGGCGTGCCTTCGGGCAGAAAGAACAGCACCATGGCTTTGGCGATGGTGTAGGCCATCGGCGAGTCGGTAGCGGCATCGAACAACAAGGTGGCTTTGATGGCAATATCCACCACCAGATTGCCATGTGAGGCCAGCCCCACGGCGAAGAGTTCCATCAAATTTGGCATGATGCTGAACAGCAGCACCACCACGCTCAGGATGCGCTGGTTGGCCCAATCGCTCGATAATTCCCTGGCCAGGTGTTGGCCAAAAATCAGGCTGGGGTGAATATCCAGCCCCCAGGTCAGATAGCCGCTGCCCAGGCTGAGCAAAGCCATCCCGCCCGCATAGAAGGCCACCGTTCCCCGGTCGTTCAGGGTGCTGATCCACAAATCGGCAATCCGGTACAGCGCACCCAGATCGGACATCGACCAGATCCAGAAGGATGTCGATGTGCGACGATGCACCAGCGGCGCGCCGGGTCGCTGCGGTTCCTGACGGTTCGTGCTGCTCTGATGCCTCACGGCCTACCTCCGTTGATGACTTGCTTGCTTCTCCGTTTCAGGCCTGGAATATCTCAGCGATGCGGCCTACGACGGAGAGCCTTTCGATATGACTGAAGATCAGATGTGAGGTCATTCGGTAGCGGAAGGATCTTGCTCCGAAATCGCAGAAGGTCTCGGCCGCGTATTTGCATCAATAAAATTCTCCAGGTCTTGGCGGCGGATGCGCATGACCCTGGAATGAGAACCGACGCGAAATGCAGGTAGATGACCATTCTGGATCCACTGATGGATCACTTTATTGCTGACACCCATCATCAGGGCTACTTCAGCCACCGAGAAAAATTGGAGTGATGTTAGCTGATCCATGGACTCGGGAAGAGATTGGGGCATTGCTGAACTCCTTTGGGAATCAAAAAAGCCTGCGAGCGCGCTCGCAGGCTTTTTTGGTGTTAAAACAAAACCTGGAGCGCAATGCTCCAGGCTGTCCTACTGAAATTACTTCAGGCGGTCCCGACGGG
>JACNJM010000122.1 GCA_014382605.1 Anaerolineae bacterium
ATTCTTTTCATATTTTCTTCTCTCCTTTTACTTGAAAAGATTGACGTTTATTGGGGCATTCCCCAACTAATAGAGGATAGACGAAAATGCCAAAATATGCAAGAGGGATTTCTTATATTTTTAGATTTCTCATACTTTTTTACAATACGTATGCCCGTGCCACTGAACTTTTTTTGACAATCAATTACTTATACAGCATCAATGTGCTAAAATTGCCCCGGTAAAAGCTAATTTTTGTGGATGAGGCAACAAAAAGAATGACTCCAGAAGATACTACGATTTCTACCGATTTTATACGCGAAGCGGTAAAAGAAGACCTGGCAAGCGGACGTTACAACTATGTGCGCACGCGCCTGCCACCCGAACCCAATGGCTATTTGCATATTGGTCACGCAAAAGCTTTTTTGATCGACTATCTGGTTGCCAAAGATTTTGGCGGCGAGTTAAATTTGCGTTTTGATGATACCAACCCGGCGAAAGAAGAAACCGAATTTGTAGAAGCCATTAAAGAAGATGCCCACTGGCTTGGAATTGAGTGGGGCGATCGCGAATTTTATGCTTCGGATTATTTTGACGACCTGTATGACTGGGCGGTACGCCTCATCAAGGCCGGGAAAGCCTATGTGGACGACCAGACGCCCGAAGAGGTCAGCCGGAATCGAGGCACATTAACCGAACCCGGAGTGAACAGCCCCTACCGCGAACGTTCTGTTGAAGAAAACCTGAATCTACTCGAGCGCATGAAGAACGGCGAATTCCCCGATGGAAGCCGGATTTTGCGCGCTAAAATCGATATGGCATCCGGCAATATTAACCTGCGAGACCCGGCTATGTATCGCATCATTCACGAACCGCCGCATCACCGTACGGGCACAACATGGTGCATTTATCCCATGTACGATTGGTCGCACGGGCAGAATGACTCGATGGAAAAAATAACGCATTCGTTCTGCGATGTTGGCTATGAAGCCCATCGCCCTCTGTACGAATGGTTTCTGGAACAGTTGGGTGAATTTATGCCACGTCAGATCGAATTTGCCCGGCTAAATTTAAGTTACACAGTTCTCAGTAAGCGTTTTCTGCGCCGCATGGTGGATGAAGGGCTGGTAAGCGGCTGGGATGACCCGCGGATGCCCACCTTGCGGGGTATGCGTCGGCGCGGATACACGCCTGAAGCGATCGGTGAATTCATCGAAAAAATTGGTATTGCAAAAAATTATAATATGGTGGATATTGCCCTGTTAGAGGCCACGGTTCGCTCCGATTTGAATATTCGGGCCGAGCGCCGCATGGTTGTATTGAATCCGCTCAAAGTTGTCATTACCAACTACCCCGAGGGGCACACTGAACTTCTCGAAGCGGTCAACAACCCCGAGGATGAAAGCGCCGGCACGCGTCAGGTTCCGTTCTCGCGTGAACTCTACATCGAGCGCGAAGACTTCCGTGAAGATCCGCCCCGCAAATATTTCCGTTTGGGGCCAGATCGTGAAGTGCGTTTGCGCTATGGCTATTTCATCAAATATGAGCATCATATCAACGATGAAAACGGCGAAGTCATTGAAGTCCACTGTACTTACGACCCCGAGACCCGCGGCGGATACGCCCCCGATGGTCGCCGCGTAAAGGGTACATTGCATTGGGTTTCCGCACAGCACGCTGTGGATGCCGAAGTGCGTTTGTATGATCGTCTGTTTACAATAGAAAATCCGCTCAACAGTGAAGAAGGCAAAGATTTCACGGATTATATCAACCCCGACTCGCTGCAAATTCTCACGGAATGCAAGGCCGAACCTGCGCTGACTGACGTGCAGCCCGGTTATCGCTGTCAGTTTGAGCGTCGCGGTTATTTCTGCGCCGATATAGACTCAACGGCGGACGCGTTAGTCTTTAACCGCACCATCGCTTTGCGCGATACCTGGGCAAAGATTCGGAAGGGTAATTAGACGTTTGGGCTTGAGCGCCTGTTTCCCCGGAGTAACCATGAAATTCAACCAGATTTGCGTCCTCGGCCTGGGCTATATTGGCCTGCCCACAGCGAGTACGTTTGCCACACATGGCGTTAAAGTGATTGGGGTGGATGTTAACCCGCAGGTAGTTGCTACCCTTCAAAACGGCGGCCTCCACATCCACGAACCGGGCTTGCGTACGCTCGTACAGGCAGCGCTTAAATCGGGCAATCTCGTCATTTCTGAGGCGCCTCAGGAAGCCGATGCGTTTGTCATCGCGGTTCCGACGCCGTTCAAAACCGGACGTCAAGACGTTAGGACATCAGAAGGTCTTGACGCTTTTCCTCCCAAGGCCGACCTATCCTACGTCATCTCCGCGGCCGAAGCCATCGTCCCCTATTTGCGGCGCGGCAACCTGGTTGTATTAGAATCCACCTCGCCGCCTGCAACCACCACCGGCCTGGCCAGTGAAATTCTTGAACGCACCGGTCTCAAAGCTGGCGACGATTTCCATCTGGCATATTCCCCGGAGCGCGTCCTCCCAGGACAAATATTGCGTGAACTGATCGAAAACGCCCGCGTGGTTGGCGGCGTTACCCAGGCTTCCTCCGATGCGGCCCGCGATCTTTACGCCATCTTTGTGCGCGGCGATATCATCCAAACCACGGCCACTACCGCCGAGATGGTCAAGCTGATGGAGAACACCTACCGCGATGTCAATATTGCCATTGCCAACGAGTTTGCCCGTCTGGCAGACCGTTTCGGCATTGACGTTTGGGAAGCCATTTCGTTAGCTAATCGCCATCCCCGCGTCGAAATTTTGCGTCCTGGCCCTGGCGTGGGCGGTCATTGCATTAGCGTTGACCCCTGGTTTTTAGTTGAAGCTGCGCCCGACCTGACTCCGCTGATTCACACATCTCGCAAGGTTAACGATGCCCAGCCGCAATTTGTGGTTGGGCTTGTGCGCCGCGCCCTGGATGGAGAGCTTGCGGGTAAAAAGATCGCCGCGTTGGGGCTGGCTTACAAACCCGATGTGGATGATCTGCGCGAAAGCCCGGCGGTGGATGTGGTCCGCTTGTTGATGGCTGAAGGCGCGAAAGTTGCTGCCTATGAGCCTTTTAAGCTGGATGCAGACCTGCCGGGGATTCAACTCGCCCCCAACCTGGATTCTGCGTTGCAGGGGAGCGACTTGCTGCTGCTCTTAGTGGCACATACTCCCTTGCGCCAACTTATCCCCGGGGTTGTGGCCGCGCAAACAGACGCGCGGCTCGTAGTGGATACTGTCAACCTGTGGGACGCGCCGCTCTGGGAGCAGGCCGGGTTTACCGTAGTTCGTCTCGGTGTTGGTCAAGCGGGCCGCTGATCACAGATTGCGTCTTTGCGTGAGATTATTCAAAATAATGAAAATTCTCTCTATTTTCGGCACCCGCCCTGAAGCCATAAAAATGGCCCCCATCGTGCGACAACTGGAACGCACCCCCGGGGTAGATTCGCGCGTTTGTGTCACCGCTCAACACCGCGAGATGCTCGATCAGGTACTTAATCTTTTCGAAATCATCCCCGATGTGGACCTCGATTTAATGCAGTCTGGTCAAACGCTTGCTGAGCTTACGGCGCGTGTTTTTACATCGCTTGATTGCGTACTGACTGACCTGCAGCCTGATTGGATACTCGTACAGGGTGATACCACCACGGTGATGGCAGCCTCCCTGTCGGCATATTATCGGCGCATCAAAGTTGGACATGTCGAAGCGGGCCTGCGCACCGGTGATAAATGGCAGCCCTTCCCTGAAGAAGTTAATCGGCGCGTCGCCAGCGTCATCGCCGATTTGCACTTTGCCCCCACTGAGTGGTCGCGTCAAAACCTGCTGCGCGAAAACGTTCCCGCCGAAAATATCATCGTTACCGGAAATCCAGTCATTGATGCCTTGCACTGGGTATCTAATCAAGATTCTGAGTTATCGTCTCTAGACGTCCCGGCGCCCGACGTCCGACTCGTATTAGTCACCGCCCATCGCCGCGAAAATTTCGGTGAGCCTTTAGAGCAAATCTGCGCGGCATTGCGTGATTTATCTGAGAAGTACGCGGATATGCAGATTGTCTACCCGGTTCATCTCAATCCCAATGTGCAGGAGCCAGTTTATCGTTTGCTGGGCGATGTACCGAATATTACTCTGCTGCCGCCATTGGATTATTTGCCCCTCGTGCATTTGCTCAAGCGAGCCGCGTTAGTATTAACCGATTCCGGTGGCCTGCAAGAAGAAGCTCCCGGTTTGGGTATTCCGGTGCTAGTGATGCGTGAAGTTACTGAACGCCCCGAAGGCGTGGAAGCTGGAACTGTGCGGTTGGTGGGTACGGATGCGCAGCGCATTTTGGATGAAGCCAGCCGCCTGCTCGATGATCCTGCCGCCCGCGAAGCCATGTCGCGCGCGACCAATCCTTATGGCGATGGTCGTGCCGCCGAGCGCATTGTGGATGCCATTCTGAATGCTGAAGGATGAATAACCTGCCAACCTTCGCGCTGGGGAGTTGTCGCTGGCGACCCAAGCGCATGTCAATTCAGGAGAGTTGACGCAACCCTATGGACTTCATCACCCGCCTGACATATTTACGTAAAAATTCCCTTTTTGGCGTGTTCGCTTACTACGCGCTCAAACTGTTGGGTTTGGAGATTCCGCGCTCGGTTGAGATCGGCGCCGATTTGGAAATTGCCCACGGCGGATTTGGGATTGTTATTCATCGCCATGCCGAAATCGGTAGCCGCGTTAAAATCTATCCTGGCGTGACCATTGGTCGCGCCGATATTTACCGCCCAGCGGATCAATCGCGCTTTGAGGGCATTATGATTGAAGATGATGTCATTCTCTCGCCGGGCTGCAAAATACTCTGCAAAGATGGGATATTACGCGTAAGAAGGGGAGCTGTTATCGGAGCGAATGCCGTTTTGCTGAAATCCACCGAGGCGAATGAGATTTGGGCAGGTATTCCGGCGCGCTGTATTGGAAAACGAGAAGCGTGAAACGCGTAGCGGTTGTTCCTCATGTTCACGGCGTCGGCGGGATGGTCTCTTTTCGTGCCAAATTCACCCTCGGGCTTCAGAAGCGCGGTTTCGAAGTCATACACGATCTTCAACGCCTGATGCCCGACGCTTTGCTCGTCATCGGAGGCACGCGCAACTTGCTCGGTCTGATGCAGGCCAAACGCCGCGGTGTGCGCATCGTTCAACGCCTAAACGGGATGAATTGGCTGCATCGAAAACTGCATACGGGGGCACGGCACTATCTACGCTCAGTCTATGGCAACTGGAATCTGAATCTCATCCGCATGCACATCGCTGACCATATCGTCTATCAGAGCGAATTCTCCCGAGATTGGTGGGAACGCGTCCACGGAGTCGCGCCCGTTCCAAACAGCGTTGTCTACAATGGAGTTGATCTCACGACATACACCCCCAGCATGACTTTCAACGTTCAACCTGCCCGCTTTCAACTCCTGCTTGTTGAAGGCTCTCTCGCGGGTGGCTACGAATTCGGCCTGGAAAGTGCGGTTGCCTTGCTCGATGAATTGAACGCTGCGCATAGGCACGAATTGCGCCGACCTGTGGAACTAACGATCGTGGGGCGGGTAGGGGAAACTGTCCAACAAGCCTGGCAGCAACGCACCCGGAATGTGATTAACTGGGTCGGGATGCTCCCTCCGGAGGGTATTCCCGAAATGGATCGCGCCGCGCATTTGCTTTATGCCTCGGATATCAACGCGGCTTGCCCGAATTCGGTCATTGAAGCTTTGGCTTGCGGCACACCGGCGCTGGCTTTTGATACTGGCGCGCTATCCGAATTAGTGACTGGCGACTCTGGCCGGGTTGTGCCCTACGGCGCTAATTACTGGAATCTGGAAAAGCCTGACATTTCCGCACTGGCCGCGGCTGCCGTGGAGATTTTGCTTCATCAGGAAAAGTTCCGCCCCGCTGCCCGCGCCCGCGCCGAACAAGCCTTCGGTTTAGACACGATGCTCGACGGCTATCTTCGAGTTCTGGAACGCGAATAGGATGAACAAACTCTCCATTGTCGCCACCCTTACCCGCATTCTCCCGCAACCTGTCAAAGGCGCCCTCTATCGCCTTGGCCCGCTATCGCGTCTGATTCGCCGTTTCCTCAATCGCGCGGCTCCCACCGGATTGACCGAGATCGAAGTCTCCGCCGGGGCATTGGTTGGGCTGAAAATGAGCCTTGACCTGCAAAGTGAAAAAGACTACTGGTTGGGAACCTACGAAACCGAATTGCAGGATGCTGTGAGCCAACTCGTCCAACCCGGCTGGACGGCCTACGATGTCGGCGCGAATGTGGGCTATATCAGCCTGATGCTGGCGCGCGTTGTTGGTGAGGATGGGCGTGTGTTGGCCTTTGAAGCTTTGCCCGCCAATATTGAACGCCTGCGCGGCAATATTTCCCTAAATGGCCTTGAACCTCGGGTGCAGATTATCCACGCGGCCGTAGGAGCCACCTCGAGCCCCGTGCGCTTCCTGATCGGCCCCTCGGACGATATGGGCAAGGCTGCCGGTTCTGCGGGTCGTCAGGCAGCTTACACCGAATCCGTCGAAGTTCCCGGTATTTCGCTGGATGACTTCGTCTACACACAGAGCAACCCCGCTCCTCACATCATCAAAATGGACATCGAAGGCGGCGAAGTTCTCGCCCTGCCCGGAATGAAGCGCCTGCTGGCCGAAGCCCATCCGCTGATTTTCCTTGAACTGCACGGCCCCGAAGCCGCCCGCATCGCCTGGGAAACCCTCACAGCCGCGGGATACGCAATCGCCCGCATGAAACCCGGCTGCCCGCGCGTTTCCAGCCTCGACGACCTCGACTGGAAAGCCTACCTGATCGCAGAGCCTGCCAACCTGTAACATGCAACCTTCAACCCTTTACCCCGGTCGTCTCGCCCTTCAGCAGCGCGTTCTCCCCACCTATCGCGCTCCCTTCTTCGACCTGCTGGCGCAATCTTGCGCGGGCGGTCTCAGTCTTTTCGCGGGCCAGCCTCTCAACGTGGAGGGCATCGCCGCCGCGGAGAACTTGATGCACGCCGAAACCACCCCGGCGCGCAACCGCCATTTTAGCGATCCCTCGACAAAATTCTATCTCTGCTGGCAAGACGGGGTGATGAATTGGCTGGAACGGGTGAACCCGGACGTGTTGATTGTAGAAGCCAACCCGCGCTACTGGAGCAACCGCCTGGCGATTCGCTGGATGAAAAAGCAGGGCAGGCCAGTACTCGGCTGGGGGCTGGGCGCGCCGCCCCTGAGCGGAATCTTTGCCTCGGTGAGGCGGCGTAACCGCATGAGCTACCTGAAATCCCTCGACGGAATAATTGCGTATAGCCAAAAAGGAGCGTTGGAATATCAATCCCTGGGACTGCCAGCGGAGCGCGTTTTTGTGGCATATAACTCTGTCGTGGCACGTCCAGCGCTTACATTACCCGCGCGCCCGGCTGAATTTCAAGGACAGCCAACTATACTCTTTGTTGGGCGTTTGCAGGCGCGAAAGCGCGTCGATATTTTGCTCAAGGCTTGTGCCGCACTGCCGAAAAATCTGCAGCCGCGTCTCATCGTTGTGGGGGATGGCCCGGCGCGGAGCGAATTCGAGAGTCAGGCCGCAGCGATTTATCCTGCCGCCGAATTTCCCGGCGCAAAACACGGCCCGGAGTTGGAGCCTTATTTTCTTGCCGCAGATTTATTTGCCCTTCCCGGCACCGGCGGTCTGGCTGTGCAACAGGCCATGAGCTACGGCCTGGCTGTAATTGTTGCCAAAGGCGACGGCACACAAGACGATCTGGTGCGTCCGGCCAACGGCTGGCAGGTGTCGCCAAGCGATCAAAATGCCTTTAATGCGGTTTTGCTTGAGGCCCTCAGCGATATGAACCGTCTGCGGACGATGGGGAGTGAGTCCTATCGCATCACGCGAGAAGAAATAAATTTAGAGCAAATGGTTTACTCGTTTGTGAAGGCATTAAACTCCCTGTGAAACTACTTTTTATCGCCGATGGCCGCTCGCCGATTGCCCTCAACTGGATTGGATACTTTGTCGCTCAGGGGCATGAAGTGCATCTGGCTTCACTATATCCCTGCCAGCCAGATTTGCGACTGGCCTCCCTGTCCATTATTCCGGTAGCCTTTAGCGGCGCGGTGGAACAGGGTTCTTCCGTTGCGGGGCGCGCCAGCCTAAAAAAACGCCTGATGCGCGCCATAGCCACCCCCGCCGTGCGCACCTGGTTGCGACATACCTTTGTGCCGCGCAGCTTGCCAAAGGCCGCCACTGAACTCCAGTCGCTCATCGACAAGCTCCAGCCCGACCTGATTCATGCCATGCGCATCCCTTACGAGGGTATGCTTGCCGCGCTGGTCGAGCTATCTGCCCCGCTACTGATTTCTGTTTGGGGTAACGATTTTACGCTGCACGCCCCAGCTACACATCACCTGACGCGTCTGACGAAGTTAGCCCTGCAGCGGGCCGATGCGCTGCACACCGATTGTCAGCGCGATCTGGATTTGGCGCGTCAACTAAGTTTTGCCGCCGACAAGCCCGGCGTGGTGTTGCCCGGCGGCGGTGGTATTCAAATGGATGTGTTTTACCCCCATACTTTGGGGAGAGAGGCCGGGGGTGAGGGCTGCGTTATCATCAACCCGCGCGGGCTGCGCGCCTATGTGCGCTCAGACACTTTTTTCGAGGCTGTGCCGCGCGTGCTGGCGCGTCACCCTGAGGCGCAATTCATTTGCCCGGCGATGCAGAACCAACCCGAGGCCGAGTCTTGGGCCTCCCGCTTGGGGGCAGGCGACTCTTTGAGCTTGCTGCCGCGCCTTAGCCGCGTTCAAATGGCTGCTGCTTATCGTCAGGCGCAGATTGTGCTCTCGATCACCGAACACGACGGCACGCCCAATACGTTGTTGGAGGCCCTGGCCTGCGGCTGTTTCCCGATTGTGGGGGATATTCCTTCGTTGCGGGAGTGGATTCGGGACGGGGAGAATGGTTTTTTGGTGGACCCTGGCGACGCGGATGCTCTGGCTAAGGCGGTGGGGGCTGCGCTGCTAGACCCGGAGCTGCGGGCGCGGGCGCGGGAGATCAATTTAAAAATGATAGCTGCGCGTGCCGAATATGGAGCCGTGATGGAGCGGGCTGAGCAATTTTATTCTGCCCTGGCAAAATAACCTGCCTGCTTACACAGCGGGGGCGCTAACGACACATCCAAATATTTTGGATGACCCAGCCATTGGCTTGTTGTTGAAAATCAATATGAATGCAGCCCAGTTCGGCCATATGTCCGCCGAGTTTGTGAAAGGTTTCGTTGTTCGGGAAATTTTGCTCTGCGTAGATTTCGCGCAGATTGCTACGTGTATGAATTTGCTGAAGTTGTGTAAAGATATGTGTTGCAAAATAATTGGCGTGGTAGTCTGGCCCCAGTTTTTGTGTGCGCTGGCGGTCTTGTTCAAAATGTTGAATTTGACCTGTAAGCCGGAGGATTTGATTTTGGTCAAGGCATGAGGCAATAAAATCAACAGCCTGGGAGAGTGTTTTGAAGGAAAGATGCGGGGTATCCATGTTTAAGTTTTTTGTTTTTTGCACCATACGGCATAGCGTGAAACCAGATATACCAACGGCGAAGAAAGTCGCAGCGGCGCGCTGATGGCGTGTTGCAGAGCGGTGCGCAGCGATTCGGCATCTTTGAAGGGCGGCAGATACAAAGCCCCCCGCCCGATCTCGAAAGCGGCGTGGGCATCCGAGCCGTAGGTGCCGCGCAGATTGTGCTGCTGGGCGAAGTCTTGTGCCTGTCGGTTGAAGCGCGGCAGCGTGCAGCGTGCGTTGAAGGTTTCAATGGCGTCAATCTGGGGAAGAATTTTGAGCAAACTTTCAATACGCCAGTGTCCCTTGCGGCGCAAGTCAAAGGGATGCGAGATGCTGATAAATGCATTTTGCGCTTTCAGGCAGGCGATGGTTTCCTCGGGGCTCAAACCAGCGGGGATTTCTTCTTTCACAAAGGCGGCCAGAATTTCGCCCTCACGGGTTAGTATTTCCTCCCCAACGATTACGCGCTCAGGGTCAAGCGCTTTAGCTTCCAGCGCTCCTCGAATGGTGTTGTGGTCAGTGACAATAACGCGGTCAATCCCCTTGCGGCGGCAGGCGGCCAATAGTTTTTCAGGTGTGGTCAGGCTGTCAGGTGAGTGGATGGTGTGTACGTGGAAGTCGATGAGCAGATAGTCCGGTGATTGGTCATTAGGAAATGCCATGAACAACTCCTTATCCCTTTAGTCCCTAATTGCCTGATTACCTGATTCCTGCTCACCCAACCCCAGTAATTTCCGCGAAAAAGCCCATATTACCAGCCCCAACCCAACCCCAAACCACAAAGTAGCGAAGCGGATCAATAAGGTAGCCGCCGCGGCCACATCGGCGTGGATTCCGAGCAGCAGGGCCAGCATCCCGGCAATGGATGCCTCGGCAGCGCCCAGGCCGCCGGGCAGCGCCGAAGCCGCTCCAACAATCGTCGAAAAAGCCAGCACGAAAACCGCAATCGAAAGCGTTCCCCAACCGGGAGTAACACCTAACCCGATCAGGATGAGATAGAAGCCGATGCCTTCGCCCAGCCAGGAGAGTGTTCCCAGGCCGACGGCGACGAGTGTGGTCAGTGGGTTGAAGAGGGCGAAACTACCCTCGTAGAATTCGCGCAGCCCACCAGCGATGCGCCTGACCAATGGGAGTTTTGCCGCCAGATCGAGCAACGCCAGCGCCAAAGGGCGAATCTGCGAGACGATGATAATGCCCATCAAAACGATCAGAATGGCAGCAAAGGCCGGCCAATATTTCGGGTAGGCGATCACGCCCAGAGTGGAAAGTAGCAGTACAGCCAGGCCGTCGCTGATGCGCTCGGCTACGACAACCGATATGCCGCGTGCCGTGGGTTGCCCGGTTTGCTGATGAATCCAGACGCCTTTGAGGGCTTCGCCGACTTTGCCGGGCGTTACGGCTAAAGGGAATCCGGCTACGAAAAGATGGAAACTCTCTTTGATGGAAATATTTTTTGCGCCGATCTGTCGCAGATAGTAGTGAAATTTCAGACCGCGCAGCAAATAGTTGAACAAGGTTAGTAGCAATACCGCCGGGTAGAACACCCAACGGAAACCGCGTACCTGTCCGCCGACCTGACGAATATCCCCGGCCAGAGTCAGCGCCAGCATGACAAGGAATCCGAATAATAGACCGTAGACCAGTCGGCGGGTGATGTTTTTTGGGGGAATTGAAGTCATAGTATTGACAAGGATGTTGCGATTATTTACCACAAAGCCACCAAGACACAAAGAAAACATAACACCCCTTTGAGACTTTGTGTCTTAGTGGTGAGAATTTATCCTTATTGTTTGTTCCCTAAAAGATACGCCAACCCCAGCGCGCCAGCGGCAAGTATCGTCAACCCGGCGACAGCCTGAGCGACGGTTTTGGGTTCCATGCCGGGCATGACGACTTCGCCGTCGCCATATTGCTTGAAAAGTTGGCCCCACTTCGTTGGCAGCGCCGAAGCTACCCGCTGGCGGCCCACAAAGGGATACCAGTAGACGTTGTGGTAGAAATTGCTGGCAAAGAACGACCACGGCACCAGCGGGCTTTGCAGCAGCATCTTCTCAAGCGGTTTTAGCGGCCCGTGATAGATCATCTTCTGGCCGCGGCTGGCGAAGGTATCTTCCTGGGTGAAATTCCAGGGTTGCTCTTGCTCGATGTCGTAGCCAACAATTTCGATCTCGCGCGGATTGCCAATCCCCAGGCCAAGTTCGTGGGCTTTGTTGATGAAGCGCAAATTCATCGGATCGAAGCCCTGTAATTTGGCCGAAACCGCGTCAATGGCTACCTGATCGGCGGAGGCCAGCAGAATATCCTTCTCGTGCCAGCGCATGGCTCGTGGACCAGGGCCATCCCCGGCGAAGGTTCCGTCCATCACGGCGAATACACCGGGGTGAATCTCCTGCTGAATGCTGAGTAAATCTACGAGCGTGTCATGAATCACCGCATGGGTCCAGTGACGCTGCCGGTGCAGCAATCCGCCAAAGGCGTTTTTCATCGCTCCGGTAATCGTCGTGAAGACGTGCGTTTTCACTGTGGGCAGGTGAATCATATTCATCCCCTCCAGAGCCTTGGGAATGAAAACCCCATCCGGATAGACTTTATCCAGCACCAAGAAGGGGCGCGCTTTAGGCTTGTACTCCACCCATTCGAAATCTTGGTTATAGAGATACAGACAGGGAACTTCGTGCATGTCGGTGACGAAGCGGTGCTTGTTGTTGCGCTCGCCATCGGCGGTATTGACCACAACCGTGTCGTTATGTACGCCAACCAGATCGGTATAGCCAAAATTTTTCAACGCCCGGACGACGCCGTCAATCTGCCAGGGAGTCGAGGAGCAAGCCGGGTACCACGTTTGCCACGAGATGTTAATCTTCAGACCGGTACGCGCATCTTTGGGTAGCGCAGCTTCCACTCCAGCCAGCTTCATCAGGCGTTCAGTATCCTCGAGAACGGTCTCCGGGGACGTTTTCAGTACGGCAACTTTTCCTTTGCCGGGAAAATCAGACATTTGGGCCTCCAGTTTGTGCGGATAAATAAACTCGCGCACCAATTGTATCAACAAAAACATATGTGTCAGTGTTTTCCTATCTTTTCGGCATAAGTGGGTTTTGGAAACGTGTAGTATAATCTTGGCGAATGATTTTAAGGTTATGAGATTGTTCATGCCAATTGAGTATTGAGATCGTCGTTATTGAGTAAATAGGGTTGAGTATTGCTGTGACGAACTCTTCACCTCGCATGGTGCCGCTCCTATCCATCGTTGTCGCTGTGATTGCTGTAGTGATTTTTCTTGCGATGGGTGCCCCTGTGGATAACATTCGCGAGATTGTTATTGCCGAGGGGGTCGCTTATTTGGCGATTGGAAAGCAAGGCATCCAAATTATAGACATAAATGACCCGGCTAGGCCAAAAGCCCTTGGCGGATTTAATTCCATTGGGGAAGCGAGTGGGCTGGCGATCGAAAAAGGACGCGAGACCGAAGATGGCCTGCGGGACTATCTCTATGTGGCGGATAGCTCGAACGGCTTAATCGTCCTCGATGTGACCGTTCCTGATAAAATCACCCAAGTTTGGCGTTTCGATAAAATCAATCAGGCACAGGATGTACTCGTCGAGGGGAATTTTGCCTATGTAGCTGATGGCAAAGATGGTCTGTATGTCATCAATATCCAAACTTTACCCCCCAAAGAACCAGAAGATGGGGAAACCGCCTATTTTTTGAACGTGGGGAAAAATAGCGAAGGTGATCCCGGCCTTTGGAAGATTGTCTTGGATGGGAAGAAAATTTATGCGCTTAGCGGGGAGAGAGAATTTGTTCTTTACGATATTTCGATACCCCTGAAATCAAAACAGGTTCATAGCATTAAAGCTGATGCGCGCATTAATGATCTCGCCGCGCAGGATGGTGTTGCCTATTTCGTACTGGAAGGGCAAGGTTTGCAGTGGATTAAGAATCCGACGGCAGCCACCGCAGAGTTTGAATCCGTTTCTGAAGACCACACCGAAGATGAGTTGCGAACGGGGACTTTTCGAAATATCGCGGTGTACGGCATCTACGCTTTTGTTGGGCGAGCGAATAAGGGCGTCAAAATGCTGGATATTTCGGATCTGAGTATTGTTCACTCGCTCGTGGATGAAAAACACCCCGATGATGACGCGGTAAATCTGGTGCGTAACCCTACTGCAATTGCCTACTCAACAAAACATTATATTTTTGTCGGCGATGGGCGCAGGGGGCTGAATGGCATTCGCATCAGCGAGAATTTAGAAATTAAGAAAGCAAAACAGGATGATGGCAGCACGAATCTCATCGGCAGCGTTGAAGATGTCAAAGTTCATTTTGTAAAAAATGACAAAGGCGAGACCGAGACGATCATATACTTGGCAAGTTGCGAAGAAGGCGTGCAAACAATACGGGTCAAAGAAAATAACGAAGAAGAAAAATATTACCTCAAAGGTAATTCGGGATGCGCGGTTTCTGTAGACCTGGATGATGATTTTCTTGTTGTTGCATACCGAAATCAGGGTATTCGTGTATTTAATATCGGCGGAAATTATTCGACGCCGAATATGCTCTATGCTATAAAAACAGGTGGCGCAGCAAATGACGTTGATGTGCGTGGGAATTACGCTTTTGTTGCCGACGGGGCCGAAGGCTTGAAGATTTTAGATGTCACAATACCTTTGGATCAACTGGTTGGCCGTGTGGGTTTTGGCGAAGGCTCTAATGCCCAAAGCATTTTCCTTTTTGGAGATTATGCTTATGTTGCTGCTGGGGGGAAGGGCTTGCAGATTGTTCGTATTGCCGATGTTAATAATCCTGAAACCATTGGTGTTTATGATGTTGCCTCCGATGCCAGAGCCGTATTTGTAGACAAACCCGAAAATCAGGATCGTATCTATGCCTATGTGGCGGGCGGCAAACAAGAAGGCGAATCCGGGGTATGGATTATTGATGTCACGGATCCTAAGAATCCCGAACTAAAAGGCCGCATTCCTGTCGATACGCCTGTGTTAGATGTAGCCGTAGATGGCTATCAGCTCTATTTTCTTCAGGAAGAAAACGGTTTGCAAATTTATAATGTCAGCAACCCGGGCGACCATAAGTCGCTTTCTACTAACGCCGTATCTGGAAAATACTCACGCCTCGATGTTGCCAACCATCTGGTATATGTCGCCAAGGCGCGCGAAGGTCTGGTAGTGTATGATGTAGCTCCGCCTGAAACTCCTGAGGTTGTGAGAACGTACGCAGGCGCAGGCATATTGCGCAACGCCGTGATCTCGGGCGGGTATCTCTACGCCGTGGATGGTGTTTCGGGCCTCAGGGTGGTTGATGTTGATGATCCAGAAAACCTGTCCACGGTGGATTTCTACCCCACGCCGGGCGAAGCCTCGGCTGTGGCTCTTGATGGGGATAATATTTTCATAGCGGATGGCAGTAAAGGCTTCCAGATTGCCCGATTAGATGGAGATAAAGTCGATGATGTGGGGAAGATGGAAGCGATGGACAACGCAAGGGCAATCGCTGCCTCAGGAAATTATGTCTATATCGCCAATGGTCCCAATCTGGTTCACGTTTTTGATTTTAGTAATCCTGAGGAGATCAAAGATAAAAACGCCTTCCACGCTCGCGGCCCGGTTGTGGATATGGCGATTTGGAAAGATTACCTCTTTCTTGCAGAGGGCGGGCATGGCGTCCAGGTTTTGAATATCAAAGATCGACCCAGCCCTCGCGAAGCACAATTTGGTATATTGGAAAGCGAGGTTATTTATAACGCCCGTTCAATTGAAATTTCATCCGTGTATAACTACCTTTACGTTGCAGATGGCGAAGATGGGCTGAAAATTTACGATATTTCAGATCTGGCAAACGTCAAATTGATAAAATCATTCGATGCTGTTGATGGCGGCAGCATAGCGCATGTTTCGTTGATGGGGGATTATATTTATTTTCTGGATGAGGGCAGCGGTGGGCGTGTGATCTTCTCCTTTTCGCCAGTTGATTTTAGAGAGATGGACGACGAAGACATGGCCGACGGTTTTGTCGAGGGGGCGATTCATCACTTATATGGCGTGGATACATCGCCGAAAACATCCCTGGAGTTTGTCGTGTTGGCGGCCGAGGACGAAGTGTGGCTAGTTCCATACAGTGCCACAAAGAAAATTAACCTGGTACAAGAAGGCTGGCACGAAACTCCGGGACGGGCATCTATGCGTGAATTGCTGAATAAAGATGGCGTTCCAGACCGATCCTGGCGTGGGCACGTCATGTTTGTGGCTGCTGGTTTTGGCTATTTCATTGCCACGGGAGTTTTTCTGGCGATCTTTGCAACGGTGATTCTTCCAGTTCCATCGGAAGGCTATCGCGAAGTTTTTCGCCGCTTGGTGTACTTTCTCTTGGGGAGCCACGGCCCGATCATCTTTGTGGAGGATGGGAAACTCAGGCCTCGCAAAAGTAGTGAGTTGCGCGAAATCGGCCCGGGCATCGTGATTGCCGACGCCTGCAGCGCCGTAGCCATAGAGCGCCGTGCCTACATGCCAGGTTTCCTGAGCCGTCTGATCCGTTTACTGAGAACAACGCACCCGCGCGAAGGGTTAAAAAACCGTACATCCGGCCCCGGCGTCGATTTTACGCGCACAGGCGAGCACGTGCATGCAGGTGTGGATTTTCACCGCCAAATTCGCACGCGTGTAGGCATCAAAGCGCACACACGTGATGGTCTTGAGGTGGAATGTGTTGTATTTGCTTTATTCTCAATAAGTGAAAAACCGGATGTTTACAAGGTAACTTATGAAGGCAGCCGCAAGCCCGAAAATTTGCGTGTCGTACAATTGGGCACGCGTGACCCCGTTCCAGAAAAGGGTGAATATTATCCTGTGGAATTTGTCCGAAAGCTTGAAGATATTCTTGATATTGAGGATAAGTATGAAATCCACAACTTTGTGCAGAACTATAATTCCGCTCAAGATGAACCTGACGACGAAGATGATACACCTACAACCGGGCGCGCCCTGATTTATGATTTTAAATATGATCCCCGGCGCGTCTTTTCTGCAGCGGTTGTAGGTCGTCCTTATGATGTTTTTGAAAACAAACAAAAAGATTGGACTGAAGCCCCGATTCATGTTGCAGTAGATGTTTATCGAGAGCTATTGTCGCAGGAAATGTATGATACTTTATACAATCCAGATCAGCAGGGTGGTTATGAGTACCAGCGATTACGAACGCAGTTTCGAACGCGCGTGGTCAATCAGGGCGTACTAGCTTTTGAGTATGTCGAGCGATTGGATGGCTTTCCACTCCATGCCGATGATGTTTGGTTGGATACCAAGATTAGGAAATTCCCTGAACGAGAACTGTTGAATCGAAAAAGTCTGCGTGCCCGGGGTATTAAGATCATAACTGTAGGATTTACTGAGCTAAAACCCAGCGCGCCGGATATTCGCGAAAATATCTTGTACGAATTCTGGCGTGCTCCCTGGCAGCAGCGCTCCGTAATCATTCAGGCCGATCATGAACTTCAGGCCATGCGCATTGCGAATCAAGCTCGTGTTCAGTCACAGCGCGATATGGCTTTTACATTGGCTCAGATTATGTTATCCGATGAACGCTCTCGCGATGTCCTGGCAATCCGTGTATTTCAGGCGTTAGAGAAAGCATCCGCCGATCCAGCCACGCGTGGCCTATTGCCCAGTGAGGCAATCTATATGCTGAACCATATCCGTGAACTCCTCTTGGGTGGCGATAAGGGCGATCAAGATAGTACGCCAATATTTCCGCCAACTGGGGGAGGGTCATAACTATGTCTCTCTATTCGCGATTGCAAATGAATTCTTCCCACAATCCCTGGCTGGGACACCGCATGAGCGGCACTTTTCGGTTGTTAGGTATTTTCCTGGCGATATATTTACTCGGAAGTTTGGGCGGTGCAATCGTCGAGGAGACTGATATTCCGGCGGTTGTGGCCGGATGGATGAGTGGCAGTTCCGCGAGTCTGCCGAGTATTTATCGTTGGGTATATTTTCTGTTGAAAATATTGCGCTTTTTTTTGTCCAGGGTACTAAACTTAAATGTTGGCGATATGCTGGGGCTGACACGCTGGGTTTATTCATCCCTGGCATTTTTTCATTTCAGTCAGCGTTATTATTTGTTGGTAACGATTGCTTTTGGCTCAGTTTATTATGTGGCGGCACGCTATATCCAAAATATGCACGGGTTGGAACAAACGAGGCTGGCGTTTCGATATCTAAACGCACTTGTTTT
>JACNJM010000023.1 GCA_014382605.1 Anaerolineae bacterium
GGGCTGATAAACCCAACCCGCTTGTAGGACGGCATGGCGGCCTGCACCGCGAGGAGACGCTGGTGCCGTTTTTGTCAGCTCGGTTAGGGTAAACACACGCAAAGAACCATTTTCATAAATAAGCGAGCATCAAGAAACTTGATAGTCCCCCTGTTGGGTGTTGCTGATCGAATGAACCGCGGAACACGCTGAGATCGCAGAGTTTTGTTATATAAAATGCTTTTCTCGGCGTTTTCGGCGCACTCTGCGGTAAATTTGTGAGACGATTTCGCACAGCAACACTTAAGCGGGAGACTATCAGAAATTTATTCTTGGCTAAATTGGTTCAATTTGTTTTTCGGGAAGTTATTTTTTGGAAGGATAGTAAGGCGTCGCCATGACTCAGCCATTCAGTGAGAAAACCTCGCATATTATGCTTTATACCCGTCAAAGCCTGGTCTGGGGAAAAGTGCGCACGAAACCTGCCATCCGCATCAATACGTGGCTGCGCACAGATATGGCCCCCACATATATGAAGCTCTTCGACGCGCAAATTCTGCCACTCACCGGCGCGCAAAAGCCGTTAAAATTTCCCCAAATGTATTTTCATACCGATCAAATTATCGCCTACCATATTTTACCCCCTACCGAAGAGCCGCTCGACTATGATCCCAATGAACCTAACCGTAAGCTGGTACCCGTGACAGCTATGGTTGGAAATTTCCGCTTCGATGGTTCTTTGCGGATGGCGCAACAAACCGGGATTGAGAGCTTTCTAAGTGTATCCAAGGCAAATTATCTTTCATTCTATGATGCTACCATGTCGTGCCCGGTGTTGACATCCATCAAAGGGGTGCGCGCTTCCCTGGTGCTGATTCGTCAAAGTGAAGCCAGTTTTATTTCAGGATAATCGGCGATCTTCGCGCACTTAGCGGTGAAACCAGTTTGGGTTATGTCTGGAGAGTGCATTATGCAATGGCAGCGCGAAAATTTTATAATCAGTGATGAACACAGCGCCGTAGACCTGGATTTTGTCGAGGCGATGCTGCGCAGCAGTTATTGGGCACCTGATCGCCCGCGCCCGGTCATCGAAGCCGCGATTCAAGGCTCAATCCCCTTCTCACTTTTTGATGGCACACTGCCGATTGGCTTTGCGCGTGCCGTCACCGACAACGCCACCTTTGCCTGGATTGCCGATGTGATGATTACCCCTGCATACCGCGGCCAGGGTCTGGGCCAATGGCTGATTCAATGCGTCTTGGAACATCCGTCAATCGCATCGACCGCGACTCAATTATTACGCACGCGCGATGCCCACAGGCTGTATGAAAAATTTGGTTTTGAAGTTGTTGAAAGTATGGGGCGTAAACCCTGATGCTAATCGGCCCGGCAAGGGTTATCGGGATCGGGATTTTCGGGCGGCATACCATCGGTGCCGGGGCCGTATTCGCAGACCGCACGCCAAGGGATATAGTTGGTCGTAAAAACATCTTCGTTAATCACAGCGCCGCCGCGTGTAACGGTGCGGGTTACGGTTACAGCCGCCCCCTCGACAGCCCAATCAACCTGATGAATTTCGCCCGTGCCCAACTCTTCGTTTTCTTCATAGCGCGGTTCGGGGGCGTCTTGCTTGTTGGTCAAGCCGGTCGTTGACCAATCGACCGTGCGCCCATCGGAAGTAGAATAGAACTTCCAGGTCAGATAATATTCCCCAATATACGTCTCCATTAGCAGCCAGTAGCCAGTATCGTTGGTGAACTTAAAATCCACCACGGGCACATAAACAGTTGCATCCAGCCCGGCCCAATCGGAATCGTGTCCGCCGCCGTAGGTCTGCTCGTAGTAGTAAACGCGGTAGGCGTGCGGATAACGCTCTACAACCGGAAAACCCCCAAAGAAAACCGTGCGGAATAATGTGGTGCTGACCTGACACACCCCGCCGCCCACGCCCTTGATCGTGCGATCGCCAAAAATGATCCAGGCTTCGGCATAGCCTGTATCCAAACTGACATCGCCTAAAATTCGCGCCATCGAAAAGGTTTCGCCGGGAGCCACTAACAGCCCGTGGAAACGCGAAGCCGCCGTGCGGATATTTTGTTTGCGCGAGGCGCTGGAGCCGTAAAAATAGGTCGTGTGCGAATTGACCAGTTCTGTAATGCCCAATTCGGCAGCGGTGGCCTCATCATTGACTTGCGGGGCTTCGTAATCCATATCCAGGTTGATGTCGTGCTCACCCGCCAGCAGCTTGCTTTGTGCGGCGAGAATTGTGGCTTCAATATCCAGCGATTGCCCCTGAGTAGCGTGTGCGATGGCTTCCAGTTGGCGCGTATCATCATCAAAAATAAAGCGTGCGTTTTCGGGTCTGCGCTCCAGGCCGGGGGCAATTTGCTCTAAAAAGCCGCGCAAACGCGCTTCGTCCAGGCCAATTTGGTATTCTTCCCCCTCGGGGGTAGGTACGCGTTCGAAAACCAGCATCCCGCCCAGGTCTTCGCGGGCGAATCCCCACGGGCCGGGGCCATCTTCCCCTGCTCCGGGCATGCGCAAGGTCAGCGGAGCGCTCAAAATCTGGCGGGCAATCTGCGCCTGAGCCTCCACATCCATAATCACCGGCGGATCTTCATCCACCACTAAATTAATCTCACCATCAATCAGCGCCCGCGTGAGCGTTTCGATTTGGGTGATATTGGCGGTAAGATCGAGCCTGCGCCCAATTTGCCCGCGTTGCACAACCACATCGGCGGCTTCCACCCGCAAGGAGGCTTCGATAGTGGGGACGTTGATTTGATTGGCGATGGTAGTAAGCTGGTGGTGGGCAATACGCTGATCGAAGGTCATACGCAGCGGCAAGGTGACGCCTTGAAACCAACCCTGAAAGCGATCGCCCAGACGTCCAGGCAGCGAACCTGTACGCCCCAACTCAAAAGCCGCTTGGGCATTTTCGGCGGGATCGATGAAAATGCCCAATTCCTGGGGAGTCGCCATCCAGAGATTTTCGCCATCTCGCAGCAGGATTTGCCCGCGTTGGGGATATTCGTACGCGGCCCGGAGTTGATCGGTGGCCTCGAGGGGAGTCAACCCCGAGAGATCAACCCAGCCGACACGCACCCCGGGGAAGATACGTCCCGAGTAGCGCAGGCCATACCCCAGACCCAAGAGCATCAGCGCCAACCCAAAGAGAAACAACCCGCCGATGAGGGCGATGATGATACGTTGCAGGGGAGAGGGAGCATTTGGGCGTTGCATACTGGAAAGCATTGTACCAAATAAGAAGCCCCAAAGGTTTGGTTTTATGGTCAGGCGGAGACGGGTATTTGTTGATAGTTTGCACCGCCTGAACCAAATCCAAAAGTGATCTAAATAAGTTCTAAACAACTTTTCAGTAAGATAGTGAGCAAGTAATTAGCTCATTTAAGTAGATTTTGGAAAGAACTTTGAAAAAGACTCTCGAAAAATAGGGGTGTGT
>JACNJM010000022.1 GCA_014382605.1 Anaerolineae bacterium
TTGAAATTTCCGTGGAGTATCTGGGCCTGGATGGTATGTATCAATATGTGCGCGCCCGGAGAGTGCGATGAATATTTACTTTGCCTGTTCGATCACCGGCGGTCGGCAAGATGAAGATATTTACCAGATCATCGTTGAAGCCCTTCAAGCTGACGGGCACGACATTCCCTCGGCGGTGTTTGCTGTGTCCAGCCCCGGGAGTGGCGAAACGACCATGCAGCCGGAAGCCGTTTACCACCGCGATGCCGCCTGGATCGAAGCCTGTGATGTGCTGATTGCCGAAATCAGCACGCCTTCGCATGGTGTTGGGTATGAAATTGGGTATGCGCTTAACCTGGGGAAGCCAGTGCTTTGCCTGCACCGCGCAGAAAAAACGATTTCAAAGATGCTCACGGGTAATCCGGACGCCTTGCTGCGAGTGATTGGCTACACAACTTCGCAAGATGCCATTGCCATGGCGCGCGCGTTTCTGGCAGAAAGGTAGCCTAAAAAAATGTGGGATTGTATACCGTGAGGGATGTTTTACAAGCTGCTAAGTAGCCAATGCCCGAGTGCTACCGCCGTCAGGGTGACAGTGATATTATCAAAGTCTTTGATGGGCAGTGATTCGATGAGCGTCCCGGCGAGAGCGATAACGCTGATGGGCAACAGGTAAGCGCCCAAGGGTGCAGGAAAAACCCCGAGTATACCAAAGACCCACACCACCCCCAGCGCGAAACTCCAGCCGCCGAGCAGCATCCCCAATGAACCCATCCACGATTTATCTTGCGCCCAGGGGAGCTTTGTCCGTCCCCAGCGGCGGCCCACAATATCGGCCAGACCATCCCCGCCGCACATCAGCATCAGGCCGATAATCCCGATGGGCGAATCTTTCCAGTAAATTACAGTGAGTGCCACGAAAACGATGCCGTAAAAGAGCGGGCCGCGTAATATCTCGCGCCGGTCGCCGCTGCGCGACATGGCTTGCACGGCGGCTTCGTCTTTCATCACCCCCAGGCCTACCAGCGCAAATTGAGCCGTGATTGCCAGTGGAACCAGCGCGGCCAGATAGCGCGCCGCAGGCGCATCGTTGAAGAGCAGCCAGCAAAAAACGAAAATTGGGCCGGTGCCCATGTGGATAATTTTGCGGCTGAGATGGCTGCTGATCCAACCGCGGTGTGCGGCGAAATCGTTCAGACGCAGCCAAAGCAGCGCAGCGGCGAAAGTGATAATTAGGGCGAGGAAGTTGTTGTTGAGCATAGTATTTAGTCTCTGTGGCTAGCTACCATTTACATTGTGCAGTAGAAACCCCGGCGTGTTTACCGGACTCTTTATACATGGTTACATTGGTAAAGGGTTCGCCCAATATGCCGTCGTGGATAGCCCAGGAGCGTAGACGAATGCTTTCGGCGGCTTCCGGTTGTCGGAAGGGCGTGCTGCCATCCAGCAGTGGCAGCAGATCGCCCCCAGGTTGAAAGCCCTGATTGATGCGTTCCATCAGGCGGCGGCCTTTTTGGTAGCGAAAGCCATAACGTTCAAAAATGACCGCGTTGTGATAAAACAACGGCTCGGCGAAGTGCATGGTATGATCGAGTTCGCTGATGAAATTTTCAAAAGTGCTGACTGCCGATTTGAGCGTATGCAACCCCTCACGGATTTGCCCCGGGGAGAGATTAGCGTTCATAGCCGCTATTTCTGCGGCTTGGTTGCGATGCTGTGTGCCGAATTGTGTCGAAGTGCCATCGGGTAGCAGATCAATATCGTAGCGCGGGGATGCCGGGTCATTCAACGTATAAAACAAGATATGTATCTGCCCATTCATGGTATCGGTGAGATGCCCGGAAAGGATCGGATCGCGAAAACCGTGCTGATGATACAGGCTGATCTCAACACTACTGCTGCCAGCGGGTGCGTCCAACACCATGAGTTCATTGCCCTGCTTATCGCTCAGGTAAGGGTTTAACTGAAAGCGTCCCAACAATTCCGGGGGAATGATGCGGGCGTAGATGGCTCTTTTTTCGGGTTGGGGCAGCAGGTTGATCCCGCCGAGGGTGGATGGAATGCTCATATGATTTCTGGAAAGAATATCGCAAGACCGCAGGGATGCAAAGTTACAGGGAATCTTGGCCTTCTTCGCCTTTGCTTTGAGTGTTAATATCCGCTCTGGCGCATTTCGCGTTCAACCTGGCGTTGAGCGTCGCGTTCGGCGATGCTTTGGCGTTTGTCGTGCAGCTTTTTGCCGCGTGCCAGCGCTATCTCGACTTTGGCGCGCCCATTTTTTAGGTACACCTTGGTGGGGATTACCGTAGTGCCTTTGCGCCGCACTTCATCCCAGAGCTTGTAAATTTCTTTTTTATTGAGCAGCAATTTGCGCGGCCGCGTGGGTTCGTGATTATAGCGTGATGCCTGTTCATAAGGGGCAATGTGCGCCTCGAGCAGCCAGGCTTCTTCACCGTCCACGCGCACATAAGCCTGCTTGATGCTGATATGCCCGGCGCGAATCGATTTGATCTCGCTGCCTTGCAATACCAACCCGGCCTCAAAAGTTTCGAGCAGAAGGTAGTTGTGCCGCGCTTTTCGATTGGTCGCGATGATTTTGACATTCATATTGTGAATTGTGCCACCGAGTTTTTCTCTTTTCTCTCTGTGGCTGAAATCTTGTTCTAAGTTGCTATTTGCACCGAGTATAGCATCATTGCCCGAAAACTTCCAACAGCACCGGGTTGATGCGCTCCCAGTTCGGCCCCAACACCTGCGCCCCGCCGCTGGTCGTGAAGGGATTGGTCATCTCGCGGCTAATCATGCGCCCATCAATGCCATCCGGGCCGAGGCGCAGCAAGGCAAACCCCAGGCGCGGCCATAGCCACACCGGAATATCAGTTTCGACGAAATCGCCGAGCGCAGCTATCACCTGAGGCAGGCGCACCCACGCCGAGGGCGTCAGCATGTGTTTGCCCAACGCTTTCAGGAAAATCTGCCCGCGGGCAATGCGCGCAAAATCGTCGCTGCCAGCCCGATCACGCACAAAGGCCAGGGCTTGCTCGCCGTTGAGTAAGTGTTTTCCGGCAGCGTATCCCGACATCGGTTGGCTGAGTTCAATTTCCACACCGCCCAGCGCGTCCACAATTTCGAGGAATCCGATGAAACGCACGCGGATAAAGTAATCAACACCCACCCCAAAGTTGGATTCCAAAGTCAATATGGCGAGCGGCGGACCGCCTCCAGGGTGGTCGGCCTCGCCGAAGAAATGCGCCGTATTGATGCGATTTTCACCGTAATCGGGGATCACCACCCAAAGGTCGCGCGGCAGCGAGAGCATTCCGGCGTAGGGTTGCCAGGGGATGATGGTTGCCAGCACCATTGTGTCGGTGCGCCCCACCCACGATTCCGGCTCGCGGGCATCTGTGCCGAGCAGCAAAATATTTGTGCGCCCGGGGAAGAACATGTAAACCAGCAAAAGCA
>JACNJM010000082.1 GCA_014382605.1 Anaerolineae bacterium
CCACAAAGTATACATTCCAGGTTTTCCATTTGTGCGCCGGTTAGTAATGCCGATTGTTGGAGCATGTTGTTTTCCTACCATTTGCAAAAATCGCTGCGAAGCATTATCCAACGGAAAGAATCGCTCCCATTTCTTGAATCAATTCATCCGCTTTCTCTTCGGCCAGGAAGTGCCCGGCATCCGGGTAGCGCGCCACCCTGACTGTCGGGAAGTTCTGCATCCAATGGTTGAGTTCTTTTTCTCGGAAGGCGATGTCTTTCATCCCCCAGGCAAATAACTTTATCTTGCCATCCAAAGCGTCCCGCTGAGACCAAAGCTCACCCAGCCAATCGGAGGCAGCAATAATTTGCTTGGGGAAAACCCAGTTCCCTTTTCTTTCTTCGGGCTTGACGAGGGGCATCAGGAAATGCTGATGGATTTCGGGCGTGAGTTTGCTTTTGTCACCATAGATCGATTTGAGAATCGTCCTGGTGAAGAAATTATATTTGCGGATCAGCCAACGTCCAATCGCACCACCAACGAAACCGCTAAAGGCCTGATAGTACCAATCAGCTTGCGCCGACCACATCCAGGTGTTGGTAATGGCGATGTTTTTAATGCGTTCGGGATGCTTGATGGCATACGAAAGTCCGATGGGGCCACCCCAATCGCCGACAAGCAGGGTAATATTTTCAAGATCGAGGGAGTCGAGCAGTTTTTCGAGATTCTCGGCGTGTTGTTGGGGAAGATAATCCCACTCGGCGGGCTTGTCGGAAAGACCAAAGCCGATATGATCGGGGACAATGCAGCGATGCGTTTTGGAGAAGCGCTTGACCAATGCCCTGAACTCAAAAGACCAGGAAGGGTTGCCGTGAATCATGACCAATGGCATACCTTCACCCTCATCGACATAGCTCATCGTACCCATTGGCAAAGCAAATTTTTTGGGGGTGAAAGGATATTCACTTTTATCAATCCAGGTGGGGATCATTAGGTTTCGCTCCTTGAAAATCAATATTCGATGTGAAAATCATTCACAGTAATAGCAATCAGCGCGGGGCCGGGCAGGGCCTTACCCGATGGTGAGCGTGGTGTAACCAGACGCTTCGATGGATACGGAAACTCCGCACCCTGTCGGTGTTCGAGAATAACGTGCGCAGCAGTAGCAAGTTTGCTGATGATTTCGGCAGTGTAATCATGCTGGACGAGCAAGCCGGTTTCACGGTTGAAGCGAAAACGCTGCACGGGAGAATGAGTAGGAATCGTTTCCGGGAAAATGGCTTCCAGCCAGCCGGGTTCGATTTCTTTCCAGTCAATCTCCTCGCGCAAGAGCAAAGCGGGCAGAGTAAAATAATTCCAAAAGGCGTAGTTGGCAAAGTAAGCCATATCCAGGTCGTCCCAGCGGAACAGTCGCTTACCACCCGGAAAATAGCGACGGGCGTTTTTGCGCTCACCAATAATTGCGCCGTTTCCATCCAGCAGACGCACATCTTGCCCATCGAGAACCCCGCTGACTTTTTCTCTTTTGCCAATGGGCATTAACCGCGAGCATGGACGGGCGACATCCATCGAAATAAGTGTACGCCTGAAAAAAGGGCGCTGTTTAAGTGTGAAGGCCAAGCCGTGTACGCTAACCTCTGCCCGAACAGTTTTCGCCGAGCCCCAAAGTTCACGCCCGCCATAGGCAGCCAGTGCTTTTTGCGCTGTAGGATTCAAGATTTATCTCCATCATTCAATACTAACAGGGCATACGCACTTTCGCAAAAGACACCCCAATTTTCGGTACATTTTTCATCGTTTTGCGTAAGTCCCAACTGAAAATTGATCGATCACTTTTTTTAGAATTACGCGGCTCAACGCCACCATATCAATTCGCTCATCCAGCAAAACTGTAGCTTGAAGAGATGCAATTCCATGAACAATTGCCCAACTGTGATAAGCAATCGCATCAGCATCGTATTCTGGGGTGGCAATAAAATCCCCTTGAACAATCCCCATTTTTATAATCTGCAACAGCATGTGCATTGCCGTTTTCCGTTGCTCACCACAAGTCGCCCGTGAAGGCTCCATATTGAACATGAGATGATACTCCTGGGGATGAAGCGCGGCATATTCAACATAAGCCAGCCCGCCTTCCAGGAGCATTCCCGCAGCATTTTGAACGTCCGTCACACGTTCGGCGATGAAAGCGTTCAAGCGCTCGAAACAATCAGCTCGCACGGCATCGATCAGGTCTTCTTTGCTGTCGAAATATTTGTATAGCGCGCCAGGCGTATAGTCGATAACATCTGCCAACGCACGGATAGACAAACCGCCAATGCCCTGCTTAACGATCATTTGGCGCGCATTTTCGAGAATATCGCGGCGAGTTTGTGCTTTTCGACGAGCTTGCGGGTTCAGATCAGTCATAGAATATTTGGTAAACACTGTTTACCAAGTGTACATACATCTGGTCGATACGTCAACCTTCCACACAAAAAAGGCTGACCGCGCGCACCCTTGATCTAAATCCATCGATCCATATTCTGCCCACTGTTATTGAAATTCAACCAGCATGCTGGCGCACTCTTCTTTTTTTGAATTGCATTATTGCTCCACAACTACGTTTCGTTCACCATCAACACAATTCTGCCCTTCACCGCCGCTTGCTCGATCAGTTCGTGCGCTTCTTTGGCATCTTCCAATTTCATGCGCCGCTCGATAGCGGGTTTGAGTTTACCTGCTGCGAGCAATTCAAAGAGTGTCGCCAAATCTTCCTTGAACCAGCCCGGATTTTTCTCACGCATCCCGCCGATGGCATAGAATGCCGCCTTGCGCCCATTCGGCAGCATATTCCACAGCGCAACCTTCATATAATCGACGGGGACATTGCCGCCTCTGCCCATCGCATCGTCATAAAAACCATAGGGAATAAGGATGCCGCCCTTTTTCAGCGATTCGAAGGAACGCTTGAAATGTTCTCCGCCGATGAAGTCGAATGCCGCATCGCATCCGCCCTCGGCTTGCAGCCGCGCCGCGAAATCTTCTTCAGCGTAATCAATATGCACCGCCCCCAAGCCCTCGACCAATTCACGTTTCGATGCAGATGCCGTCCCGTACATCTTCAGATCAAGCAATGCACCGAGTTGCAGCAACGCTGTCCCGACAGCCCCGCCCGCCCCATGAACGAGAATACTCTGCCCGCGCTGGATATTTGCCACGCGGTGCAGCATTTGGTAGGCCGTAATGTAGGATAAAACCATGCTGACCGCCTCGGCGGGATCCAGCCCTGGGGGAACGGAGACCAACCCCGAGGAGGCTCGCAGCATATATTCGCTGTATGCGCCCCAGACGGTCAAGTCGGCAACCATCTGCCCAATCTCGAAGCCCGTCACATTTTCGCCAAGTTCATCCACCACGCCGACCATATCATAGCCGGGCGAGAGCGGCGGCGTTTCCTTGAAGCCGTAATAAATCCCCTT
>JACNJM010000021.1 GCA_014382605.1 Anaerolineae bacterium
ATTTTTTTATCAAGCCGTGGAACCGTTTCCATTCATTTGTGAGCGTGTTTTTTTCACGACAAAGAAAAAACGAATTCACCACAAAGGCACAAAGACTCCAAGATAGGATATGCACTTTGCATCTCTTAGTGGCTTCGTGTCTTTGTGGTAATTTTTGCTGGAATAGTAAAACTCAGCGATAAAAATAACAAATACTCATTCGATGAGTAATTATTGATGCTTGGAGGATTAGATATGTCTGAAACAAAATGGGTTTATCTGTTCAAGGAAGTTGGACAGGCTGAAGAATATGCTGGAAGTTGGGCGGGCGCTCGCTCTCTTTTAGGCGGCAAAGGCGCCAATTTGGGCGAAATGACGCGCATCGGCGTGCCAGTGCCCCCCGGTTTTACCGTATCTACGGAAGCTTGTAACGCTTATCTCGCAGCGGGTGAGCAGTTCCCAGATGGACTATGGGAACAAGAACTCGTTTGCATGAAAGCTACCGAGCAAGAAACCGGGAAGAAATTTGGCGATCCTGAAAATCCCCTGCTGGTTTCCTGCCGCTCGGGCGCTGTTTTCTCGATGCCAGGTATGATGGATACTGTGCTCAATATTGGTCTCAATGACGAAGTTGCCAAGCGTATGGTTGAACTGACCAATGATGCCCGTTTCGTCTATGATGCTTACCGCCGACTGGTACACATGTTCGGCTCAGTGGTGCTGAATATTGACGATGAAGCTTTTGAAGAACCGCTGGATGAATACAAGACCAAAAAAGGTTATAAGCTCGATACCGAGATGAACGCCGAAGATTGGCAGGCGCTCACCGAAACTTACAAAGCCGCCATCAAAAAGCACAAAGGCTTCGACTTCCCGCAAGACCCCTACGAGCAGCTCAAACTGGCAACCGAAGCTGTCTTCAAATCCTGGAATGGCAAACGTGCCATCGACTATCGCAACGCCGCTCACATTGCCCACGACCTTGGCACAGGCGTCAATATTCAGACGATGGTCTTCGGTAACATGGATAACTCTGGCACCGGCGTAGCCTTCACCCGCAACCCTTCTACGGGCGAGCGCAAGAACTGGGGCGAGTACCTGATGAATGCCCAGGGCGAAGATGTAGTCGCCGGTATCCGTAATGCGGCAGAAATTTCCCAAATGGTAAACGAGTTGCCCCAGGCCTATGCCGATTTCATCGACGTATGCGATAAACTGGAAGCACACTACCGCGAGATGCAGGATGTGGAATTTACCGTAGAGAACGGCAAACTATGGATGCTGCAAACCCGCGATGGCAAGCGCACCGCCAAAGCCGCCGTGACGATTGCAGTCGATATGGCAAAAGAAGGCTTGATCTCCAAAGAAGAAGCCGTCAAGCGCGTGCAGCCCGAACAGGTCGATACTCTGCTGCACCCCCAATTCATTGATGAAGTCAAACAAGCCGCTGAAGCTGAAGGCAAAATGTTTGCTACGGGTGTCAATGCTTCGCCGGGCGCTTCGGTGGGACGAGCCTATTTCGATGCTGACACCGCCGAACGCAAGGCCAAAGAAGAAGGCCAGGATGTGATTATGGTGCGTCCCTTCACCAAGCCGGATGACGTTCACGGCATGCTGGCCGCTAAGGGTATTCTTACCAGCGAGGGCGGTGCTACCTCCCACGCCGCGGTGGTTGCCCGCCAGTTTGGTATCCCCTGCGTGGTAGGCGCCTCCGCCGTGCGTATCGATATGGAAAAACGCCAGTTCGCCGCTGGCGATGTGGTTGTGAAGGAAGGCGACTGGATTTCCGTAGATGGCACCACCGGTGAAGTTTTCCTCGGTCAAATTGAAACCGTAGCCCCCAGCCTGGAAGAACAAACCGACCTCCTGGAGTTGCTCGGCTGGGCCGATGAGATTTCCGCTACCGAGGGCGTGCGCGATCTGCCCGAAGGTTGGCCGACGCGCGGTCTGCAAGTATGGGCCAACGCCGACTACCCCGAAGATGCCCGCCGCGCCCGTTCGTATGGCGCTCAGGGCATCGGCCTATGCCGCACCGAGCATATGTTCTTCGAGCCAGAGCGTCTGCCCATTGTGCAGGATATGATTTTGGCCGGGGACGATGTTAGAACGCGTCAGGCTGCTCTCGACAAATTGCTGCCCTACCAGCGCGAAGATTTCGACGGCTTATTCGAAGCCATGACTGGCCTGCCCGTCATCATCCGTCTGATAGACCCCCCATTGCACGAGTTTATGCCCGATGAGCACGAATTGCTCGAAGCGGTCATCGAAGCCCGCATCAAAGGTGAATCCGTTCCTGAAAAAGAAGCCCTGCTGGCTGATATTCAGTCGCTGCATGAAAGCAACCCCATGATGGGGTTGCGCGGTGTGCGCCTGAGCGTGATGATGCCCGAGATCGTTTCGATGCAGGTGCGGGCTATCTTCGAAGCCGCCGCCGATGTTAAGCTGCGCGGGTTTGAACCCCACCCCGAGGTTATGATCCCCCTCACCGGCCATGTCAACGAGCTGCACTTCATCCAGCCCAAATTGGAAGAGATTGCCGCCGATGTGATGAAGGCCAAAGGTGTTGAATTTACGTATAAATTTGGCACCATGATCGAAATCCCCCGCGCCGGTCTGACCGCCGATCAGATTGCCAAAACAGCCGAGTTCTTCTCCTTCGGCACCAACGACCTGACCCAGTTCACTTTCGGCTACAGCCGTGACGACGCCGAGCGCAACTTCCTGGTGAAATACGTCGAAGATGGCATTCTGGAAGTCAACCCCTTCCAGACGATTGACCGCGATGGTGTTGGTCAGTTGATGCACGTAACTGTCAAGAAAGGGCGCAAGACGCGTATCGACCTCGAATGTGGTATCTGTGGTGAGCATGGCGGCGACCCCAACTCGATTGAATGGTGCCACCTGATTGGGCTGAACTATGTCAGTTGTTCCCCCTTCCGCGTGCCGATTGCCCGTCTGGCTGCGGCC
Source organism: Anaerolineae bacterium (assembly GCA_014382605.1). GTDB lineage: Bacteria > Chloroflexota > Anaerolineae > Anaerolineales > UBA11858 > NIOZ-UU35. The sequence goes on from JACNJM010000021.1 coordinate 2,947, forward strand.
CATGCCGTGCTGACGCATAGAGCGTAGTAGCATAAATTAATAGTTGGCAAATGCACCCCACTTTTTCGGAAGTGAGGTGCATTTGTTTTTAATCTTCTAGTGCTTCAAGATACGATCTGTTTTTTCACCTTTCGCTCCTGGCAGCAGACTCACGGCTTTCATAAAGTAGAGCCAGGGCGGGTATTTACCACAGAGAACGCTGAGTCCGCCGAGATTTTTTATGCTTTTCTGTAATCATCAAGAGAAGTGTAAACACAAACGTTTTCACGCAAAGGCGCCAAGTCGCCAAGAAATAAGCGCGAAAAACAGCTTTGCGGCTCTGCGTCATTGCGTGAGATGTGTTCATACGACTATTGACCAGCACATTTTTTATGTTTTTCTCTGCGTTCTTGGCGTTCTCAGCGGTGAAATTGCTTTTCTGTTTCGACTTTAAGAAAGCCCTGGCAGCAGACTTGCAACCATCTTGTATCTGTGCAAGCAAAATGTTATGATCT
>JACNJM010000133.1:0-1135 GCA_014382605.1 Anaerolineae bacterium
AGCGCGAAACAGCGCTGGCAAGGGCGTGGTGTTGAAGACTTCATTTTGAAAAGCGTTCAGCATCCAGCGACTAGGGGAAAGATACACATCGCCACTGGTAATATCAATGGGGGCATAGCTATCGGCAAAGGTGATAATCTGATAACCCAGTAACTTCAATTGTGCAAATAAACGGTTATTTTCGATCATCGCTTCAGGGGGTGTCAGGCTGTTAGTTTCTGGCCCCATCGCCGTGGCTAAATCATCGAGATACATGAAATTCAGCGAGGAGGCAATTGAAAATAGCGTCCAATGGTAATTGGCATAACTGGCATCGGCGATATAAAAACCCATATCTTCCAACGCCGCTGTGAACGCATGTGTATCCACCTGATAGTATTCTTCCAGCACATCCGCCCGCCCCAGGCCGTCCATGATAATATAATAAATATCGGGTAGCTGATCCGGTTGCGGAACAGATTCGACGAGCGATTCAGCCGCGACATACTGCTGCCAGCCGCGGATATAATTTTTAATCTCATCATGCGGTTGCCGAAAATTCACCAGACCCCAGTTGATGAAAACAGCCCCCAACACACCAACGCCTAAGACGTTAAAGAGCCGACTAACAAAAGCCAGATCTTTACGATATTTCAGTACTGAAAAAATCATCAAGAGTAACAGTATTCCCCAAAGTGATAACCAAAAAATATCTGCCAGATCGCCACGCAATAAAATATGCATTTTCTCGAAAAGCCCGAATGAAATCAGTATATACCCAACGGCGTTGATCACATGCTCATACGAGAAGAACACCAGCCAAAACATAGATGCCAATAGCGCCGCTTTGTGCGGCTGGTGTACTACCCGAGTCAAAATGCGGAGTAAAACCGCCGTCAAAATCAATACGAGTAGACCTACACTAACAACTTCTTGAAAGTGTAGCTTATCGGCATTGTTGACGTATAAGGAACAGAGCGGGAAGCAAGCAAATGCAAAAGGATAAAAATAAATATCCTTGCCTTGAAAATATTCCCTCATAATATTTCGGACTGGTTTCATAAATTAAGCTTTCGCGCGCTTGGTTTGGATTAGCGCGTTCAATTCTTGCTCAAATTGATATTGGGCAGCCCAACGATATTTGCGCTGAAGTTGG
>JACNJM010000133.1:1829-3434 GCA_014382605.1 Anaerolineae bacterium
GCCTGCTCCACAGCCAGATTATGCCCATCAGTCCAACCGAAATCATCAGCGTTGATAATGAGTTTGGTTCGACTACCGTTTGTATGTTCCAATGATTTTCTCAAACTTTCTCGCCAACAAATAATATATGGGGGTGCAGATAGCCCTGATCCAGATAAACGATTTTAACCTTCAAACCCAGATTTTGCAGAAGTTGCTGCCAATCTTGCTCTGTGCGAAAATAAAAATGCTTGCCAAATGTGATGCCCATCACGCGTACGGCCAGCCATTCTTCCAGCCAGTTCCAGGCAAACTTCCAGCGGGGATATTGGCTCATCTCCTTGAGCAGTAATTTGCCGCCCTGATTCAAGCGGGCGACTGCGCTTTCCAACAGGCGCTCCTGCTCAAGATGCGGAATCAGGTAAAGAACATCAATCAAACTAATCCGGTCGGCGGACGGTAATTCTGCTTGCGCTGCCAATCCAGCCACAAAATGGACTCGCTCCCACCCCTGAGCGCGGGCAATGCCCTGAGCGATGGCAGTTTTTTCTTCGTCGGGGTCAACACCCCACACGACGCAATCGGGACGCAATAATGCGGCATAAAAAGCCCATAAACCATGTCCGCAGCCAATATCCAGCAACACGCCTTTCCCCGGCAAATATTCTGCCAGCGCGGGGAAGGGAAAAAGCTGCCAGCGGCCGCGCACATGCAAACGCGTGGTCAGCGGGGCATGTTGATACAGGTTCATAAGTTTGGCAATTTCATTCATGATTTTCTAAAGGGCGGCATACAGCCACCAAATCGACGCCAAATGGCAATGCAATCCAACGGATCAGCCAGGCTTCCAGACGCAACAAACCGGTTAATAGAGCATTGACGCCGCGGGATGGCGCGCCCATATCATACTCCGGCGGGCGCGGTGATCGGCGCTGCCACCAGCGAGCCGTCCAAACCGGCAAAAACGTAAAAAAATTCTGAAAGGAAACTCGTAGGGGGTGCAATCCAGACGTCGTCAATTTTTGCACCAACTCCCGGCGATAATACCGCCGCTGGTGCAAATTCGCCTCATCGTGGTGACTCCACAAAAACGGGAAAGCGCTCGTCAGCAAGGCCACACACCCGCGAGAATGGCACACGCGCCGGGCTTCCTGCAAGGCAGCTACATCATCTGGCATGTGCTCGATCAGACCAAACAGCGCAACACCCTCAAAGCTACCGGCTGCAAACGGTAAAGCATCGGCGCTGGCCTGCACCAGACCCAACGCGGGCGGCTGGGCAATCAAACTCAAGGCCAGCGAAGAAACTTCCACCCCAACTGTAGGGCCGTAATTTCCCAGCAGATCAAAATTTCCGCCGGAGCCACATCCAACTTCAAGCATTCGAACCGGGGAATGGTTTTTTCCTAACCCCAGAGTCAATAAGGTTCGATAAACGGCCCGCGCGCCCACATACCAGAAATGGTCGTTTTCCAACGTGTGAAGACTATGATGCGCTTCTGCCAGCATAAAAAATCACTTTCTGTACTGGTCAATAGTAGTATGAACACATCTCACGCAAAGACGCAGAGCCGCAAAGCTGTTTTTCTCTCTTATTTCTTGGCGACTTGGCGCCTTTGCGTGAAAA
>JACNJM010000142.1 GCA_014382605.1 Anaerolineae bacterium
ATATATGGGCAAACCTGATGAAAGTCAGGGACGCAAAGCCATGGGTCTAAGACTGTCTTTAGTTATGATTGCCAGGTTGCAAAAATGAATATATTCCGACAATACAAAAAAGTTCTAAAAATGTCCCGAAAAACACTGCCAATCTTATTCCTGCTGCTCATTGGGTTGAGCCTGACGGCTTGTGTCGGGACAGTTCCATCGGGGACTGCCTCGGGTAGTGGTGTGGGCGCAGCGGGCACCAGTAGTGGTGTTGATACGCGTTTCCGTGAACTTTATGATCTGCTAGGAGGGCGTGATGTGCTGGGCGTGGCAGTTTCACCGAAATTTGAGAAAAATGGCCTTGAATACCAATACACGGCGAATGCGCTGATGGTCTATGACCCGAACACAAATCAATACTCATTGGCATCCATTGGTCGCAAATTGGGAATTGCCGAGCCGACTACAAATCCGGCTGCGCCCGGTGGTCATGATGTCTATGCAGGGTTTTTGCCGCTGTACGAACAGTTGCGCGGCAATCGGTTTGTTGGCGTTCCATTGACCTCTGTGCGCTACAATGAAGCTCGCGGGGGTATCGAGCAGTATTTTGAAAATCTGGGCTTTTACCAGCTAGAGACCGATCCACCCAATGTTGTGCATCTCATGTATTATGGCGCATGGCTGTGTGCAGCGGCCTGCTCAGTGGATATTCCCCCTGTGGCCGCACCTGATTTGCCTTCGATTGTGGTGACTCCATTTTCAGACGCGCTTGAACGCTTGTCGCCCGATTTCACTGGCAAGCCGCTTTCTTTGCCGTACACTGCCCCCGATGGCTCGCAAGAGCAAATTTATGAAAATGTTGTGGTCATCTCAGACCCTGCGAGACCCGGTGGCATTGCCTTGCGCCCGATTACGGCCATGTTGGGCGTGCGGGCAGATTTCAATACCGCGTTTGATGTCCCTGAGCAACTCCATCGCTTTATCATGGAGAATTCTGGCTACGAACTTTCTGGCGCGCCGGTGACCGGGTTTTCTCCGCAGAGCGATGATGTGTATCGCCAGTGTTTTGCCAATATGTGCCTGGACTACTTCCCGAATAAATCGGAAGAATTGCAGGTTCAGCCCACCGCGCTGGGATATTTATATAAATCGCGCTATTATCAGGAAACGCCTGGCGGCGAAACGGCTGGCTCAGGCGGTTCGTTGATGCTCACGGTTTCTGAGGGCTACAGTTTAGTGGCCCCTAATGCGTCACAGGTGATTTCGGTCTATGTTTCGGATGGGTACCAGCCCCTGAGTGGCGTTTCTCCGGTGATCGCATTGACCCTCCCTGGGGGCGAACAACGCTCCTATACTTTTGAAGCTACTCGTCCCGGTGATGGCTTCTCCACGATCGCTCTGGAACCGATTAATGCCCCGCATGGCACGCGTATCGACTATCAGGTTTGCGTGAATTCTAACAGTGGTCAGCAGGCCTGCCTGCAAGATTTCTTCCTGATTTGGGGCTCCCCCTGAAATAAACAAATGCCGAAAAATAAAAGCGTGCGGAATTTTCATTCCGCACGCTTTTATTTTTCGGCCGGTCGCGCTTCGCCGAGAATTTGCACTTCGCTTATGGCGTGTTGCAGGCTGTAGACGATGATCTCGAAAGGGAGTTCTGTCCCTGGGGCGGTGGACGCGTTGACTTCCCACTTCCGCACTCCCACCGGATTCCCATCGGCATCATAAGCGTTGGCGAGCAACCAAATCCGATTAGCCTCCGGCGCCGCCTCGCCGCCCGGAACGCGAATGATGCCCTGGATATGTGCCTGAGTATTATCAATCGTAATAATATTTGTCTGGATTTGGATATCGATATATCTTTGGCTGGCTGCATCCACGGGCAGCGCGCTGCGCAGTTCGGCCTGTGCCGTAACGCCTGCAGGTATAGTGGTCGCGAAAAAAGTTGCCAGGGTAATTTGTTGCCCCGGTTGTAGAATATTCAGGGCAGAAATTGCAAGCTGCTGGGCTATTTTTTCGCCGTTGGTGGCGTATAGGGTAATGGCTGCTGATAAGTTTTCAAGCGCCTGTGCCTGTGAATTGCGCGCGACCACCAAACACCACAACCCGCCATCGGCTGCTGGATAGCATTGCGGTTGGCCTACATCAAAGCTGATCGGCGTCGGGGAAGGATACCCGGAGAGCACACTATCTCCGGTAGGGATGATGATTTCAGTCCCCACGATCAGAAAGCTGGGGTCAATCCCCGGGTTGGCAGCCAGCAGTTGTTCGAGCGTAATGCTATAGCGGTGGGCGACTTCAAGCAGCGTATCACCCGATTCGATGGCGTATAAGAAAGGCGTAGCCGTAGCCGTGGGGGCGGGCGTGGCGGTGCCCACGATAGCATTATCTTCTGCCAATAACGGGGTTGGCGTTGCGCTTTGGTACGCAGTCAATGGAATTGGCTTATCTGTGGGGGCAGCCATATCGTCCGCGGCGTTGGTACACCCCACCAGACTCAACGCCAGGAATACCATCGAGAGCAGTATCAACCCCAAGTCCGGGAGCGGTTTTTCGGTTCTCATAAAATGGATAATACTTTCATCCATTCATCAGAATTGCTGGTTCAACTGTCGGGCGGCTTCTTTCGCCAAATCAGTGAAAAGCGTCTGTAACGCAGCGGGGTCGCCATCCGGTTCTCCCGCGGCGACGATCATCAGCGTGTGCCCGCTGGCCGAGATGCCCTGTGCCGTCACGGTTACGGAAGAAAAGGCCATGCCCAGATAGAAATCGTCGATGGCTTCCCAGGTGGAGTTGGGCAGCGCGCCAAAGGTGCTGTCGAATAAATCTTTGATTTCACCCAAACTGGCAGGTTTGCCACCGCCGAGCATCAAATTATAGCCGCTATTGGTAGCGTAGTGGCAATTGTTGAGTTGGTCCTGGATGACGAAGTTGAAGGTGTCGTTGACGATTGCATTAAAGGCGGCGATGTCGAGCGCGTTACAATCGGGGATGGCGGGCGCCGCGGCGGGTTGAATATCCCCCGTGGAGGCAGGCGCCTCGGGCGGGGCTTCGCCCTCAGCCGGTGGGGCCGACTCGCTCGCGGCGGCGGTTGCCCTGGTGGGGGCAATCGCTGCCTCCGGTGTGGATTCTGCTACCGCGCTGGTCGGCGCGCTCTCAATATCCGGGCTTTGGGGTGTGATGAGGCTGCACGCCAGCGCGCCGATTGCCAGCATAGCCATGATTGTAATGAATCGAATTTGATGCTTGTTTGGCATATTAAACTCCTTGGATATTGGGGTGGTTAGGTGAGATTATCACCTATCCTGACTTTACAGAAAGCGAATATTCAGGATCGCCCTCACCCTGGTTCTCGCTACACTCGAACCCGTCCCTCTCCCAAATTTGGGAGAGGGACAGACCTGAGCCGAAGCTCTGAGCGAAGCGAAGAGTCGGCGAAGGTCAGGGTGAGGGCTTTTGTAACAGCTTTACGCTTCAAAATCAGAGGTTGGAGATAAGCTCACATCACTGCCGATAGTGGATCATCTCCCACTAATCGGATATTGAATGAGTATACCAAAACACTCGGCTGTGCGAGATCGTATTTGTGGTATCCTCTACCCCTATGTCGGATTCCCACTCTCATTGGTCTATCGATGAATTGTATCGCAGCTTTAATGCACCCATCGGCGCGCTGGATTGCGGGCAGGAATGCGCCCCCTATAATGAAAATGGAGCGCCCTTCTGCTGCGATACTCAGCACAGCATTCCAGCGGCATATACAGCGGAATGGGAATACTTGCAATCACACACCGATCTGTGGCATCAGTGGCAACCTGAAAATTTTGAACTGGGCGAAACCTTGCACCAGCAAACCCCGGAGGATATGCTGCTGCTTGAATGCCGCGGGCATGCGCATTGTCAACGTTCGTATCGCACGATTGCCTGCCGGGCCTTCCCCTTTTTTCCATATATAAATAGGTCTGGCGAATTTCTGGGCTTGTCCTATTACTGGGAATATGAAGACCGCTGCTGGGTACTCAGCCATCTGGATTGCATCAGCGCTGAGTACCGCCAACAGTTCATAAAAACCTTTGAGGTGTTATTGGCGACGTACCCCGCCGAAGGGGAGAATTTTGCCGCCTACTCCGCAGAAATGCGGCAAATATTTGCACAGCACCGCCGCGCAATTCCGCTGCTGCATCGCAATGGCAATGCGTACAAAATTTCACCCGCTAGCGAGCGTATGCGCCGTTGTGACCCCGCTGATTTTCGGCAATTCGAGCCTTACGCCATCGCTGCCCAATTGCGCTTCCCCGATGAGTATGAATGACAAGTGTTTTCTAGAAATATTCGCGAAAGTCGCTGCATTTGCGGCATTCGTATTCCGGTTGAATGGATGATTTGTTCAATCTGCTGTTGTCCAACAGAAAGCTCATCGAATTACCAATCATGTCGAATAATCTCTCTGTGATCTCTGTGGCAATAAATGAAATGACAACAACCTCTGCTGAATTTACCCTCCCGGAATACCATCAGGGCAACCACCGCGGCCCCTTGCGCTGGATTTTATCGCACGCGCTGCGCTACTGGTATCTTTTTGCCATGCTCATTTTGGGCGCAGTTGGCAATGCCGGGTTGGCATCAGTGGTGCCTATCTATACGGGCCGCGCCCTCGAAGCGATTTCAGGCGCGCAACCGCAGCTTGACGCGCTGCTAAATATCGCCTGGATGATTGCGATAACCCAGTTGATCCGCAGTGTGCTGCAATTTGGACGCAATTTCGGCGCTGAACTGATGGCGCAGAATATCGAGCGTGATATTCGCGCCGAGTTGTATATCAGCCTGCTGGGTAAGAGCATGACCTTCCATAATTTGCAGCCTGTCGGCGATACGATGGCGCGGGCGACGAATGATGTGCGCGAGGTCAACTTCATGTTTAGCCCGGGGATCAACCTTGTTATTGGCTCAGCAAATTTCATCATCATGCCGCTGATCTTTGCGCCGGGTTATCACCCCGCGTTGATTGCCGCGCCGTTATTTTTCACGATCACCTATTTTCTGGCTTTGTGGCAATATTTGCACGAATTGCGCCCGATCACGGCTGGCGTGCGAAAGGCGTTTGGCCGCCTGAACACGCGCCTGGCTGAAGCCCTGGATGGGATTGAAACCGTCAAAGGCATGGCGCAAGAGCAGCAAGAGGTTGGGCTGTTCCAGCAATATGCGGCCAGTTTCCGCGATTATTTTATCCATCAGGGTGATGTAGAAGCGCGTTTTATGCCTTTTTTGCTGATGGCAATCTCTCAGGCAGGCGGGCTGTTTCATGCCATCTGGCTGTATCAGCGCGGCGCGTTGGTGCTGGGCGATGTGGTCGCTTATTTCGGCCTGCTCTTGCTGCTCGGTTTTCCTACATTTATATCCCTGTTTGCCTACTCGCAAGTTTCGCTGGGGATTGCTGGCGCGCGCCGCATTTTAGAATTGATAAACCGCGAAAACGATCTTGACCAGAATGCCGAGGGGTCGGTTGCCCCGCTGCGGGGGGAAGTTGTTTTTCGGGAGGTCGCTTTTGCCTATGAGACAGGCGATACTTCCTTGAGCGGAATCAACCTTCGGGTCCAGCCCGGCCAAACCGTCGCCATTGTCGGACAGACCGGCTCCGGCAAGACCACCCTGGTTAAGCTGATTAATCGCACGTATGACGCTACCGCTGGGCAGGTACTCGTGGATGGCCTGGATGTGCGCGACTGGAATTTGGAAAGTCTGCGCCAACAAATTTCGATCATCGAACAAGATATTTTTCTCTTCTCGCGCACGATCCGCGAGAATATTGCTTTTGGCAAGCCCGATGCCAGCGTCGAAGAAATTGAAGCTGCATCCCGGGCGGCTCAGGCGCATGAATTTATCACTTCATTTAGTGAAGGTTACGATACAGTAATCGGCGAGCGCGGTGTGACGCTTTCAGGCGGCCAGCGGCAGCGTATGGCGTTGGCGCGCGCCTTTCTCACCAACCCGCATATTCTGGTGCTGGATGATTCGACCAGCGCTATCGATAGCGCCACCGAAGACCACATTCAGCGGGCCATCTATGCTGCTGCGCAGGGGCGCACGACTTTTATCATCACACATCGCCTTTCGCAAATCCGCTGGGCAGACCAGATTGTCGTCATGCGTAACGGGCGCATCGTTGCCGTGGGTAGCCATGCCGAACTGATGGAAACATCGGAAGCCTACCGCCGCATTTTCCAGGAGACTGACCGCTGACCACGGAATACTGACCTATGGCCTTCTTTTCAAACCTCGATAACGAATCTTACGACCGCAATTACAGCGACCGCGAGTTAATGCGCCGTATCTGGCAATTGTTTGTTCCCCATAAACGGCGGCTATTCTGGATCACAATTTTGTTGCTAAGCCTTTCGGCCTCGTCGGCGGCCATCCCGCTGCTGGTTGCGCGCGGCCTCGATCTGATGTCCGGCGAGTCGGGCGGGCGCGGCATTTATCTGCTTTCCGGGGCGGTGCTGCTGGCCGGTTTCTACACCTGGGCAGCCAATTGGGCGCGCCGCCGTCTGACTGCCCGCGTGGTAGGCGATGTGGTCTACACCATCCGCACCACGGCCTTTGCCGCCGCAACCAGGCACGATCTCTCGTTTTTCGATACTTTTTCTTCGGGGAAAATTGTCTCCCGGATTACCTCGGATACGCGCGAGTTTGGGCAACTGGTGACACTGATTACGGATTTGATTTCCCAGTTCGGGCAGGCGATCATCCTGGGGGTGGTGTTGGTCGGCACGTCTGGGAAGTTGTCGTTGTACGTTTTTGGTTTTCTTCCTATTTTGTTCCTGGCGGCATGGGGATTCCGCTCTCTGGCGCGCAATGTCACCCGGCGGGGGATGCGGGCCATGGCGAATGTCAACGCCGCTATCAAAGAGACGGTCAGCGGCATTTCCGTCGCCAAGAATTATCGTCAGGAAGCCACCATTTTCGATGAATTTGACGATGCCAATCAGGCATCTTTTCGCGTCAATGTGCAGCGCGGCTTTATTCTCTCGCTGGTTTTCCCTTCATTGAACGGGTTGGGCGGTGTTGCTACCGCAGTTTTGGTGTATGCAGGTGGGTTAATGGTGATGCAAGGCGCGGTGACAGCCGGGACGTGGTATCTCTTCCTGATGAGCCTGGATCGTTTCTTCTTCCCCGTACTCAACCTTTCGGCATTTTGGGCGCAGGTGCAGTCGGGGCTTTCTGCCGCCGAACGCGCCTTCGCCTTGGTGGATGCCGAATCGGCTATCGTGCAGCACGCTCAACAGCCCGCGCCGCCCCTCAGCGGCGATATTCGTTTTGCGGGATTGAGCTTTAGCTACACCGAGCAAGAAACGGTGTTGGAGAAATTTGATCTTCACATTCGCTCCGGCGAGAGCGTGGCCCTGGTGGGGCATACTGGAGCGGGTAAATCTTCGATTGCCAAATTGATCGCGCGCTTCTATGAGTTTCAAGCTGGAGAATTGCTTATCGACGGACATAATATTCGCAGTTTTGATTTGCATCAATATCGCAGCCAATTAGGGATTGTCTCGCAAAGTCCATTTCTATTTTCAGGAACCGTCGCCGAGAATATCTGCTATGCCTGCCCGCAAATCGATATGGATGAAATCATGCAAACCGCGCGTCAGATTGGCGGCGGTGATTGGCTCGATACCCTGCCGCACGGTCTGGATACGGAAGTGGGCGAGCGCGGCGGGCGCCTCTCGATGGGGCAGCGTCAGTTAATTTCGCTATTGCGAGTGCTCCTAAGTCGCCCGGCCATCTTCATTCTCGATGAGGCCACTGCCAGCATCGATCCTTTCACCGAATGGCAAATTCAACAGGCGTTGAATTTGATCTTGCAGAATAGCACCAGCATCCTGATCGCACACCGCCTCTCCACAGTCAAGGCCGCCGACCGTATTCTGGTTCTGGAGCAGGGTCGCATTCTCGAAGAAGGCAATCACGCTGCGCTGATGCAATCTTCCGGCCATTATGCCAGCCTGTACAATACCTATTTCCGCCATCAAAGCCTGGAATATGTAGAACAATCTCGCCAGGTTTTCACCAGCCATTGACGCCCCGCGCCCCGGCTCGTACAATTAGTTTATGAGTGCAGTTACCGAATTGCCCACCACACCCATTGAGCGGGAAAATATCAAAACTCGCTTCCTTTCTGCCATCATCGCGTTCTACCAATTGATCGCCCTGGTGGTTCTGGGAGTATTAATTTTCTCAGCAGTAAATTGGCTGAAATACCCATTTATTGGCGCGTTTGTTGAACACACATTGATCGTTAATACCATTCAACCGGTGCAGCCCGATACCTGGAATGCGCGCAACGCCGGTTTTGAATTTGGCGACCAATTGCTTGCGATTGAAGGGGTTGATTTACACCAGCTTGGGGATTTATTTGAGCAGCTTAAGCAGTACCAGGTGGGCGATGAAGTGGCGATCACAGCGCGCACTCTGGAGGGTGAAATTACCACTCGTTCGGTTGTGCTTCAGCGCATGTCTCGAAACGATCTATTTGCGAATATGATCATCCCCTGGTTCATTGGTCTGGTCTACGCGGGGAGCGGCCTGTGGGTATTCAGCCTGCGCGCTAAGGACGCTTCAGGGCGTGTATTCGCGCTCTTTACGGCCTCCGCTGCGATTGCTGTCGCCGGAATTTTTGACATCCACACTTTTAATCGTTTCACCTATCTTTGGACGGCCAGTCTCGCCATTGCCGGAGGAGCCATTTTTAACCTGGGCTGGGTATTTCCGCAGGAATCGCGCCGTTTTCGCAAGTCCACCCATTTCCAGTGGCTCGGCTACCTGATTGGCGGGGGATTGTTGCTTTGGTCACTGCCTACGCTATTTAATATGCAACGCCCTGCCGCGTATATTTGGGCCTGGCGGCTGGAGTACGCCTTTTTGGGAGTGGTATTGTTGTTCTTTTTGGGTGTGGCGGCCTATCGCCGTTACACATCTACTTCGCCACTGATGCGGCAACAGGGGCGCATTATTCTGTGGGGCGCTTCCATTTCCTTTATGCCGATTGCGGTATGGTTTCTGGCGACTGCCAATCGCCCGGAGATTCGGTTTAGCGCTTATTTGCTTTTGCCGCTGATCTTGTTCCCGTTAGCCGTTGCTTATGCTATTTTGCGCTATCGTCTATTGAATACCGATTATATGTTCAGCCGATTCATGATGTATGCTTTGCTCACAGCCATTACGATGGGTGGTTACGCCCTGATGGTTAGCGGTCTGAGCCTGGTCTTGGGCGGTGCAATTAATCCTAATAATCCCTTGTTGGTCGGTTTGATGGTTTTCTTTCTGGCTGCATTTTTCAATCCTCTGCGTACGTATCTCCAGCAGCTTGTGGATACCGTGTTCTTCCGCGGACAGGGTGCCTATCAGGAGCAATTACGAAAATTTGGTCAGGACCTCAGCCCCGCGGTGGGGTTGGATGAAATTGGCGCTTTGTTGCGCCTGTATGTCGAAGAGACCATCAAACCGGTTCAATTACATATTTTCACCCCAGATTCGCTCAGCGATTATTATGTCGCCTTGCCCGATGCCAGCCAACAACGCACCACAGATTTAAGCTTCGCCACAACCAGCGCGTTGCCGGGGACGTTGGAACGCAATAAAACTCATTTGTTCATTGGGGGGGGGACAGAATTACCATCCGCTTTGGAATTGGAAAAAGCGCGCCTCGCTTTACTGGGCGCGCAAGTATTTGCCCCGCTGCTGGGGCGTGATACCCGGCTGATTGGCTTTATGGCCCTCACCTCGCGCAAAACCGGCGAACCCTATAGCCCACACGATTTGGAGTACCTCTCATCCTTGAGCGATCAGGCTGCCATCGCCATTGAGCGTAACCAGGTAATTTCTGTCCTGGAGCGGCGCGTCAATGATATGAATGTACTCATGCGGGTTTCTGAGGGCATCAACGTTACCCAGCATTTCGACGATGTCCTTGAACTCGTCTATGCACAGACCAATCGCCTGATCTCGCTGCGTGATTTCTGGATATTGCTTTACGACGGCGAAAATAACAGCTACAAATATGCCTTCTATCTCGTGGATGATATTCGTTCGCTCGAACACGAAAACCGCCCCGTCGAGCCTGGGCTTGGCCTGGCGCGCGAGGTTGTGCGCACCCAACGCCCCATTGTGATAGACGATTATGGGCGCGAATGCCGCAAGCGCGGTTTTGCGCCTGCGGTAGAAGGCCTTTTTGCCTGGATGGGCATCCCGCTCAATGCGGGTTCGCAAACCATTGGCAGTCTCAGCCTTGCCAGCCGCGATCCTTCCGTGGTCTATTCTTCCGATCAAGTCAGCCTGGTGCAGGCCATTGCCGAGCAAGTTGCTGGGGCCATCGTTAAAATGCGCCTCCTCCAGGAGACCGAGCGCCGCGCTCGCCAGTTGACTCTGCTGAATGAAATTGGCCGCAATTTGACCTCAACGCTGGACCTCACCAGCCTCTTGCAACTGACTCTGCAACACGCCATTGAGATCATCAATTGCGAAGCAGGAACCCTCTTTTTGGTCGATGAAGGAACCGGTGAATTGATCTTTGAAGTTGTGCTCGGCCCGGTTGCCGATGAACTTATCGGTCAGCGTTTGCCGCCCGGAACCGGGCATGTAGGCCGGGCTGTTACCTCAAAGCAGCCCGCGATTGTTAATGGGGTTAATCAAACGGAAGAATGGGCCAGCAAGCCCGATGAGCGCACCGGCTTCCAGACGCGCGACCTGCTTCTCGTTCCAATGAGCGTTCAGAATACAGTTTTGGGCGTGATCGAAGTTATCAACCGTCGCGATGGCGCCCCCTTTACCCATGACGATCTTGAACTACTGGCTTCATTTGCCAGTCAGGCCGCCATTGCGCTGGAAAACGCGCGGTTGTATACCCGTACCGACAAACAACTCGAAGCTCGCGTCGACGAACTCTCGGTGATGCAGCGTATCGACCGCGAATTAAACGCCAGCCTGAATATTCAGCGCTCTATGCAAATTACCCTCAACTGGGCTATGAGCCAGTCGGGCGCCGATGCTGGCCTGGTCGGCGCGGTGGATGAAAACACCATCCAGGTGATGGCTGAGCGCGGCTACGACGATGAAGTGTTGCCCTATAGTGACGACCAGCTTCCATTGGATGCTCTGCCCGCGTTAAGGCGCGCCTTTGGCGAAGCCGATACTCAAATTATGCCGCGCCTCGTCAATGCCAGCAAAAATACCTCTCAGGGATTTCTGACCGGCGCGCGTTCTCAAGTTGTTTTCCCTATCCGGCGCGAAGAACAGGTGATTGGTATTCTCCTTTTAGAGAGCCACAACGAAGGACCTTTAGCCAAAGACACCCAGGAATTTCTCTCCCGTCTGAGCGATCATGCAGCCATTGCCATTGCCAACGCCCAGCTATTTGGGCAGGTTCAGGATGCCAACAAAGCCAAGACAGATTTCATTAGCTTTGTGGCCCATGAACTCAAAACACCCATGACCTCCATCCGCGGCTACACCGAATTGTTAATGGGCGGCGCGATGGGCGCGATAACCGAAGGTCAAGAAAATTTCCTCCAAACCATCCGCTCGAATGTGAACCGCATGGCAACCCTGGTTTCCGATCTAAACGATATGTCCCGCATCGAAGTGGGACGCCTCAGCCTGGACTTTAATGCCGTTGATATTGCCGATGTGGTCGACGAAGTTGCGCGTTCGCAGCAGCACGCCATTGATGTGAAACAGCAAAGCTTGCAAATCAAAATCCCCGCGGGCTTGCCACCCGTTTGGGGCGATAGAACCCGCCTCGTGCAAATTTTGGTCAATCTGGTCAGCAATGCCAACAAATACTCCCCCGAGGGTGGCGCTATCACCATTCAGGCCGAAACACCACCGAGCGAGAAATCCGGCGCCCCCCAAATGTTGCGCGTAGCCGTAAAGGATAATGGTATCGGCATGGCCCCGGAAGACCAGGAAAAAATCTTCGCCCAATTTTTCCGTTCTGATGATCCTGAAGCGCGTCTGTCACCCGGTTCTGGACTAGGTTTGCACATCACCAGAAACCTGATCGAGATGCAAGGGGGCCGCATTTGGTTCGAGAGCAAGTATCGCAAAGGCACCACTTTCTTTATCGCCGTTCCAGTCGCTGAGTCCATGGCTCGCTGATCTTGCGGAACGGTGAACCTGCCTCCACATAAACCAGTATATTCCTCGATATGGACACACGCCGCCAAAATTTTTGGATCATCGTTGCTTTCTTGCTGGCTGTTGGGGGGCTGCTCGTGCTTTCTGCCACCTTGCCACAAATCGAATTTGCGCCGGGACAAGTTTTCTTTTTGGAGGATCAAGAGCAGCCTACCCGCGCAATGCAGAGCATGGGGTTGCGCACCTGGAGTTTAGTGGGCGCGTGGAAAACAGTGGGGATTCTGGTCTTGTGGGTGATTCTGCCAATCTCCGCCATCTATTTTATGGTCTCGCCGGAAGCCCGTAAGAAGATCATTCGGCGAGCGCTGGCGATGTCCCTGACAGCTTATGCCTTGTTCCTGATGCTGCGAAGCTGCGGGCAAGTTACCCCAGAACATTTACTCAACTTTAGTGGTCTTTCCCCCGAATCGCCCGATCAAGCCAATACCAGTGCGCTGCAGTTTCAGGCGCAGCAAGAATTATGGTTGCAATGGATTGCCAATCTCGTCTTTGTGGGTTTGCTAACCTACCTTTTTTGGCAAATTTGGCGTTGGTGGCAACTGCGTCCGGCTTCCCTGGCCGATCTCAGCGCCGAAGCGAGTCAGGCTCTGGATGACTTGTCGGCAGGCGCGCACCTGGAGGATACAATTTTGCGCTGTTATGCCGAGATGCACCGCATTGTCCAAAAGCGGCGCGGCCTGCAGCGTCAGGCGGCCATGACGCCGCGCGAATTTACCCAAGCACTAAAACGCAGCGGCCTGCCCGAAACGGCTGTGGATCAGTTAACCCACCTTTTCGAGCAAGTGCGCTACGGGGGTGGCGCGCCGCTGGATGCTGATGCAGCGCATCGTGCCAAAACCAGTTTGCAAGCCATTGTCGCAGCCGGGTTGGAGGATTCATGAAACCGCGGCTTTGGTGGGCATTCAGCGCCAGCGCATTGGTGAGCTTGCTGGCGATTTTATTTTGGCCTAAGTTGATTCGTGAACTGTTTGTGATCCCGCTGACCTACTTTGTCGGAATCGCCAGTTTACTCTATCTTAGTTTCGACCAGTTTGCCTTGTGGGTCGCGCTGATTTTGGTTGGCGTCGTATTATTTTGGATCAGTCTAAAATTTCGCCGCGGCCCAATCCCCAGCCCTGCAAAACCCGAAACCCTGCAACCGCCACCCATCATTCGCTGGAAGCGCGTCCTCAAAGATGCCCGGCGCGGCGCGTATATGCGCTGGCGACTGGCCCAACGCCTCGCCGATCTCACCGATGCGGCGTTATCCTGCTGTACAGGTTTATCCCCCGAAAGTATCCCCTATGAAGAGTTGGGATTACCTGCCGAAGTTGAAGCTTATCTGTATGCGGCGAAAAAATTCCAGGCAGGCGCAGCCATGTCCCGGCGTTGGTTCTCTTCATCTGCGCCGCAACCATTAAGCCTGCCCCCAGAAGTTATCGTGGCATTCATCGAGCAGCGCCTCGCCCTCGGCAGGGATAACTGAAAAGTGGTTGGCAAAAATCCAATAAATCCATACCCCATTGGAGAATCTATCCCTCATGAATACGACCGAAGTCGCCCAAATTAGTGACCGCATCATTACCGAAATTGAGCGCGCCATCGTTGGCAAGCGCGACTTACTTGAGCGCATCATGGCTGCCATTCTGGCCGGGGGGCATGTGCTTCTCGAAGACTATCCGGGGCTGGCAAAAACGCTCATCGCCAATAGTTTTGCCACCGTCCTCGGCCTGGATTTCAAGCGCATCCAGTTCACCCCGGATTTATTGCCCAGCGATATTACCGGCAGCTATATATTCGACCGCCAACAAGGCGGTTTTGAACTCCGCGAAGGCCCCGTCTTTGCCAATATCATCCTTGCCGATGAAATCAACCGTGCCTCGCCAAAAACGCAGTCGGCCTTGCTCGAAGCCATGCAGGAATACCAGGTCACGCTGGATGGCGAAACCCTGCCCTTGCCGCAGCCATTTTTGGTGATGGCTACCCAAAACCCCATCGAATACGAAGGCACTTTCCCGCTGCCCGAAGCCCAACTCGACCGTTTTTTGATGAAACTCTCCGTGGGTTATCCCTCGCTCGAAGAAGAGCAAGAAATTCTGCGCCGCCGCCGCGCCCGAAGGCAAGACACCTTCGATTTGCAGCAAATCACTAGCGCCGATGAACTGCTTGCTATGCGTGCCGTCATGGAAGATGTGCATATCGAGGCCGACCTCGAAAACTATATCGCGGCTATTGTGCATCATACCCGCCGCGAACAGCGCACCGCCGTAGGAGCCAGCCCGCGCGGCTCGCTGGCCCTGCTAAAACTGGCCCGCGCCAAAGCTGCCCTCGATGGCCGCGCCTACGTGCTCCCCGATGATGTTAAAACCTTCATTCAGCCTGCACTATCGCATCGCCTGATCCTCAAACCCGATTTATGGATGAATAAAACTGCCGCCTATGAAGTTCTCGATACCATTGCCAACCTGGTCCCCGTTCCTGTGATTGAAGGGCTATAAGATGTACCATACTTGTGGTTGCTCGGCTTAATATTGCAGGATAGTCACAGCGCTCTTATGAACCCCGTTCTTGTCCTCAGCAGCTTGCTCTACATGCTTGTACTCGTAGCCTTCGGCTCCCTCAACGGAGTCCTGATGGCATTGGCGCTGCCCTTGCTCATCTATCTGGGAGCAGGTTTGCTTTATGGTCGCGCTGCAGTATCTCTGCAAGCCAAACGTCAACTGAGCCTCGAGCGCGCCCTCCCCGGGGATCCCATTGAAGTGACTCTCACTATTACCAATACCGGCGCGCATATCGAAAGTCTGCTCATCGAAGACCAGCTTCCCGCGGGCATCGAGATAGTTTCTGGCGAAACCAGCCTGCTGACCGCGCTCCCCGCCCTCGCCAGTATTGAGCTGCGTTTCACGCTGACCGCTCCGCGCGGCTATTACCGTTTTCGCGAAACCATCGTCACTGCCGCCGACCGCCTTGGTGTGCGCCAAAGGCAAATTTCTCTGCCCAGCCCCGGGCGTATTTTTGTCCAGCCGCGTGTCCAGCGGATGGGGCGCGTCAATATCCGCCCGCGCAGCACGCGCGTCTACGCCGGGTTCATCCCCGCCCGTAAAGGCGGCCCCGGCGTCGAATTTTTTGACGTGCGCGAGTATCAGCAAGGCGATCCTTTGCGCTGGATCAACTGGCGCGCCAGCGCCCGCCATCATCAGGCTCTGTTCATTAACCAGTTCGAACAAGAGCGTGTTGCCGATGTGGGCATTATCCTCGATACCCGGCGGCGCAGCGAAGTTCGTATGGGTGAAGCTTCGCTCTTCGAATACGGAGTCAACGCCGCCGCAGCCCTTGCCGATAGTTTCCTCAGCGATGGCAATCGGGTTGGCCTGTTGCTGTACGGCGCCCAGCTCGACTGGACGCTTCCCGGCTATGGCAAAATTCAGCGCGAGCGCATTTTGCAAAGTTTGGCGCGCGCCAAAACCGGTGAAAGCCAGGTTTTTGAAAAATTGGGCAATTTGCCCAAGCGCCTGCTGCCTCCAAATTCGCAAATCGTATTCATCAGCCCCCTGCATGCCGACGATATCCCCGTGCTAATTCATCTGCGGGCACAAGGTTATGCTTTGCTGGTCATCAGTCCCGATGCCGTCGCTTTTGAGCGCGCCGCCCTTGAGCCTACTGATGAAATCACTCAATTGGCTGCCCGTCTGGCGCGCATCGAGCGTGTTCTCATGTTACACAAACTTACACAGGCTGGGGTTCAGGTTCTCGATTGGAATCTTAACATCCCATTGGAGGGTGCTTTGCATACTGCCCTCAGCCGTGGAATTCCTCAAATCCATGCCGTGGAGCCTGCTCGATGAAGCTTGCCCGCCGCCTGTTTTATCTTAGCCTTGTTTTTTCTGCAACCGCGTTTGCTTTCGCGTTTATCGTCCGCGAATACCTGGTTCTGGCGCTACTTCCCTCGCTTGTGGCTGTGTTGTGGGCTGTGGCCGAAATCCGATGTTGGCGTTGGGCCGCAGCCCCCGCCTTCATAATTCTTATCGTTTTGATGATCCCCGCCGCGGCGTTGGGCGCGCATTGGTTATATTTGCTAATCGGATTGCTAGCGGTTCTGGCTGCCTGGGATCTTTCTCGCTGGATGGCGTTGGCCGGGCGTGCTCAGCGTCTCGAAGATGAAGTCCTGTTGGCGGGGACGCACGCGCGCCGCCTGGGATGGGTGCTGCTTGTGGGGTTTTTGCTCAGTCTTTTGGGGATCAACCTGCAAATCAAGATTACCTTTGGGTGGGCTTTCCTCCTCGCCCTGAGTCTGATTCTCGCTTTGAGTCGCCTGGTTAGTTTTCTGCGCCACAGCTAGTCATCCAACGGGCTGCGGACGGCCAATCCTCCCCGTTGCAAAACATGCGTATAGACCATGGTTGTGCGTACATCTTTGTGCCCCAGCAATTCTTGCACAGTGCGAATATCGTAGCCCCGTTCAAGCAGATGTGTGGCGAAGGAGTGCCGAAATGTGTGCGGCGTGATGCGCTTATCGATACCCGCCAGAAGAGTTACTCTTTTGATCGCCTTTTGTACTGCGCTGGGGTGTAAATGGTGGCGCAACTCCTTGCCGCTGCGCGGGTCCACCGACCAGCTCTTCGACGGGAAAATATAATACCAGACCCACTCATACGGTGCTTTTGGGTATTTTCTATCGAGGGCAGTGGGCATGGAAACTCCATGGAAACCCTCGGCGAGATCGTTAGCGTGCAGCAATTTTAGACGTTCCAGATGTTCCGTAATTGGCTCGATCAGGCTTTCTGGCAATACCGTGACGCGGTCTTTGGCGCCTTTGCCATTTCGAACCATCACCGTTCGATAATCAAAATCCAAATCCTTTACGCGCATCCGTAGGCATTCTGAAACGCGTAAACCGGCGCCGTAAAGTAATTTTGCAATCAATTGATATTCACCCTTCAGCAAGCGGATGATGCTATGGGCCTCCTCGTTGGTGAGTACAGTAGGGAGGTGGGTCGATTTTGAAGCGCTGAGTGTGTCGAAACTGGCAGTGATTTCCTGATGCAGGATTTCGCGATAGAGAAACAGCAACGCGCTCAAAGCCTGGTTCTGTGTGCTGGAGGCGACCTTGCCCTCCATGGCAAGATGAATCAGAAATTCCCCGATTTGCTGGTCACCCATATCCTTGGGGTGCTGCTTGTCGTGGAAGAGAATAAATTTGCGAATCCAATACACATACGCCTGCTCCGTACGGATCGAGTAATGCTTCAAACGTAAGCGCTCGCGCACCTGATCGAGAAGTTTCTTCGGTTTTTTATCCATAAATAAGCCCCTTGCCCTTTATGAAGAAATAATGTATATTTTTACGAAAATGCCCTGAAGCTGCAATGTATTATTTATTGTATTATACAAGAAATATTTCGTTTATCCTAGCGGCAGCCGCGTATTAACAAGAATCATCTCCGCATAATAACGCCTTGCACACATAAATCCGTTATAATGATCAATAAATGCAATTGAGGGTTGTTAGCAGTCTAAGCAGGGTT
>JACNJM010000319.1:0-9758 GCA_014382605.1 Anaerolineae bacterium
CTTTTGCCTTGGTAGTTTTGCCATAGTATTAAGATATAATTGCCCGCATGACCGAAACGATACAAAATCGCCCTCGCAGCAAAATAAGAATCTTATGGTTGGCGCTCTCAATTTTACTGATCCTGGCGCTAATTTTCCCAATTGTGCAGACAATTGCCTATATCACAACCCAAGAGGCCAATGCCGCGCTTTCACCGCAAGAACATCTTGAAGCCGGTTTGCAGTATTTAGAAGGTGAAGAGTATAATCTGGCCTTATTTGAATTCAATCAGGCCATTGATGGTGATCCTGATTACCTTGATGCTTATTTTGAGCGCGGAAAACTCTATCAGATGGCTGGTGAAGCGGGGATTGCCAATGCCCATTTTACAATCATCATTCGCCGAAATCCAGACCACGCTCAAGCATACTATTATCGTGCGCTGACATATTTGGCCTTGGGGGATTTACTGGAGCAAGCTAACCAGGCTGAGGATGCAACGATTCAATTTGACACGTTGATTGAGCCAGGGCCGCTTTTGAACATTGCTTCAACACCTGCACAGGCTGCGGTACTGCCCATTGAAGAAATCAGCCTGGATGTCGATGAAGAAACACTGGCTTCATTAAACGAAGGGGATGAAAAAAGCTACACTGATTTTTATAACGAAAACGAGATCGTCAATCCCTATCAACGGGCATTGGAAGATTTATCGCTTGCTATTGAATATCAACCCGATTATACGGAAGCCCTTTTTACGCGTGCTTACCTGATTTTTAGCGCCGGAAACTTTAGCCAGGCGATTGATGATCTAAACCCGGTGATAGATGCTGAACCCGATGATATTACCGCGCGCGCTACGTGGGCAATCCTATTATCAATTGGGGCGCTATGCTGCCGCACTGGAAGACCTCACCTATCTCGTAGAGCAGGGTGAGGCCACGGTGGATGTCTATTTTTATCGGGGTAGTTGTTATTTCGCCCTGGAAGAATATGAACAGGCCATTCAGGATTGGGATGCCGCGCTGGCGTTGGAACCTGACAATACCACAGTTTTGGCAAATCGAGCCATAACCTATCAACAAATAGAATCCTTTGAAAATGCGCTGGTCGATTACCTGGCGATTCTGGAGCAGGTGCCTGACGCAGTTTCAATTTATAAAAATGTGGGCGATATATATTTTCAGTTGGAAGATTACCAATCTGCCATCGATGCCTATTCGCAGGCAATTGCCTTGGACCCGCTTCAAACCAACGCGCTCTTCAATCGCGGGATTGTTTATATTGAAATCGAAAATCTTGACGCTGCGATCGCGGATTTCAAGGCTGTGATTGCCCTTGAGCCTGAGCATAGTGAGGCCCACAAGCGCCTGGCGGATGCTTACTATCTTTCCGATAAAATTCAGCAGGCAGTTTATGAATATAATCTGGCGATTGAACTCAACCCTTCGGATGTGATCGCGTTATTCAATCTTGGGCGGGCGCATACGCTTCTGGGCAATGCTGATTTGGCGATCGGTTACTACGATCGCGCTATTGAACTGTACCCGGAATTTGTGATGGCGCTGAACAACCGCGGAGAACTACTCCTGCGGATTGGGGAAATTGATCGAGCATTGGTAGATTTTGAACAAGCCTCTCAACTTGACCCTGAAGATCCGCTGGCCCTTTACAATCTGGGCCTGGCTTCTTATTATAAAGCTGAATATGATGCCGCGATCGAATATTTCAATCAATCGCTGACGCTCAATGCCGAAAACCTGGATTCCTATTACCAGCGCGGTCTGTCATATTTTCAGTTGGGTGAATATGCGTTGGCGATTGCCGATTGGGTTTATGTAATTGAGCAATACCCGGAATATGCGCAGGCCTATTACAGCATTGGGCTGGCCCATTATTTTCAGGAAGAGTACGAACAGGCCATCGAGTTTTTTACTCAAACACTGGCATTCGATGCCCGGCATGGGTTTGCTTACTACTTCCGAGCTAACACGTATATGGTTTTGTCGGAATACGCGCTGGCGATTGAAGATTTTACCCAAGCGATTGTGCTGGAAACCGAGTTGGGACAGGCATACTATAACCGGGCTGTGGCTTACTACCAGAGTGGATATCGCTACAAGGCGATTGATGATTTTGAGAAGGTGCTGGTAACCAGCGAAGACTCGGAACTGATTGCCCAAACCGAGAAAATCATTGCCGATTTGAAAGCTGCCCCCTGATACGCAAAACTTTAACAAGAGTCTCCCGTGAATTAACCCGCAGGAGACTCTTTTTCGATTCTTAAGACATAATTCAATTTTCAGCATTTTCTCTGCAAAGGCGTTAGCCTGAGCAGTTACGGCACAATCACATCGAATTCGGCGCGAATTTTTTCGTCAATCGCCGCGGGGATGGCTTCAGGTTGATGCTCGTTCAGGATTTCTCGCGCCCGCAGGTTTGCGCGTTGGCGCGCATCCAGCCCACCCATCTCTAGCCAATCTTCCCGCAAATTGCGGTCACTGATTTGCGGGAAGAAAAATTCGGAACGCATGTGCTTGACCGTGTGTTTCGCTTTTAGGAAATACCCGCCGGGACCGGCCTCGTGAATTAAATCGGCGGCAATCGTTTCGGGGGTAACTTCGATACCGCGCAAAGCGCGTAAGGCCATACCGATGATCTCGTTGTCGATGACATATTTTTCATAGCTGGCTACCATTGCAAATTCCATCAATCCGGCGGCATCGTGAATATAATTCGCCCCGGAGAGCGCCACCAGCAGTGTAGTCATGGCGCTTTCGTAGCCGGTTTGCACATCAATTGTCTTTGAGTCGCTCATCCCGGCCGTGGCATAGAAGGGCAGGTTCCAGTATTGCGCCAATTGGGCCGCCCCGGCGTTCAACAACCCGCTCTCGATTGCCCCAGAGAGATAGCCCATTGTCCGCAGATCGGTGATCGTGCCGACGTAGCCGCTTAACACGGGCGTGCCCGGGTTGGCAAGTTGTGTCAGCGTAACCCCCGCCAGGGTGTCGGCGGCGAACATGGCCAAGTTTCCAGCCAGCGTCACCGGGGAGGTAGATCCTGTCATGGGTTCACAGGGCACTGCCAGGGGGAGTCCCCGCCGCGCCACTTCGATCATAATATCGCCATAAATCTCATCCACCAACAATGGGCTAATCATCAACGTAATAAACGAGACAATTGGTTTGTTACGCAATGCCTCAGGTCCTCCGGCGATCATCTCGGCCATGCGGATCACATCCAGCGTGCCTTGCAGCGAGTACATACCGCCCATAATATGTTTGCTGCTGTTGCGCAGGCCGCCGTAAAAGCGGTTCACATCGGCATTCTCTTCGGTCAGTTCGTTGGGGTAGACCGGTAAGACAATGAAATGCACATTTTCGAGCGCATCCACCAGGCGCGGAATCTGATGGCAGTCCAGTACCGACGATTTACGCTTGTTGCCATCCAGATCGAGCACGTTGATCGTCGTGCCGCCGGTGCCCAGGTACACATGTTTACCCCCCAGCGTTAGATGATGATCCGGTTTGCGTCCGAACAATTCCACTTTGGATGGTGCGCTGGCGATGGCATCTTCAACCATGCTTTTCGGCAGCCAGGCGCGCGGCAGCGAACGATCTA
The DNA here is from genome assembly GCA_014382605.1 of Anaerolineae bacterium. Taxonomy (GTDB): domain Bacteria; phylum Chloroflexota; class Anaerolineae; order Anaerolineales; family UBA11858; genus NIOZ-UU35. The sequence continues at coordinate 3,602 of JACNJM010000319.1, forward strand.
CTCTTGCGCCCGCCGTTTCGAGTAGATCAAGGGCTTTGGTGCTGTGGACGGCGACACCGGTTTCTTTGAGGATCTCGAGTGCGGATTGGTGTAAAAGTTCAATGTCATCCTTGGAAAGGGGTTGATACTGCCCTCCGAGAATCCCTCCTGTACTGCGATTGATTTTCATTTTTTTCTCCTGATAGGTGTGTGAGGTGGATTTAGGGATTGGCAAAATAACCGAGTTGATTGCTGATCCTGCGGGATGCGCTCAGTAGGTGAGCGGCGTAAAGTTGACTTTGTTCTGCCCCCATGCGGAAGCTTGGCCCCGAAATACTCACCGCCGCGATCACCTGTTCGTTAAAATCGCGGATCGGGGCGGCGATGGCGCTCAGGCCTTCGTCAAATTCGTCATAGGCGGCGGCATAGCCTTGTGCCCGCGCTTGCATCAGATTTTCTTCCAACTCAGCGAGATCGGTGATCGTGTGAGGGGTGAACGCGCGCAGCGGAGGGGTGAGGCGTTGCTGACGTTGTTCAGCGCTCATATAAGCCAGAAGAATTTTCCCGGTTGAAGTGCAGTGTAACGGATTTCTGCGCCCCAACTGCCCGGCATACTGGATCGCGTGCGGGCTTTTGATACTCTCGATGTTAATGCATTCGTCGCCGTGCAGCACGGCAATGTTGATCGTTTCCTGGGTCAGATCAGCCAGTTCGCGCAGGTGCATTTGGGCAGCTTGCCGCAAGCCAATCTGTTCGAGTACCGTCCCTGCCAGATTTACAATTTCTAATCCCAGGCGGTATTTCCTGGTTTCGGGGTTTTTTGCTACCCATCCTTCTGCTTCAAGCGAAGAGAGCAGGCGAGATGTGGTGCTTTTGTGCAACCCTGTTGCGCGGCTAATCTGCATCACACCGATTTCAGGTTCCCCCGCGCTGAAGCAGCGCAAAATATTGGCGATGCGCTGAACGGTTTGAGTGGCAGCATTATCTTTGGGCATAGCGGTAAATTAGTTTTATTATATGAAACACTGTTTTATTTATGAAATAGTATATCAGTTTTTTTGGATTTTGGAGGGTTAATTTCCGCAAAAAGAAAGCGCGTTGGTGCTTGCACCAACGCGCTTTCTTTTTCGTAGATGCTATTTATTCCCAATGCTGCTGCATGTTTTCAAATTCCTTCAATACATCGTCGGGCAGCGACTTGGGCTGATGTTCCATCATGCGGATAGTCTTGTCGCGCAGGCGATCAGCAAAGGTTTTTGCGCCTTGTTCCAGCCAAACATCTTTGATGGTGCGGTCAAACAGGTCGGAGTACCAGACATCTTTGAAATGACTGAGGGTATGATCTTCGTAAAGATAATGCCCTCCCGGGCCAACCTTGTCGATCAGATCCAGCGCCAGGGTTTCGGGATTGACCGGAATCCCTTTCATATATTGGTTGACCATATACAAAATTTCATTCACCAGCACCATGAAGGCTGGTGAGGCCAGCGAGCCGTGATCGAGCCAGCTTCCGGCATCGTGTATCAAATTGGCGCCGACCAATGCCGATGACAGGCATGAGAAAGCCACCTCAGCGGCAGCCTGGGCATCGGGAAATTTGGCGTCGGTAGCGCCAGCCGTGCCGAAGAAGGGTAGCTTATAGAATTGCGCCATTTGTGACATGGCGGCGGTCATCAGGCTCATCTCCGGCGCGCCGTAGGAGAAGATGGTAGTTTTCATATCCATCACGGTGGCAAAGGCCCCGTAGATGAAAGGCGCACCCGGCTTGACGAGTTGCGCCAGCACCAACCCGCTGAGCGATTCCGCGCTGCCCTGCACAATTTCGGCGGCAAAAGTGGCCGGGGCGGTGCTGCCGGATTGTGGAGCGGGAAAGTTGATTTGGGGAATGCCATTTTCGGCACAGAAGATAATTTTATCGACAGCGGGATCGTAATAGAGCAGCGGTGAGATCGGTTCGGAGTATTGCACAATTGTGGGGGCTTTGGCGAAATTTTCCTTTCCGCCAGTGACGAGCAGCGCCATCTCGTAGATGTCTTTGACCGAATTGCCGTCTTTGCAGCAGAAGACAAGCGGTTTTTCGGTGTAGGTGAAAACTTGTTTGGCAATCACGCGGTCGGCGATATCGGGTGGCTGATCGTCGGCCATGCCAATCGTCATCACCCAGGTGTAGTTTGGCAGGGCATCGGCGACCGTGGCGGTGATGCGACAATCATCACTGACGAAGCGACGGCGTTGATCGGTGAGCGGGTCGAGATAGTCTACGCAGTCGAGGCTGGGACCGAACCAGGATTTACTGCCTTCGAGATAAACTTTGCGCGCACCGTCGCGATTGCCCAGTACCACGCGCGACGGCGCTTTGCGAATCGATTCTTCAACGAGCCAGGCGGGAATGCGCACGCGGTCATCGATGATCTGCGCGCCTGCTCCGTGGAGCAGTTCCTTGGCCCGCAGGTGGGCGATTTGTACACCGGTGCGTTCCAGCACTTCGAGTGTGGCCTGGTGAATATGCTCAATCTGCGCGTCGTTAATGACGGAAAGCCGCGGGCGAAATTCAAGCCTTGGGGTTTGCATACGCACTCCTTATAGCGGCAGCCAGGTGCCGATACCCATCTCGACGGCACGTTTGTAAAGGGTTGGGGCTACGGCCATATCGTCCAGGGCCAGGCCCAGGTTGCAGGCAATTGTGCGTTCTTCAGCCGACCCACGCCCGGGCTTTGTCCCGGCGACCAGTTCACCCAAATCGGCATAAATGGGGGGAACATCCTGAAAATAACCCACCGATTTGTAATATTCAAATTGCTTTAAATCATCGGTGCAGAATTTACTCACCTCTTTCATGGCGGATGGTTCCCAATACGAATCAAAATCGACCAGCGAAGCAAACGCCCCGGCATCGAGCCACCCGGCCTTAATGGTTTTATGCGGCACTTTCAGGATTGGCCCAGCCGTGACAATCAGATCGCACCCCGTGACGGCTTCTTGCGGGGTATTAACGGGCACGACTTCGAGTTTGAGTTGGTTTTGCACTTTTTTCTGGTAGGCTTCGAGCGCGGCGGGGACGACATCGTAGGCGAGAACTTTTTTTATTGGGAAGAGCACTTGCAAGGCCTCGGTGTTGGTGAACCCCTGCACGCCGCAGCCCAGAACCCCCAAAGTGGCCGAATCAGGGCGTGCCAACCGCTGAGCGGCGACTGCCGACGCCGCAGCGGTGCGCATGGCCGTGATCCATTCGCAATCCATCACCGCCAGCGGGATGCCGGTTTCGGGGTCGTTGAGAATCAGCAGGCCAGTAATATAGGGCAGCCCTTTGGCCTGATTGCCGGGAAAGCCGCTGACCCATTTGATGCCCGCCGAATTGAGCGCGGGAATATAAGCAGGCATGGCATGGATAAAATTATCGCCTTCGCCGGGGTGGATACCGGGTTTGGGCGGCATTTCGACGCGGCCGTGGCCTTTTTCTTTGAACGCCGTTTCAACCAGATGAATGATTTCGGCCATTTTCAGGCCAACGGAAACGACATCTTTTTGGGAGAGATAGAGAATTTTGGATGTTGTCATAATTTTTGTCTCCTTGAGAGTGAATGGGAAGCGGAGGCGAATGTCATCATTATATGAATTTTTTGCGCGCGGGTCAATTTTCTCTCCCCGTAGTCAGGCTAATTCTGTTGCATCATGGCGATCAGGCGCTCTTCGAGTAGCCCAAAGCCTGTATAGCGAATTTCAAGCGGTAGTTCCAGGTATTTGGCAACTTCGTGCGCTTTTTGGGTGAGTGTGGGGTTTTCGCTTTGCGCCAAATAAACGACGCGCTTGTAATTCTTAAAATACTCCCCTTTGAGTTGTGGATATTTGTGCAGCCCCATGCTCTTGAGGATAAGCCCCTGAAATGTGCGCACCATAAAATCAGTTAGGATGTAAGTGCCTGGTTCTTCTGTGATGAGTTGCTCAAAGAGTTCGCCCCCATACATTTCGTAGCAATGCGGCCCGGCGATGCGCTCGATGTCGGGGTAACGCGAGAGCATCTCGTCCAGCGCGCCGCGTGAGCCGCAATCTCCGAAAACCACGATCAGTCGCTCATATTGTTCTTGCAGTTCTGTGATACGTTTTTCTACATCGGGAGCGATCCGCTGCGGGAAGACATGATCTACCGCAGGTATGCCGATCACCTGCGCGTCCCAGCCATATTTTTGGATAAGATCAATGACTTCTCGCCCCAACGCCCCGCAGATGATGAATCCAGTTGTCATTCTAGAAACCGCAGACGAACACAGATCAACGCAGATTTTTTCTGGGGTGTTCTGTGTTCATCAGTGGTTTAGCCTCGGGTTCTACGGCTGCGACGGCGCTCGCGGGGAGCCGCGCTTTCGCTGACGTTGGCGGCGATCCAGGCGGTGCAGTTTTCGTCGTTGCCCATCAGCGCGTCGGCGGCCAGGATAGCGGTTCTAAGCTCGGCTTCGAGCGGATTCGTAATGGCGCAGGTCATCCCAGCGGCCATCAACATGGGCACGAAGGCAGTGTTGATTCCTTTGCGGTTGGGCAATCCGAAGGAGACGTTGCTGGCCCCGCAGACGGTATTGCAGCCTAATTCTTCGCGTACACGGCGGATGATGGCGAAGACCTGCCGCCCGGCGTAGCGTTTGGCCCCAATGGGCATGACCAATGGATCGATGATGACATCTTCTCTGGGAATGCCATAATCCATTGCCCGCTCAACAATTTTCTTGGCGACGGCGAAGCGCACCTCGGGGTCATCGGAGATGCCGGTATCGTCATTCGATATGGCGATCACAGCCGCGCCGTGTTTCTTGACCAGGGGCAGCACTGTCTCCAGGCGATCTTCCTCGCCGGTGACTGAATTGACCAGGGCTTTGCCTGCGTAGGCCTCCAGCCCACTTTGTAGCGCGGCCACAATGGAGGAGTCAATGCACAGCGGCACATCGACCAGGGATTGCACCAGCCGGATCGTCTCGGCCATAATTGCAGGTTCATCGGCCAGCGGAATCCCGGCGTTGACATCTAATATCTGCGCTCCAGCAGCGACCTGTGCCAGGGCGTCGCTTTTTACGCGCTCATAATTTCCGGCGGCCATTTCTGCGGCCAGCATTTTGCGCCCGGTGGGATTGATGCGTTCACCGATAATGACGAAAGGCTGGTCGGGGCCGATGAGTACGGTTTTGGTTGTTGAGCTAAGTATTGTGTTCATATCGTTTTGGGTATGGAATAACCATGAAGACACTGAGTTCTTTTCTTTGTGTTCTTCGTGTCTCTGTGGTGGAATTATTTGCCTAGCGCTTCGGCCATGGCTTTGATATGTTTGGGCGTACTGCCGCAACAGCCGCCGATCAGCGATGCGCCGATCTCGTGTACGTTCAGGGCATAGTCGGCCATCACTTCGGGCGAGCCATCGTAGACGATATCACCACCCTTGACGACATGTGGTATCCCGGCATTGCCTTTTGCCACTAGTACAATATCGGGGTTGGCTTTCCGCATGGCTTCAACAGCTTTTATGAGTTCATCGGAGCCGGTACCGCAGTTGGCTCCGACAGCGAGTACATCCTGTTCACCCAACGCTTCGATGAACTTGGCCGGGCTGACGCCCATCATGGTGTGTCCGTGGGTATCGAAGGACATCGTGGCAATAATTGGCAGATCGCTGACTTCACGTATTCCGGCGATGGCGGCTTTGACTTCATTAAGGTCGCTCATCGTCTCGATCCAAAAGACATCCGCGCCGCCATCGGCCAGACCGCGGGCCTGATCGGCAAACGCGGCTTTGGCATCCTCGAAGGTCAGCAAGCCCATCGGCTCGAATAATTGTCCGGTAGGGCCGATGTCGCCAGCCACGACCACGGTATGCGGGGCGGCATCAGCCACGGCGCGGGCGTTTTCGGCAGCAGCTTTGTTGAATTCGTGAACGCGGTCTTGCAGGTTGTGCATTTCCAAACGGAAACTTGTCCCGCCAAAAGAATTGGTCAAAATTAATTGGGAGCCAGCATCGACATAGGCCTGGTGGATGGCCTTGATGCGCTCCGGGTAACGCACATTCCATTCGTCGGGCGGGTCGCCCTGTTCCAACCCGGCGTCGAAGAGCATTGTGCCCATCGCCCCGTCGAGCAGTATGGGTTGACCGGATTTGATGAGTTCTACTAATGGGTTCATATTTCCTCCAGAGCGGTTG
>JACNJM010000319.1:9866-13032 GCA_014382605.1 Anaerolineae bacterium
TTAACTTTTAACCGTTTTTTAACTCCATAAACTTCTTTGCTGTTTCCACCGCCACCGCGGCATCACGGCAATAGGCATCGGCCTCAATATCTTCGGCAAAGGCCTCGTTGAGCGGCGCGCCGCCCACCAGCACGACGATTTTGTCGCGCAGACCCTTTTCCTTCAGCGCCTTGATCACTGTGCGCATATAGATCATCGTGGTCGTTAGCAGGGCGCTCATGCCTAGAATATCGGCATTATGCTCCTCGATGGCGGCAATAAAATCTTCTGCCGAGGTATTGATGCCCAGGTTAATGACCTCAAATCCAGCCCCTTCCAGCATCATAGCGACCAGGTTCTTGCCGATATCGTGAATATCACCTTTGACAGTGCCAATTACCACCGTGCCCATCTTCGGCGCGCCGGTTTCAGCCAGTAGCGGGCGAAGTATTTCCATGCCAGCCTTCATGGCTTTGGCCGCCATCAGCACCTCGGGCACAAACAGCACCCCATCGCGAAAATCATCGCCAACGACTTCCATCCCGGCTACCAACCCCTGAATGAGAATGTCATAAGGCCCCATATCGCGTGAAAGCAGTTCCTGAACCTCCTCGACAATCTCTTCGGCGTAGCCATCGTACAGGTCTTCCTGCATTAACTCCAGGATTTCATCAGCGGGCATTTCTTTTAAGTTGATTTCTTCGCTCATTATTCAGTCCTTAATATATAGAATCCGATTGGCTGACAAATATTGCAAATCTCACTGCGAACCCGCAAAGAACGCAAAATTTCTTGACGCTAAACGTTCGACGCCCGACGCCGTCTCTTCCGCTCACGTCTCGCAGGTTCTACTACTTTTATTTTTGGAAGTATTCCCTCCAGATGCGTGAACGCATCGCTCTGATGCGGCAAATGCAAGGCCTTGACGAACTCTTCCTGAAAATCGGGGTCAACCGCCGTCTCGATATAGCGTACCCGATCTGCGATCGCGCTGGCTTCAGCGCGCCGCTCCCGATTGAGCAGTGCAATCCGGGCGCCATCACCGGCAGCGTTGCCTACAGCGTGAACTTTTTCCAAATCACAGTTTGGGATCAATCCTAACACCATTGCGTGTTTGGGGTCAATATAACTGCCAAACGCGCCCGCCAATATTACTTCGTCCACCTGCTCTACGACCGCTCGCATCATCAAAAGTTTAGCTCCGGCATATAGCGCGGCCTTCGCCAATTGAATATTGCGCACATCTTGCTGGGTAATGTAGATGGGTTTGCCACTCGAAGATTGTTCGGCCCTGGCCAGAATATACGCCCCCGTGCGTTTGCCTTGTTCCCAAAACATGGACGCGCTGACTACCTCGGGGTTGAATCGGCCATCTGGCAGCAGGATGCCTGCCAAAAAGAGTTCGGCGATCACTTCAATAATGCCCGATCCGCAAATTCCTGCTGCAAGATGCTGGGGTTGGGCTTCCAGCGGCGCGTCTGCGCCAGTCTGCCACGCATCCGACCAGCGTTCTTCACCGATGACGCGGAAGCGCGGCATTTTGCTTTCCGGGTCTACGCGCACGCGCTCGATGGCTCCGGGGGCGGCGCGCATCCCCGAGGAAATTTGCCCCCCCTCAAAGGCAGGCCCGGTCGGGCTGGATGCGCTGAACATCCACGCCGGGCTGCTGAGTACAATTTCTGCGTTGGTGCCCACATCTACCGTCAGGATGACGCGTTCCTGCAATTGCGGCTGTTCGGCTACCAGCACGGCTACGTTATCTGCCCCCACATGCCCGGCTTCAGCAGGCAAAATATGGGCGTTGGCGGCAGGGTGCAGGCGCAGGCCAAGTTCGCTGGCCTTGATGTCCATGCTCTCGCGGTTAACCAGCGCGAAGGGGGCATTGCCCAGTTCTTGCGGGTTGGCGTTCAGCAGAATGTGCGTCATGGTGGTGTTGCCGACCATGACGATTTCGTGAATCTGGCCGGCGCGGATGTCAGCGCTTTTGGCGGCGCGCCGGGCGAGTTGGTTGATGGCATCGATGATGGCAGCGTTCAGCACTTCCAGCCCATCGCGGCGGCTCATGGCAAACGAGATGCGGCTCATCAGGTCTTCGCCGTAGGAAACCTGTGGATTCATCATCGATTCGGTCGCCAGTAGTTTGCCAGTGCGCAGGTCGCACAGATAGCTGGCGACGGTGGTGCTGCCAACATCTACGGCCAGACCGTAGGCGCCTTCGTAATAACCGGGATGCAGGTCGAGCACGCGCTGCTCATTCCAGATTGTAGCCGTGACCGTCCATTTGCCCTCGCGCAACGCGGCTTGCAAGCGCCGCAAGGCATGGATGTCAATTGTCAGGTTGTTCAAATTCCATTGCGCGGCCAAGGCATCTTGCACACGCCCCCAGTCGCCGCGGTGCGCGCCAAGTTCAGCAGGTTCGACTTCAATATAGAATTGGCGCACGGTGGGGATGATTTCAATGGCGCGCTCGCTGGCTGTCTTGCGGATGATCTGTTTTTGGGCGCGGCTGCCTTCGGGGACGGAAATGAGAACATCGCCGAGAATCTGGGCGTTGCAGGACAGACGCTGTTCAGGTGTGCCCAATTTGGCAAGCAGTTCAATCTCGTTGGGTGTGCGCGGCGAAAGATGATCTTCGCTGGATGTGATGCCGTGTTTGTCGAAATGGCCGCTCTCGACGACCACGCGACACTTTTCGCAGGTTTGCCTGCCTCCGCAGATGGTCTCAATTTCGACGCCGAGTTGCCGCGCAGCTTCAAGGACGGTGGTGCCCTCTGCGACTTGTCCGCGCCGCCCGGAGGGCATCAGGATCAGGGTGTGGGTCATTTTTTGCTTTCTGCGAGTTTGGCGACCATTGCCCGCCAGTCGATGCGCAGGTACTGGATTTCGAGTTCGGCGGCGACGGCATCAGCGACTTCTTTGGCGCTGCCCGGGCGTTCCAATTCTTCGCCCCAGTGAAAGGCAGCAGTGTAATCGTCGGAGCCATACAAGCCTAAAGCCATCGCGGCCGCGTCAATTGTCTCTTGGAAATGTTGGGAAAGTTGTTTGCCCGCGCGCCCGTTTTCATCGGTGGCGCGCACCTGGGATGGAATATCGTGCCAGTAGAGAATTATGTATTTTGCCATGAAAGATATTTTACTACGTCGTAAGGCGACAGTCACTTCAAAAGTGACTGTCGCCTGCTCGTTAT
>JACNJM010000319.1:13886-17485 GCA_014382605.1 Anaerolineae bacterium
CCAGACGCGTGACCGTCAGGTCGGTTTTGATGCCGCCGAAGTCGGTCAGCATGGAGGTGTAAACCACCTTCCCCACGCCGCGGGCCACCTTGTTGGCAGAGAGATATTCAAGATAATCCGCTGCCCCCGAGCCGCTGACTTCGATCTTGACGAAGGAACTCAGCTCGAACAGTCCCACGCTATTGCGCGTTGCTAAATGCTCCGCACCCTGAATGGGCGACCAGTGCATTGCTTCCCAGCCCTCGCGCGCCGGAATTTGATCCGCATATTGAGGCAGCAGGCGGGCGTTGCTCTCGTACCACTGCGGGCGTTCCCAGCCGACGCTTTCGAAGAAGTGCCCGCCGAGTTTCTTGAGCGCCGTGTGATACGGAGCCAGGCGCACGTTGCGCGTATGCTCCATCTGCTGCATAGGGTGGATGATGTCGTAAACTTCGCGGTATTGCTGTGCCGATGTGCGCACGGTGTAATACTTGCTCTTGGCATGCTCGTGGAAACGGCTGGTGTCGCCCTCGTGGACATCACAGGTCGGGTGGCCTTCCGTCATCCATTCGGCAATCGCTTTGCCCACGCCACCGGAGTGCGTTACCCATACCCCGATAGCCGTCCAGAAGTTATCCCATTGCGTCGGCCCCATAATGGGGTAGCCGTCAATCGTAAACGAGAACATACCGTTGAACGTGGTCACATATTCTTTGCCGCGCATGGCAGGCAGTAGATCGTTGGTGGCGGTGTTGGCGCTCTTGAAATCGCCCGGCGTGAAGGGGCGCATGGCATCTTTCCCGACGTCGTAGGGGTCTACCATCAACGGATCATGTTTATACGAGCCAATCCCATAGGCGTCGTAATGTTGGCGATAATACATCGAAAAATCTTGATTGCGCAAAATTGGATGCACGATCTCGCGGGTTTCACCGGCTAGTTCGGGCAGCGGCTCAGAGATCAAATACTGGTGCTCGACGGCCATCAGGGGCAGTTTTACGCCCAATTGATCGCTCAACACCGGCCCCCAAATATTGGTCGCCAGCAGCACATGCTCGGCCTTGATCGTGCCTTTGTCAGTTTCAACTGCTGTCACGCGCCCGCCCGAGGTTTCGAAGCCGCTTACGGTGGTGTTTCCATAGTATTCAGCCGCGCCTTGTAACTTGGTGAACTCAGCCATGCCTTCCACGGCATTAACCGCTTTGGCATCGCCATCCGTGGTGATGTAATAGCCGCCCTCGATGGTGTGCGGGTCAAGGATGGGGATGTGTTCTTGCACTTCACGCGGCGAAATCAGGTGAGTTTCCAGGCCAAAGCTTTGCGCCCAGCCGTGCCGCCGTTTTAAGTCTTCCATGCGTTCTTTCGTATAGGCAACTTCAATGCCGCCCACCTGGTAGAACGTATGGCGTTCTTCGGTGTGCAGGCTGTTAAGCAGTTCTACGGTGTATTGGGCGAACTCGCACAACATCTTCGAGCCGTTGGTCTGAAAAACCAGCCCCGGGGCGTGTGATGTCGAGCCGCCGGTTTCAAACAGCGGCCCCTTGTCAATGACCACAATATCGCGCCAGCCCAACTTCGTTAAATGATAGGCCGCGCTGGCGCCCACAATCCCGGCGCCGATAATGACTAAATTTGCTTCCTTTCGCATAATTTTTCCTTTCCCTCACTCTCCCCCTAACCCTCTCCCTCTCCCATTGGGAGAGGGAGAGGAAGCCCTGAGCTTGTCGAAGGGCAGGGGTGGGCGAGGGGCTTACCAGAATGGCTTCACATCTTCTTGTTCCCAATAGCGTGGATCGGTGCTGTCGTGATAATAGTCGCTTTGGAAACTTCGAGATGTTGGGTTTCTTTGTTGGATTCGCCTCGAGGTTGAGATTTCCCTCGGGGTGGAGAGCCGCCTGCCCCCGCGCGTGATTCGCCTGTTGGGGTGGAGAATCCGACTCTGGGGTTGGGGTTGAATCCGGTTCCCCGCGGAGACTCTCATCCCGGGGATATTTTCATATAACTTGCTCACCTTGCCGGTCAGCCGGGCGATGTTGAACAGGCTGATATTATGGCGCGAATCCTGCCGTTCGGCGAGATCGGCCATTACTTCACCGATCACGCTGGCAAACTTGTAGCCGTGCCCGCTGAAACCCGCCGCAAAGCTGACCTGCGGGTACTCGGGATGCAGGTCAATGATGAACTGGCGGTCGGGCGAATTTGTGAACATGCACGATTTGAGGATCATCGTCGGGCCAGCGCCATCGGGGAAGTAGCGCGAGGCAAACTCGCGCAGCACTTCTTCGTCGAAGTCGCTGGGCTGGCGGTCGTAGGTATCCGGTTCGACGATTTCCTCAAAGTGATGGTAGCGACCAAACTTGAAGCCCGGCACGGTGTGGACGGGGAAGCCGTAGTAACGGCCCTCAGGGACGAGCGCGTTGAAGACGGGGAAAGTCGCCGGGGTGAAGTATTCGGGGCGGTCGGGTTGCAGCCAGGCCAATACCTGACGTTCTGGCACGGCCATGCCGCGTAAGAAGGGCAGCAGGCGCGAGTTCCACGCGCCGCCCGCAATGACCAGCGAGTCGGCTTCATATTCGGCGCGGTCGGTGATCACGCGCACGCCCTCGCCGTTGGAGAGCGGCTGCCAGTCGAGCACTTCTTCGTGCCCGTGAATTTCAGCGCCCAGCGCGTGGGCAGCCTGTACATAGGCCACCGTAGCCGGTTCGGGCAGCACAAAGCCGCCATCGGGCTGGAAGCAGGCCAAAATATCGTGGGGCAGGTTGTAGCCGGGGAAGCGCTGTTTGAGTTCGCTGCCGGTTAGCACTTCGTGAGCCAGGCCGTGTTCCACGCAAGATTGCAGCGAGCCTTTAAAGACCCAGCTATCGGCTGGCCCGGCGTCAATCGAGCCGGTCTTGACCAGCACTTGTGTTCCGGTGCGGGCTTCCACCTCGGCCCAGAGTTCGTAGGCGCGTTTCAGCAGCATCACGTAAGAGGGGTGTTCGTAATACGCCAGCCGGATGATGCGCGTATAGCCGTGTGATGACCCCATATCGTTGGGGATGTCGAAGCGGTCAATGCCCAGGATGCGTTTGCCGCGCTTGGCAAGCTCGTAGCACACCGCGCTGCCCATACCGCCCACGCCGAGCACAATTGTATGAAATCGTTTGGAGTATCCAATCATTGTCAGTTCTCCTGGAGACCCGAGCAGGCGTATGAATAGTTTTTTGAACTCAAAGGCACGAAGAAATTTAAATTATTCTTTGGGTCTTTGTGCCTTTGTGGTGAAAATCTTGTTCGTGTCTTATGCAGACTCATGATTAGCCATCCACTTTCCGCGGGCCGCGGGCGCGTAGCCGGATGCCTGTTGGATCAAAGAAGGGGGTGTTGACGACTTTTGCCAGCGTCGGGCGGCCATTGACTTCCACGAGCAGGCGCGCCCCGGGGTAGGTATGTGTTACTCGCACATAACCCAATGCCAAAGTTTTCTCTACGCTGTAACCCACCGCGCTGGATGTGACTTCTCCGACCAATTCCCCGGCGGATTCGAGATCAAATTCATCGCCCGCTTCGGAGCCGGTGAACATTTTCTCTTTGAGGGTGGCAATATCCGCCACAGAGAAGATGCGGTCGCCCGTTTTTGC
>JACNJM010000216.1:0-1563 GCA_014382605.1 Anaerolineae bacterium
GCAGCCAACACACCCCTATTTTTCGGGGATATTTTTACGCGAAGGCGATTTTACCGCGTTTCAGGGGGCTGACAAATCGAATTCGAGCCGCGGTAGGTTATCTTTGAGTTCGGGGTGCAGGGCGTAGTATTCTTCGCGCAGCAAATCCATGCTGAGGTTGTCGTAACATTGGCCGCTCTTGAAGATGGACTCGCGGCGGCGGTAGGACTGCTGGAAGCCCAGTTTCTCCGCTGAACCAACGGCGCGCGGATTGCCCGAATGCGTCCACAGGCGCACCACGCGTACGCCCAACTCTTCGAATAGAAATCGCAGCAGCGTTTCCAGCGCGTCGATTGCCGCGCCGCCGCCCCAGAATTTTTTTGCCATCATAATCCCGATGGTGACATCCCAACGCGATTCAAGGCCATTGTAGCCGATGTGGCCGATGCGTTCGGTGTTTTCTTTGCTCTCGATGATGAAGCGGGCGTCTTTCGGATCATAGGAAAACTCACGGGTTTCAAATTGCTTCGTGAACATTAATTCCGTATAATCTGGCGGCAGGGTTTTGCTCCAGGCCTGGGTTTCAAGATCGTTGCGCAATTCGGCCAGAAAGGGCAAATCTTCGGGGCGCTGTGCGCGCAGGAGGATATTTTTTCCAACTAAAGCCATCACGCGGCTCCTTTCTGCGCCAGCCATTCGGGGCGCAAAATATCGACGCCGATCCAGTCGAAGTAAGCGCCAGCGCGCAGTCCGGCGCGGCGCATTTTGCCGGTTTCGGTGAAGCCAAATTTCTGGGCAAATTTGCGCGCCGCCTGATTCCATTCGGCCATACCGCTGCCAAGATTATGTGCCGGTGTGCGCTCGAAAAAATAGTCCAGCAGCAATTGCATAACTTCGCTGCCATAGCCCTGACGCTGGTAATTGGGTGCAATCAGGATTTCAATCTCCGGGCAGTGGGCATCCCAGCCCCAATCGGCGTTGACATGCCCGATCCGTTTTTCGTCGCGTGCCAACACCACCGCCAGATGAAACTGGTTTTTGCCTTCGGCCCAATGTTCAATGATGGTCTGCGCCTGCTTCAGCGAAAGTGGTAATTCGGCGGGAAAACGCCAGGGAATACAACGCCGCCCGATCAACGCCGGGCGGTTGAGATAGCGCTTCAAGATTGGCGCGTCATCTGGCTCGAAAGCGCGCAGGTAAATGCGTTCACCGTGAAAGGGGGATAGGGTCATGGGCGGCTCCTTTACTCGGCTGTATCCAGGTTTTGAGTAGATTTTATCATTATCGCTGAACTCAAATCCCCCGAGAATGAATCAAAAAAGCCATCTCTTTCGAGATGGCTTTTTTGATGGTGCCCCCACGGAGATTCGAACTCCGGTCTTAGCCTTGAAAGGGCTACGTCCTGGTCCCCTAGACGATGGGGGCGGGTGCAACGGGCAAAATTCTACCAGACCCCAGCTATGGGGTCAAGCATCATTCTGAGATTGTCGAATGGGGGGGTTCATCGGCAGGGGCGCCAGGCTGCGCTCTGCGGCGCGCCGATGAGTTCAGGGCGCGTTGCGAATCCAACAATACCGAGAGCCA
>JACNJM010000216.1:1842-8464 GCA_014382605.1 Anaerolineae bacterium
ACTTCGGGGTGTTCAATTTTCCCCAGGGACGAGAACGGCCAATATACAAACACAGCTCGCCCGATGACATTATTCATCGAGAGCGGCCCCCAGCTATGCGAATCGGATGAATTATTTCGATTATCGCCGAGAACAAAAACCATTCCCTCGGGGACGACCCAACTTCCAGTGTAGCGCGGCGCCTCATGGATGTAGGGTTCATCCAGCACCTGCCCATCAATCAGCACCTGCCCATTATTCACCCACACAGTCTCTCCCGGCAGGCCGATTACGCGTTTAATATAATCCTGATCGGGGTCGCGCGGCTGGTGAAAAACAAGAATATCCCCGCGAGAAAGTTCGCCAAACTTGTAGGTCATTTTAGAAACGATGATAAACTCGCCCCCCTGAAAAGTGGGCACCATGCTGTAACCATCCACGCGCACGCGCGCCGTGACGGCGTTAATAACAATAAACAAAATCGCCGACAACAGCAGCGTTTCGATAATATCCAGGAAGAAGCGTTTGAAGTTGGATGCTCCAGCTTCCTCGGATGGGGGAATATCGTGGTCTAGCTCTGGGTTGGGTGCCTGGCCCGGAAATTCCAATTTGCCTCCGCGGCGGATTCTGCTAAAAATTTGCTAATATGCAGATTATAAGACCGCTTGCAAACTCCGGCAAGGCGTTTAGCCTTTACCGATAAAAAATGGTTATTCTGGTTCTTTGCGCCCGCGCAACATAATCCGAAGGGGAGTTCCTACAAAGGGGTATTCGGCGCGGAGTTGGTTTTCGAGATAGCGCATATAGGTAAAGTGTACCAGTTCCGGATCGTTGACATGCAGCACAAAGGTGGGTGGGCTATTGGTCACCTGCGCGCCATAATAGATTTTGAGATGCCGCCCGTTTTTGGAGGGCGCTGGGTGCTGGTCGAGTGCATTGCGGAGCAGGCGATTCAATTTCCCCGTTGAAAGCCGCACCAGACGCTCTGCTTGCACGGCCAACGCGGTGGGCAAAACCTGGTCTACCCGGCGGCCTGTTTGGGCCGAGATGAATAACACAGGCACGTAGTCCATAAAATTGAGTTCGTTGCGTACATGCCAGGTGTAATCTTCAATGGTGTAGGTGTCTTTCTCGATGGCATCCCACTTGTTGACGATAACGACAGCGCTTTTCCATTCGTCAAGAATATACCCGGCCACATGCGTATCTTGCGCGGTGATACCGTTCACCGCATCAATCATCAGCAAGGCTACATCGCTGCGCCGGATGGCCTGTATCGAGCGGATCACGCTGTATTTTTCCACGCCGGGGTCAATTTTGCCGCGCCGCCGAATTCCAGCCGTATCGATTAGCGTAATTTCTTTTTCGTGAAAGGTCAGGCGCGTATCAATCGCATCGCGTGTGGTTCCCGCAATTGGGCTTACAATGGCGCGTTCTTTGCCGGTAAGTCGGTTGAGCAGGGTGCTTTTGCCAACATTGGGTTTGCCAACAATCGAGATTTTGACCGAATCGTCTTCTTCTACATCTTCAACCCAGGTTTTAAATGTCTCTACCAGCGCATCGAGCATATCGCCGGTGCCGCGGCCATGCAAAGCCGAGATGGGGTACGGCTCGCCGATGCCCAGTTCGTAGAATTGATAAGCTTCGGCCCAACTATTCTGGGTTTCGCATTTATTCACTACCAGAATCACCGGCGGCCAGGGCTGCCCTTCGTGTTGGCGCTGTTTTTGGCGCAAAATCTGGGCAATTTCCTGATCGGCAGGCGTGACTCCGCTTTGTACATCGGTGACGAACAAGATGGCGTCGGCTTCTTCGATAGCAATCTCGGCCTGGGTGCGTATTTCTTTGATGAAATCGGCAGAACCAATGGAAAGCGGGGCAACCTGTTTGCCCGCGCTGACCTGCGTGGGGTCAATGCCCCCGGTATCAATAATATCGAAGAGATACCCGATCCAATCAGCTTCCGCCATCAGGCGGTCGCGTGTGGTGCCGGGGATATCATCGACAACCGCCAGGCGAGCTTGCGCCAGACGGTTGAAGAGCGTGCTTTTGCCCACGTTGGGGCGTCCTACCAGAGCGACAATGGGTTTGTTCATCTTTTTAGTCTTGGGTAAATGGGTTCAATCTAAATATAGCCTGGGGGAATAATCGACGATTCGCAAAGATTGAACCCATTTGTCGGGGTTTCCCTACTAAGGGGCTGATTCAGCCTCGATGGGAGCGATCTCCACATCGAGGGTGCTGGGCGAAAGCGCTTCGGCTTGAATCCGCTCAGGGAGGATGATCACCTCTGGGGTGAGTTGGTACAGACCTGCCTCTAGATCGGTTAAATCTAACACGACACGCACATCGCTTTCGGCAAGTTCATCCAATAAAGGCAAGGGGCCGAATAATATCACATCGACGGTATCTGGCGCTACTACGGCTTTGAATTCGGGCGGCAGGCCAATCACTTCGACCACGCGGATGATTTTAAGGTTGCCTTCCATAGCCGCAATGCCCGCTTTTACCAGCACGTTGGGATCGCCAATCACCGAAATGCCCGCTGGCAGGCTCAGGCTGAGGCTGGTTTCAAGATCGTCGGCAGCATCGGTTAGATCGAGCGCGATAGTTTCGACATAGCCGGGGAGTTGGTCGATCAACGCTGGGTTGGTAGAAAATACCATCACATTGGGGGGTGTCACCGAGATGCTGGTCTGGCGATAGCCATTTGCCACCTGCCCGCTGGTCACAACTTTAACAACCATATTGCGATAGCCGCCGCGCAGTGTGATGGGCTGCGTAACCGCGATTTGCGCCGGAGTGAGGGTGATATTGCCCGCTACGTTTCCGGCCTGATCGCGGGGGATGAGGTTAATGCCCTCATCCAGCGTTTCGCTTGTATCGCTGATGTCGAGTGTGGCCTCTACAACCGCGACTTTATCCACCAGGGAGGCGCGTCCGGTAATGACGACTTCACTCTCACTCCAGATTGGGACGCCAGCCTGGTACCCGAGGCTGGGTTCACCCTGGATGCCGGTTTTGATCGTGAAGGTGCGGGCGATCAACTCCTCCAGGGTGATCTCGATATTCTCGGGGCTGGATTTACCCACACGCACTGGGCTGTACCCGGAGGCGATTTGGTATTGAATTTCAAGGTTATGCGTTCCGCTTGTCAATCCGGTTAGATCAACCCAGGCTTGCAGCACGGTGGCGGCATCTTTGTTGATTTGCTCTAGAATAGTGATTGGCGCTTCAATCGTCAGGCTGAAGTGTTCGGGGATTTCGTTAATGATCTCCTGATTGGAAGCTAACCCGATGATTTCGATCGGGATGAGGTATGTTTGCTCCTGGTTTGGGTCTGCCGAGGTAACAGCTGAAACCCAAACGATGACCGCCAGAATGAAGGCCAGCAATAACGTACTGATATTACGCCCCAGCCAGTGGGGGAAACGCTGGGTCATGGGCGTCCCTCCCAGCGCGATGATGATAATTCCGGAAAAATGCGTTCGAGGGTTGCCTGAAAGAAATTTTTGGGCTTCGGGGGCTGGAAGAATGTGTGCAAAATAGTTTTCAGACGCTCGGTGGTCAGGTTGCTAATCATGCGTCCGCGGTGTGTGATGGAGATCGTGCCTGTCTCTTCGGAGACAACTACAGAAACCGCATCGCTGACTTCGGATGTGCCCAGGGCGGCGCGGTGGCGCAAGCCCATTTTGCGTTCCGGGGTGGTGATCAGGCTTCCGCTGGTAGAAAGCGGCATCACACAGGAGGCTGCCAGCGCGGTATTGGCTTGAATAATCACAGCGCCATCGTGCAAGGGTGTGTTGGGGTAAAACACTTGCAACAATAATTCGGCGGTGGCTATGGCGCCAAGCGGCACGCCGGTTTGCACATATTCTTGCAAATTATCGCTGCGTTGCAAAACAATTAGTGCGCCGTGTTTGCGGTCTGAGAGGC
This sequence comes from Anaerolineae bacterium, assembly GCA_014382605.1. Taxonomy (GTDB): domain Bacteria; phylum Chloroflexota; class Anaerolineae; order Anaerolineales; family UBA11858; genus NIOZ-UU35. The sequence goes on from JACNJM010000216.1 coordinate 5,758, forward strand.
GGGTAACAGCATTGGCCAATTCATCGATGGTGTTACCATTCTCGCCCAAATTGGCCGTGACCAGAGAGCCGGTATGTCCCAGGCGCTCAAGGGCGCGGCGTATTTCGGGCGCAAAAATTACAGGGATCGCTACTAAAAGCCCGGGAAGGGTATTGCCCACCAACCATGAAAACGCAGGCAAGACTTTGAGGCTGGTGAGAATGCCAAGAATAGCTATCAAAATCAATCCGCCGCGCAATAGCACGATGGCTTGCGTATCGCGAAGCAGCAACAGAATAATAAAAAAAACCGCCGTGACCAGTAAAATATCAACAACACCAAACCAGTCCAGACGCTCGAAGATGAAAAGAATATAATCCATTTTTAAGGGAGAAGCTGGCTCCCTGCCCTAAAGGGGATGGAGCCAAATTAAATCGGTCGCAATACTCGATCCTTGCGAAGTTGCTTGAAATATAATACGCTGCCCGGTGTCATCGACTCCATGGCTGCCTCTTGCCAGGCTCGCACACTTAAATCTTTCACCGTGCGGGGCGTGTAGCCCTGAGCTGCCCAAACCTGGGTATGTTGCGCCAGATTAGGCGGCAAGAACAATAGCAAGGCTTCACAGAGCAGTTCGCTTGAGGCGCTTTCGATCTCGTTCATCATGGCACGAATGGCCTCATTGAAGGGGATATTCTTGGCGAGTACAAAATCATCCACACGGGCAACCAGATTTTCCACTTTCCAACCCACCAGCCCGGCTATCGTATCGCCAGATTCGAGCAACAGAAAAGCCTTTTCACCGAAATCGGCCATAATATCGGTACGCGTCAGGCGCCGAGCGCCCTGACTGGCGCGGGTAATAAAGTCAGCAATTTTCTGGGCTTCTTTTGGCCCGGCACGATGCACACCGAGTTTACCAGCTTCAACCTGTTTTGAGGGGGCCGGAGGCGCCTGTTTGGGGATATATTTTTCCCAGGCTTGTGAAACTTGTTCCCAGGTTTTTTCGAAAGACTCATTGTTGCGAATAATAACTTTGGCGACAGCCAGTTTTTTAGCCTGGGGGTCTTGCATGGCAGCCCGTTGCCGGGCTTCGCTATGGGTCATGCCGCGTTTATTCACCAGGCGTTTAATTTGAGTTTTTTCATCCGCGTCGGAAACCCAGATCGTATCGCAATGTTGGTGCAAGTCGCCCTCGAATAATTTGATGGCTTCGATGACAATCACCGGCTGTGTGGATCGCCGGATCAAGATATCGATGGACTGGCGTATGAGCGGGTGTAAAATCTTTTCAAGCATTGCTAACGCTTCGGGGTTCGGAAAAACCAGATCACCCAGTTTTTTACGATCGATTTGCCCATCCGGAGATAAAATCCATTTACCAAAGGTTGCCACGATCGGTTGGTATCCCGGCGCACCTTTCAACATCACGCGATGGCTCAATGCATCGGCGTCAACCCCATAGGCGCCCAGGTGTTCCAGCATTTTTCGTACAACGCTTTTCCCGGTGGCAATATTACCGGTTACCCCAATCACGTATTTATCGGGCCATGTGCTGCTCATACAATTTCCTTAATAAAGCGGGTGGATTTTATCCTCCCCATTGTAGCCGGGGGTTGTCAGAATGTCAAAGGAGAGAAGCGAAAAACGAAAAAGCGGGGCGCAGCGCGCCCCGCTTTTTCGTTAGCTGTAAAAAATCTATACGTAGTGGCAAGCTACTAAATGTTCTGGATGTAATTCGCGCAACTCAGGTTCGTCTACCGCGCAGTTGGCCTGTGCAATGGGGCAGCGCGGATGGAAACGGCAGCCCGAGGGAGGATTCAGCGGACTGGGGACATCGCCCTCGAGGATAATGCGCTCGCGCTTGATCTCTGGATCGGGAATCGGGATGGCTGACATTAAGGCTTTGGTATAGGGGTGCAGCGGCTTGCCAAACAGATCGTCACGGGGGGCCATTTCGGCAATTTTGCCCAAATACATCACCGCCACCCGGTCGGAGATATGCTCGACCACAGCGAGATTATGCGCCACAAAGAGATAGGTCAGCCCAAATTCGTTTTGCAGTTCTTTGAGCAAATTGAGTACCTGCGCCTGAATGGAAACATCCAATGCCGATACCGGTTCATCGAGGACGATGAACTCAGGTTGCAAAGTGAGGGCGCGGGCAATCCCGATGCGTTGGCGCTGCCCACCTGAAAATTCGTGCGGGTAGCGGTTGGCATGATAATCTTCCAGCCCGACGCGCTTAAGCATCGCCATAACCTGATTGACGCGTTCATTGGCGTTGCCAATCCCATGAATTTTCAAACCTTCCCCCACCGATTCGCCAATTGGCAAGCGTGGGTCCAGCGAGGCGTAGGGGTCTTGAAAAACGATCTGCATTTTGCGGCGCATTTCTTTGAGCGCAGTGCCTTTCAGTTGAAAGACATCTACGTCACCAAAGGTCACGGAACCGCTAGTATGCGGGACAAGTTGCAACAGGGTATGCCCGGCAGTGGTTTTTCCGCAGCCCGATTCGCCAACCAGGCCCAGCGTTTCGCCCTTTTTGATCGTGAAGCTGATATTATCCACGGCCTTAACCCAGGCGACCACGCGGCGAAAAATGCCGCCGCGCACGGGATAATATTTCACCAAATTTTTGACTTGAACAAGGTCGCCATTGGTTGAGTTTGTAGTTGTAATTGTTGTCATAGTACCAACTTTATAGCTTGCTTTAGATCACGAATTT
>JACNJM010000216.1:8691-17442 GCA_014382605.1 Anaerolineae bacterium
TTATTCGTATAATTTGGGTCATTTGTTCCTGTTCATGATTTTTATTTTTTCAGCGGAGCCTGATGGTCTCCATGATCCTGATACAACCAGCAGCGCACGGTGTGTCCGGGACGTATTTCAACCAAATCCGGTTCGGCTTGCTCACATATCTTCAAGTTGTACTCAATGCTGGCCTGGCAACGGGCAGCAAAACGGCAAACCTGGGGCAAATCTATCAGGTTGGGCACCGAGCCGGGGATCACAGCCAGTTCATCTTTAACCTGTCTCAACACGGGAACAGAAGCGATCAGCCCCTGTGTGTAGGGGTGAACCGGCTCTTTGAACAGGGTGTGGACATCGCTCTGCTCGACAATCCGACCGGCGTACATCACGGCCACGCGGTCGGCCATTTCGGCGATCAGACCCAGATCGTGGGTGATCAAAATGACCGAGGTGTCCATCTTGTTCCGAAGATCGAGCATCAAATCAAGAATCTGCGCCTGGATGGTGACATCCAGCGCCGTGGTGGGTTCGTCGGCGATGAGCAGCTTTGGTTTCAGCGCCAGCGCCATCGCAATCATCACACGCTGCGCTTGCCCGCCCGACATTTCATGTGGATAAGCTTCTGCTTTGCTCGCAGGATCGGCAATCCCCACCAACCCCAGCAAATCAACCGCGTTTTGCCAGGCTGCTTCTTTTGAAATTTGCTTGTCGTGAATGTGAAAAACTTCGGCAATTTGTTTGCCAACCGAATGCACCGGGTTGAGGCTGGTGTGCGGCTGTTGGAAAATCATTGAAATGCGATTGCCGCGCATATCCACCATCTCATCCTGGCTCAATTCCAGTAAATTGCGCCCTTCAAAAAACACTTCGCCTTCCACGATGCGTCCTGGATCATCCACCAGGCGCAGAATGGAGAAAGAAGTAACGCTCTTGCCACAGCCCGATTCGCCAACCAGCCCGAGGATTTCACCGGGTTTGATATCAAAATCGACACCATCCACGGCTTGTACCACGCCATCCTCGGTGAAGAAGTAGGTTTTCAGGTTTTTGACTTCTAATAAAGGTTGAGAATTGTTTTCAAGCATAGTTTTTTATGAACACCAGATACACATGAGATTTGGCTATTGTTTCAAGCGCGGGTCAATGGCATCGCGCAGCCCATCGCCCAACAAGTTGAAAGCCAGCACAGTAATCATAATTGCCAGCCCAGGGAAAAATACCAGATGCGGGGCGGTAAATACTTGATTGCGCTCCGAACCCAGCATTGTGCCCCATTCGGGTGTGGGTGGTTGAGCGCCTAACCCCAGGAAGGAAAGTGCAGCTGCATCGAGGATGGCAGTAGCGATCCCCAGGGTGCCCTGAACGATCAGCGGGGGGATTGCGTTAGGCAATATCCGTTTGAAGAGAATATGGAAATGGCTGCCACCCAGCGCACGAGATGCATCGACATAGGGCTGTTCTTTTACCGAGAGCACGCTGCCGCGCACCACACGCGCGTACACGGGGATGGTGACAATCGCAATCGCCAAAAGCGCGTTCTGTAGACCGCGTCCCAACACTGAGACAATGGCGATTGCCAATAATAGTGAAGGGAAGGCCAATAACACATCCATGAAGCGCATAATCAGATTGTCAACCCATCCGCCCATATAGCCGCCAATCGATCCCAAAAATGTGCCGATGATGATGGCGAAGCCGACGGTTGAAAAGCCGATGAATAAAGAGACGCGCGTCCCAAAAATTACCCGGCTAAAAACATCGCGCACATTGCCATCTGTTCCCAAAATATGTTGGGGCTGGTCTTCAGGGCAGCCGAATAAATGGATACAGGGCGCAGAGCGTCGGGAAATATCTTCCTTGCCGATGAGTACTTCTTCGGGGTCGTAGGGCGCCAGAATGGGGGCAAAGATGGTCACCAAAACCAGCAACAGTAGGATCGTGCCGCCAATAAGTGCGGAACGCTGCCGAAAGATACGCCGCAAAGTTAGGCGAGCCAGGCTGTTTGAACGATAATCGTTCTGAGCATCGTTTGAAGTTGTTTCAGTTTTTACGGCCATGATAATTGCTTCTTCCTTACTCCAGCTTGATGCGCGGATCGATAAATACGTAAGACAGGTCTACCAACAGGTTTACGAGTACATACCCAATGGCAATCACAACCGTAAATGCCTGGACGATGGGGAAATCGCGCGCGGTGATCGCTTCGAAGAGCATCCGCCCCACGCCCGCCAGGCTAAAGATCGATTCGGTCAATACGGCACCGGCGAAAAGGGTGCCAACCTGCAAACCAATGATCGTGACAATGGGCAGCAGCGCGTTACGAAAACCATGCTGCAAGATCACCAGGCGTTCGGTAAGTCCTTTTGCGCGCGCCGTGCGGATATAGTCCTGCCGCAATACTTCCAGCATACTTGAACGCGTCATACGGGCAATAATGGATAGCGAAATCGTGCTCAATGCAATCGAAGGCAGAATCAGGTGTTTTACGGCATCCCCCAAAACTACCCAGTCGCCAGTGATGAGTGAATTAAAAATGAGCATATTCGAGAAGAAATCCGCAAACTGGTAGCCAAATGTGCCCTGCGTCAAATGCCAGCCAAAGGCCTCATAAAAAGGAATGGATGCCAGACCGGATGAAAGCCGCCCGGAGGGAGGCAGCCAAAAGGGCGTATCCTTGAGCAGCAGTGCGAAGGCATACGCCAGCATCAATCCCAACCAATAAACCGGCATAGAAACCCCTGTATTGGCGACGATCATTGTCGAGACATCAATGATCGAATTTCTGCGCACCGCAGAGATGACCCCCATCGGGATGCCCACAACAATGGCGATGATAATTGCAATCAAGCCTAGTTCAATCGTTGTCGGTAACCGCTCGATCAGAATTTGCATCACAGGGCGGCTAAAGCGTATCGATTTGCCAAAATCACCCGAAGCAATTTCTTTCATATAGATCACGAACTGCACTGGAATAGGCTTGTCCAGGCCACGTTCGCGGGTAAAGCGTTCGCAGACTTCTGCCGAGGCTTTTTCTCCCAGCATCGCTTTGCAGGGGTCGCCGGGAATCGAGCGCGCCAGGACAAAAGTTACCAGGAGAATACCAAATATTACGGGTATTGCTAACAAGAGGCGTCGAATTGTGTACTGAATCATAAACTTTCCATCGAAAAAGGAGACAACAAGAGTTTCTTTAAGGACAATACGGGATGGTATATGCCTCGAAAGGCCATTGTACCATCCCGCATTGAGTTAATTAGATCGAGCTAGATGGCAACGAAGATTTTACTCTTCGATGTTCATCAAGCCGTCAAACAGGTAGGAGTAGTATTCAAACGCGCCGGTGTTACCAATGTGATTGGCATTCGCCGCGTCAATACCAGCAGCCCAGGAGGCGACCACATCGTTTGCATCCAGTTTGGTGCCATCGTGGAACGTAACGCCTTCGCGCAGGGTGCAGGTCCACACAGTGGAGTCTGCATTGGCTGTGCAGCCGGTGGCTAGTTCAGGCACAACATTACCAGAGTCAATCGCGTAGCCCAGGAGGGTTTCCACAACTTGCTGGCAGGGGGCCAGTGATTCGCCGTCGGTCTCGTCCTGGCAGAACAAGCTGATCGGTTCAGCATTCTGCATATAGACAAAGGTGTCTTTGCCAGGATTCACTTTCGCCATCAGCGGAGCGCCGAAGGGGCGGAAGTGGGCATTTTCAAGCGTATTCAGAGCAGCAGATGCAGAAGCGCCGTTGGCAATCGGAACCATCGGAACCAGTTCGCGGATCGCGTTGTTAGCTTCAACATAGAGCGCCTCGGCTTCAGCCGGGTCGCCGATCTGGGAAGCCGCTTCAAGCACTTCGTAGATTTCAGGATGCGGATCGCCAAACTGCGGGTTAGAGGCCGCAAAGTGGAAGTCCAGGAAGTTGGTCACGTGAGGATAGTCTGCACCCCAGCCAAGCAGGTAGAGGCCATCCAGGCGGCCATTGGTGGATTCGTCGATGAACTCGCCCGATTCCATCACAACAACATCAGCTTCAATGCCCAGGTTGTCGCGCAACTGGGTCTGGAATTCAACAGCAACCAATCCGGGTTCGGGCAGGTAGCCGCGGAAGACATCGCGGTAGTAGATTGTGGTTGCGAAGCCATCGGGATAACCGGCTTCGGCCAACAGAGCCTTGGCGGCATCGGCATCAAAATCGTACCAGGCATCACCAACACAGCCATTAGGAAGGCTGCAAGGGGTGAAGTGCGAGGGAACGACGGAACCTTCAGCATAGAAATTATCTACGATGCGCTGGCGGTCAATGCCCATAGCAATCGCCTGACGAACCTTGATGTCGTTAAACGGCTCAAAGGTGTTGGTCATTGCCAGATACAGGACATTGGGGTTGGCAACCGGCAAGAAGGTCAGGTTTGCATCCTCTTGTACAGTCGCGTAGTCATCGGGGCTCAGGTTTGTGATCTGATCCACGGTGCCAGATTGCAGCTCGAGCAAGCGGGCTGCGCCCTCAGTCGCCCAGCGGAAAACCAGGGTGTCATAAGCAGATTTTTCGCCCCAGTAACCGTCAAATTTCTTGAAGGTAATGCTGTCGCCACGTGCCCAGGTATCCAGATAGAAGGGGCCGGTACCAACGGGGTGGGAGAGCAGGGTTTCCTGACCTTCCACATTGGCGTAAGTGTTCAACCATTCCTGCGGATAAATGCCAAAGGGCGTGAAGGCAGCTTTGGTGGGGAACGCCGGATCGGGTTTACACATGGTGAACTCAACGGTGAGTTCGTCAACCGCTGCAATCGAGGCGATCTTTCCGCCATATTCACAATCAGGTGCGGCTACCGAGAGGGGCTCGCCATAGGCAATTTCTTCATAGGCACGCTCAACAACGGCAACTTCTTCAGCCTTAGGCTGGCATGCCGCTAAAACCACGCTGGCGACCAGGAGCAAAGCCAGTACAATATATAGGGTCTTACTTTTCATGAAATCTTCCTCCTTAGAAGGGGTTCAAATGAAATAGAAACTTGGGTGGATGGAATATAAGGGAAAATATACTGAATTGTAATCCTCCTTTCATCATTCTTTGGCCTGGTTTCGTTGCTTCCCCGATATTTCGCGGGGTTTTCATAAAGCCAAATGATATTATTCGCACTCTGAATTATACGCTACTCTTGAGCAATGTCAAACCCGCCACGACACAGGCAGGGCAACTGTAATAGCGTTGTTCCCAAATAATAACTATCTTAGCATCCCCCGCCTACGGCGGGGAAAGCCGCAAAAAAGGATGTACATGGGGTGCGGCGCACTTTTGCAAATTCACTGTTATAGCGCCATAATTCTTCCTGCAACCAGAGCGCTGGTTACAATATGTTTGTCAAAGTGCGTTTGCACCTATATGAATACGATCGGTCTTTAGGCTGATAGAACCGGCAACACGATTCCGAACGTAGTCCCCTCGCCAATTTTGCTCTCAACGCTAATTCTCCCCCCATGCGCTTCGACAATCGATTTGGCAATCGCCAACCCCAGGCCCGATTCTCGGCTGCTTTGACGGGAATCATCTCCGCGGTAGAAGCGGTCGAAAATCCGCGGTAAATCTTTGACAGGAATTCCCGGCCCGGTGTCGGCAACGGTGAAAATGATGGACGAGGGATGGTGAACGGCAGATTGTACACTAACCATTCCACCCCGCGGCGTGTGGCGAATAGCATTACCGACCAGATTTCCCAAAACTTGCATCATGCGGTCCGGATCAACCTGAATATGAGGAAGTTCGGATTCGGACTGGATGGTGAGTGCCATCCCGACGCGCTCCGCAGCGTGATGGTAGGCCGCGTAAACCTGTTCTAATAGCCCGTCGGGAGCAACCGGAGCGAGATTGAGCGAGAGTTCACCCGCATCAGCCAGAGAGAGCGTACGCAAGTCTTCTACCAGACGCTCCAGATGGCGCACTTCGTCCTGGATGGCTTTCAGGCGCTCGGGTGTAGGTTTGAGCACGCCATCGTGCATCGATTCGACGTAGCCCGAAATCACCGTTAGCGGACTGCGCAGGTCGTGGGCGATATCGGCGGTCATTTGCTTGCGCTGTTCGTTCAGACGCGCCAGTTCGGCGCTCATCTGATTGAAATCTTGTGCCAGTTGACCGATCTCATCTTTAGAGCGCACCACAGCCTGATGCCCAAACTCGCCACGCGCCGTGATGCGCATAGCTTGGGTCAGCTCGCGTAACGGGCGCGTTAGACTATTGGTGAGCAGCAAGCTCATAAAAATTGCCACGGCTAACGCCCCCAGAGATGCGTAAAACAGGGCCAGATTGGCGCTTTCGAGATATTGCTGCTCGCGCGGTGCCAGTGAGGGAGCGTTGCCGCTGGTAATAACTGTGCCAATCAATTGTCCTTCAAGATAAATGGGAGTGCCTTCAGCCAGCACATCTGCGGGGAGAGTTTCGCCGGTGCGATAGGGTTTGACCTGTACAACAATCTTTCCATCGGCGTCGGCCAGCATGAAGATATAGGCCGGGTTTTGTGGATCGGGAGGCAGAGATGGCTGTTGCGGCTGATTGGGGGGTGGATTCTGAAGTTGTTGCTGCGGAGCGAGTTGCTGGAAAAAGGCCCGATTGAACCCTTGCCACGAGCCATTGAGCTGATAATATGTCAGGGCGCGATTAATGAAAGTGCGCTGGGCATTATTAAGTGCCAATTCAGCAAATTCACGCTGGGTAGTATAGTGGATCATCGCTGCGCCCAACAATGCTACTGTCAGGCTGACGGCGATAAAGGCTAAGAGAAGTTTAAAAGTGAGAGAACGCATGATGGTTTAGCTTCTTTACGCCCTAAACCGATACCCCACCCCAAACACCGTCTCGATGTGGCGCGGGTTGGCGGGATCGGCTTCGACTTTGGTACGCAGATTGCGGATATGCACGTCGATGGTGCGCTCTACGCCCTCGAAGGCCGCGCCCTGCAATTTTTCAAGTAAATCCATGCGCGAGAGTACCCGCCCGGAAGCTTGCATCAAAATTGCCAGCAGATCAAACTCCGAGGGAGTCAGATCCACATAGTCGCCTCCCACGCGCACGGTATGCCCGTCGATGTCGAGGGTAATATCCCCGCCGCGCAGAATCTCTGCCGGGGGCGCAATCTGCCCAGTGCGGCGCAACACAGCCCGAATGCGCGCCACGATCTCCCGCATCCCAAACGGTTTGGTGACATAATCGTCAGCGCCCAACTCCAAGCCGAGTACCTTGTCGGTCTCTTCCAAACGGGCCGTCAACAAAATCACCGGCGTTTGCGACTCTTTGCGGTAAGCGCGCAAGAAATCGTAGCCACCCATTTCGGGCATCATAATATCGAGAATAATCAGATCGGGCTTTTCGTCGCGGGCTATATATAAGGCTTGCTGCCCGTTCTCGGCAGTTGCCACACGGAAGCCCTCTTCGGTGAGGTATTCGCGCAGCAGTGTACGCACGTTGGCTTTGTCGTCTACAACCAAAATAGTTTTGTTCATAGTTTTTTCTCTGCATTACGACAATGGTTCAATCTAAGAGATTGAACCATTGTCTACTCATTGCAACTGCTGCATCTTGGGAAAGAACGCCAGGTTGATACCAACCAGCACGGCACACCCTGCCGCTGAGATCATCGCCGCGGTGGGCGCGCCAAGTTGGTCGCCTAAAAAACCCATTAGTAACGCGCCAAGTGGATAAAATCCGCCGATGGCCCAGGTGTAGGTGCTGAGCACGCGCCCGCGCAAATCGTCGGGGACAATGGTTTGGATGAGCGTGTTGGTGAGGATTAACTGCGTGATGAACGCGTATCCGGCGATTCCCAGGATGAGCATACTCACCCAGGGGATGCGCGAGAGCGCCAGACCGCCGATGGCCAGCCCAATGAGGGCGCGGCTGAAAAGCAGGGTACGCCCTTTATGAAAGCGTTCTTCAGCGACAACCAACAACAGCGCTCCGATCAAGGCTCCCACACCCTGAACCGAAAGCAGTTGCCCAAAACCTTTTACGCCGATCTTGAGAATATCTTTGGCGAAGACCGGCAGCAAAGTCAGCGCCCCGAAGCCCACCATGCTAAAAGCAGCCACCATGACCACTAATCCCAACACCCGTCGGGTGCGCTTCATATAGCGGAAGCCATATAACAAATTCTCCCACGGGCGGTGTTGGTTGGTCTCGGTTATTACAGTTGGCAGACGCATGAGCAGTAATGCTGCGATAACCGCCAGAAACGTGACCGCGTTGATGGCAAAAGCTGGCGCTTCACCCAGGGCTGCCACCACAGCCCCACCAACGGCAGGGCCAACAATGCGCGCCAGATTGAACAGAGATGAGTTCAGGCCAATCGCGTTCATCACATCGCCTTTATCCTGATCGACCAGTTCGACAACAAAAGTTTGTCGTGCGGGCATATCCAGGGCGTTACCGATGCCCAATAATCCGGCCAAAATCAGGATATGCCAGTATTGCACCACGCCGGTCGCTGTCAGCACGGCCAGTACTACGGCCAGCAGCATAAACCAGGTTTGGGTGAAGATCAGCAAGCGGCGACGCGAAACCCGATCAACCAACACGCCCATGAAGAGCGAGAGCAGCAGCACAGGCAGAAAGCCGATAAACGTCACCATGCCCAGGCTGGTTTGTGAGCCGGTGATGCGGTACACCAGCCATTGCTGCGCTGTGGATTGCATCCATGTGCCCACCACGGAGACGAGTTGCCCGACGAAAAACAATCGAAAATTGCGATGCCGCATGGCGATCAGGGCGCGCGGCCATTGGATTGT
>JACNJM010000175.1 GCA_014382605.1 Anaerolineae bacterium
AAAATGCGCAGGGAGTACTCCATATCTTTTTTGCGGATACGGCAAAAGCCCTACATAACTGTATGCTTGAGCAAAAGAGATTTGTGCTACAATGAAATTTGCCGGGATTATTGTATGTTGGTGAGATTGATTCACAAAGGAGATGATCTATGGATAAAGAGAAAATGCTTAACTTAATGCGATACTGGCTGTTTGGTACCTTCGTGATTGTCTTTGTTGCAGCAACTGTTTATGTAGGGGTTGCCCTGGGAACTGGCCTCGCCATCTTTAAAGAACCCTTCTTTTGGCTGGCTATGGTTATCACTGGGGCTTTGTGTGCAGTATGGTATTACATTTATAAGTGGTATCTCGACAAGAAAGCATAATTTGGTCGTTCTCCCCGGTATATAAACTGACGAAGTCAATCATGCGACTTCGTCAGTTTTCTTTTAAGTTCAGGGTTTTCGCTGTCGCACAGGCGCTACCCCAAATGTGAGCTGTTATCTAATCGCTGCCAGCACTTTGCGAGCAATAACCATGCGCTGTACTTCGCTGGTGCCCTCGCCGACGGTCATCAGGCGAGCATCACGGTACATGCGCTCAACGGGATACTCGCGGCTATAGCCGTACCCACCGTGAATCTGAATCGCATTACGGGTGACGCGTTCGCCCATCTCGGAGGCAAAGAGCTTCGCCATCGCCCCTGCTTTCGTGTATGAGCGTCCCTGATCCTTGAGCCAGGCTGCGTGGTATACCATCAAACGGGCCGCATGAATCTCGGTCGCCGCGTCGGCCAGCATCCACTGAATGGCCTGATGTTCGGCAATCGGTTTGCCGAAGGTTTGACGCTCTTTGGCGTAGCGTATGGCTGCTTCCATCGCCGATTGGGCAATCCCCACCGAAATGGCCGCGATGCTGATGCGTCCGCCATCCAATGTGCGCAGGGTTTGCTGCAACCCATACCCTTGCTCGCCGAGTAAGTTCTCCGCCGGGACGCGCACATTTTCATACGTGATGGCATTGCTATGGCAACTGCCCAACCCCATTTTTTTCTCATGGGGGGCAACGTGCAGGCCGGGCGTATTTGTGGGGACGATGAACATGCTCATTGCATCCGAACCACCTTCGGGCTGCGTTACCGCCAGCGTGATGATATAGTCGGCATCTCCAGCGTTCGTAATCCAGGCCTTGCTGCCGTTAATCACCCATATTCCCCCATCCAATTTTGCTCGCGTGCGCACCGCTTGTAGGTCGGAGCCTGCGCCGGGTTCTGTCAGAGCCAGGGCGGCCAATTTGCTTTCGCCGCTGACGGCGCGCGTCAGGTATTGCTGCTTTTGTTCATGAATGCCAAACTTGGCAATCGGCGCGCAACCCAGGCCGGTATGCGCGGCCACTGTCAGCGCTGTGCCGCCATCTGCCCAGCCCAATTCTTCGATGGCAATTGCAGCACAAATCGCATCCACACCAGAGCCGCCATACTTTTCTGGCGTAGTGATTCCCAAAATGCCCATTGGCCCCATTTTGCGCAGAGCAGGCCAGTTGAGTTCGCCGCGCTCGCTGAATTCGGCCGCGAAGGGTTGAACTTCTTGCGCCACAAAATCGTGGACGGCCTTGCGCCACATGCGTTGTTCTTCGTTCAAGTCAAAGTTCATTGGATCTCCTTGACGAATATAGAATCTTTAGGGATTGGGTTAGAGCTTCATCGTGTACAAATCTTTAAGTGCGTAAACATGTTCATTCCAGACAGTTTGATAGCGCACCTCATCCATACTGGCCTTGCGAATCATGCGCTGGCATAATCTCATCTGGCGCGGCGTGCTGCTGGGTTTGCTGTAGAGCTGCAAGGCAAATTTAGAAAAATCGCGTACCATAAAATCGAAAATCTGGTCTATTAATGCTGCGTCGATTGCATAAATGCCTGCGTTTTCGAGAATGAGTTGCGCATAGACAACCAGGGCGAATAACTCACCTAATGCGAGTAGAAAATCAACATCTTTGCGCTGGTTTTCATTGGGCCGCGCTGCAATAAGAAATTTCTTCAGGGTAGCGGTTTGCTTGCGGAAAATTTGTACATTGGGGAGGTCGAAAGCCCTGAAGACTTTCTCGTAATCGTGGAAGCGGATCTGACTCAGCCCGCGGGTCGTTCCCTGGTCAAAGAGAAAATCGTCATTCCGGGGCTGATCCTGCCTGGGCAGGTCTGGATATTCGGCGGGGTTAAAAAAATAATTGGGCATGAACTTGACGATCAGGGCGATATTGACATGCACCGTGCCTTCGAGTTTGGGCAGCGCCCGGATATCGCGTGCCGCCATCTCGAAATAAGTGTCGGCTTCGAAGCCTTTGGCGGCAATGACATCCCACAACAGATTGATGACTTCTTCGCCCTGGGTAGTAACTTTCATTTTGACCATCGGGTTATAGAGCAGGTAGCGGCGATCTTCAGGTGAGGCCGCGCGCAGATAGTCGGCAGCTCGCAGGGCGAAGAGCTTCATCGCTACCAGTCGAGCGTAGGCATCCACAAACATCTGTTTGACGTGGGAAAAATCGGTGACCGCCATGCCGTAGAGATGGCGGTTGGCGGCGTGGTTGATGGCCTCGTAAAACGCGTGCGTGCAAATGCCAATCGAAGCCCAGCCCAGATTATATTTGCCAACATTGACGGTGTTGAGCGCCGAATCCCAGGCTGCTTGCCCTGTTGAAAGTATCTCGGCCTCGCTGATTGGGTAATCGTGCAGGGCGTATTGCCCAACATAGTTTTGGCTGGCGGTCACATTTTTGATCAGCTCGTAGCCCTTTTTGCGGAAATCGGCGTTGAAGAATACATATTCTCCGTTGTGGCTGAATTTGCCAAACGTAGAGACCATTGGGGCAAGATTGGCGTTGCCGATATAGTATTTTTCGCCGTTGGCAAGGTAACTGCCATCCACCTGAGGGGTAAGGTTCATCTCCGTTGAATAAATATCAGCCCCGTGGTCACGTTCCGAAAGTCCAAACGCAAAAACGGCACCCTCTCTCAGGAGATGCGCCGCTTTCTTTTTCAGAGTCTCATTGTCGCCCATCCAGATCGGGCCGAGTCCTAAAATGCTGACTTGCCAGGTGTACCAGTAGGCCAGGCCATAAAACCCCAGAATTTCGTTGAATTCACAATTGCGCCAGGTGTCCCAGCGGTAGTTTTCGTCGGCTCCATAGGGCGTAGGTGTGAGCAGGGTGGCGAAGAGTTTTTCTTGTTTTACAAATTCGAGAAAGTCGGCATACCAGATGCGGGCATGGTCGTCGGCTTTGATTTTGGCCTTCCCCTGGCTTTCAAAGAAGGCCACAGTTTTTTGCATGATCTGGCGCGAGGCTTCGTCTGAGTAATTGCGGGTGAGCTTGTGGGGGTTGAGAAGGATCATAAGTTGCACCTTTCGGGGGGACAGTAATTGCATTATAACATTTTCGGGAATACTCTTTATCCGTATATCTACAGATGGATTTGTTTGATCATTTTCTTTTTGCTAAAAGCACCTTCATTTGTGCCGAATTTCCTGATTGTTAGGTCATTGATAACTATAGTACTTGAAATAGCCATACGTATTGATAGAATATGTCGAATTCTAATTCTTTCTGGAGAAGTATATGCCTTTCGCCCCGCACCGATTTCCGAGACGAGTGAGTGCCCGCATTGTTTTAATGGTTATGTTGGTATTAGTGACAATGTTGATTCCTGGGACGCTCATCGCGCAGGCGCGCCCGCTCCAGGCCGCAACACCTTCTACCTCGGCGAGCATCCCTGGCGAGGTGATGTTGGGCGAGTCATTTACTTTTGATATTACCTTTAAGAATTCCGGCGGCGATGAAGGCTATGGCCCATTTATCGATGTTGTATTGCCTTATAATAATGGGGACGGTGTTGACTTCAACGCCAGCACGGGGGCTACATACCTGGGGCAAAAACTGGATTGTTCAATTGCCACATTCAACAATCAGAATAAGTCAACACACCCTTTTGCCAAGGATACCTCCGGCAACCCGATCGTTGTCACAGGCCCAACCGGTTCTGAGGGTGATAAATTGGTTGCCTGTAAACTGCCTTTTGGCTCTTTTGTCCCCAGCCAGCCCGATGTGAAAGTTACCTATAACGCGACCATGAGCGCTTCGGCAGACCCCAGCACTGCGCTGACCTTTCGTTCTCGGGGTGGTTTTCAATTTGGCGAAGACCCATTGGATAACTGGTGTTGTGATGCCGTAAAACTGAATCCGTCCCAGAATACGATTGTCGATTGGCCAGGAAGCAATGTCAACCCTACTCTGATAAAAGCCAATAAAACCATGACGCCCAGCATAGGGTCTGAGTTTGAAACAGCCACTGGTCCTAATTATATTAGTCAGTACACAATCTCGGTCGATATTGCCGATGGGCAGACCATCGATAGCTTGCAAATCACTGAGACACTGGATGGCCGTATTCAATTTAAAAGCGTGGGATCCATCAGCCCTTCTGGCTCATGTAGTACCATCCCCAGCACAACGATCCCGGGGGGGACTCTGGTTTGTGATGTGGGTTCTGTCACTGGAGGATCAGGCAGCAATGACGCTTCGGTGACGTTTTCATTCTACATTCCAGATAAAAACGCCAGCAGCAATGATATTTTGACGCCCAATGTAGGTGGCTGCAATGGATTAATTCCCAATACCATCTCGGTTACAGGAAACTGGGGGAGCACTCCCCAAACAGCTAGTGATACAGATACCACCGATCATGAGTTTTATGCCTGCGCGGCTGCATCTCAAAAAGGCAAAAACATCGTCAACGATGTTGCCCCCACAGGGGTTTCGCCGGGGGATACCATTGAGTATTCCCTGAATTTCCAGATATCCGATTACTTTTCTGTGGAAGATATTACGCTTGATGATGTTTTCTCGGATGGTCAGCTATGGGATGCTACTTTTACCCCGACGATGACGCTAACCGAGCATGGCAGCACCACATCGGGCAATATGGCTGTGAGCAGTTATTCGATCACCCGAGATACAGGAACACCTGGGACCAGCACGGGGGAGACAACAGTAATCTTTAATATAACTGATGAACTTACAGCACGCGGCTTGGATATCAAAGTGCTGGGGGGTTGTGTTCCCGCAGGAGGCGGGACCTATGATTGTAGCGGGGCGAATAATAAAGGCAGCACGACTGGGGTGATAACCTTCCGCACCGTGGTTCAGGATGAATTCACCGATGCTCACTTGCTGGCAGGCAATTCCGGCGATAAGAGTATCGATCAGGGGGATGTACTCAAGAACGAAGTTACCACCGAAGCGGAAGTGCTGGATAATACCACCCTGCTGGGCACGACCAAAATAACCAAAGATGCCAAGGGTGTCAGCGAAGTGGAAGTTACCCTGGAACGCGGCACAGCTACGAAGAGTTTTTATGCCATCAATGGTAATACAGCCTATACCACCCCCGTACACGTCGCACCGGCAGATGTGATCACCTATAAGTTGAAATATGATTTGGCGACCAGCGATTTTGAAGATTTATATTTCACAGATTTTCTACCCTTGCCGGTTTTGGATGTTGATGATCCCAAAGCGGATGGCAGCGCGGCCAACTGGCCCGCAAGCGTGACCAATACGTGTGCGGCGGGTACGGTGCCAGTAGCCGGGAATATCTGTTTTTCATCTGCCGACACATTTTATGCTTACGCCAGCATAATCCCAACCGTAACCCCTGACAGTGGGAATAACACCCTGAAGATCGATTATGGTGATTTTGATGATCCCCGCAATCAGGCTACAGTCATCGAGTTATTATTCTCGATTGCCGTCAATACTCAACCCTTCACCGATGGGCTGACCCTGACCAATCAGGCCACAGTCCATGAAGGCTCGACTCAAAATTCTACCAGTGATAGCAGCGCCATTATCGATTTTGTACTTGATGAGCCGGTGCTGGTGAGCAAGAAAAGCGTTATCGCCACCGATAACGCTAATGCCACCATGGATCCGGCGCTCACTGCTTATACCTTTACGGCTCCTGGTAGTGCAGGCGCGCGTTGGACATTGCCATCCAAGATTGATTCAACGTATCTTAAGAATAATCCCATCAACAGCAATATTAACGGCGCCGACGGTGGCGATATTATTACCTTTGCCATTGTCATTGAGAATCAGGGGCATAGCAGCGGAGGGGCGTATGATATTACCATTCTGGATTCGCTGCCATCCGAACTCCAGATTCCCTCTGGGGGCTTGAATCTTGATATTCGGTTTGGAGATGGAACCGGTGGTATCACCTATACAAAACCCGATGGCACTGCGGCAGCGGATGTCGATCTATTCGGTGGCGGCATCAAACTGGATGATCCCGGGACAGGTCTTTGCCAGACCCATGATCCCAATTTGGGCAATAATATCATTATCATTACTTATGACTTGCAGGTGAAGCCTGCTGTAGCGTCGAGTGTGGAAATCACCAATTCTGGAACCATTACGAACTATTCCAACAAGGAAGGTGGTGACGATTTCACCGGTTCGGGGGGTTCTGGGCAAGAAGGTGATCTTAAAGATCAGGCCAAGATCAAGATTTCCGACCCAGCGATTGCCAAGTCGATCACAACAACATCGATTGCAGCAACCGGAACCGCCGAGCATCGGGCAACCATCGAAGACCTGACCATCGGTGAGGAAGTCACCTTTGAAATTGTTGTCACCCTGCCTGAGGGCAATTCAACAGCTGTGACTGTTACCGACAACTTGCCTACATCACCTGCGGGCATCCTCAGCGTATTGAGTTCCTGTGTAACTTCCGTTGGTTCGAATTTAACACTAACCAATAATCCGACAGGAACCTGTCCGACCAGTTTTGGAACGCATAATAATACCGACGCAGATGCCTATAACGATCAGGTGGTCTTTGATTTTGGGGATGTGACGAACACGGTAGATGGGGTTGAGAATGATAAAGATCAGATTGTCCTGCAAGTGGTGGCAAAGGTCGAAGGTGAGGCTGCCAATCAGGATGGCGATCAACTCGCCAATGAGGTCTCTGCCAATACAGGCTCAAATACCCAAACCGGTAGCGCCGATTTCGATATCGTTGTCCCCATATTGGAGATCAGCGGAAATAAAACGGACGGCTCGGATTATTTTGCCCCGAGTGGTTTATTGGTTTACGGAATATCCTATCAGAACACAGGAACCGGCCCGGCAACCGGGGTGGTTGTCACCGAGACAATTCCTGGTAACACAACTTTCGATTTGGCGAATAGTTCTACTGGCTGGGTGTTGCCAGGTTCTACGAATGCTTGCCCCGACAATGCGGCTGCCGGTACGGTTTGCGAATATCCGCTTGGACAGGTCAATAACGGGGCTGGCGTCCAAACGATTCATTTTGCCGTCGAAGTTGATAACCCCTTAGCCACTGGTGTTACACAAATAACCAATAACGCTTCCATCGCCGATGAGTTTAATTACAGCACGGGTACAGCTACAGACACGAACGAACTAGCAAACTTAGGTAAAAGTATTTTGGATACCAATCAGACCTTTACCGCGGGGAATGACGTGGCTATTGGCGAATTGGTTACCTATCGGGTGGTACTCTATATTCCGCCGCACGATGCCGGAGGTGGCGCCTGGTCTGGTTTGATGCCCAATCTAACAGTGACGGATGACCTGGACGCAGGTTTGGCTTTTGTAGACTGCCTCAGCGTAACACCTTCATCACTCAATCTCACAACCGATTTGACCGGCGATTTTGCCGCAGCTTGTACCCCCGATACAGCCAATCCACAAAATGGCAATCCCGCCATCTACCCAATTCCCCAAACGGGCACAGGCAGCAGCGACGATGTTAATCAGGGGCGGCGGGTTCTCTTTGATTTGGGCAATGTGACGAATAGTGGTGCAGTGAACGAAACCATCACCATAGAGTATCGCGTTGCCGTGCTGGATAGCGTGGATAATCTGCGCGGGGTGGGTTTGAATAATACTGCTGTAGCAACATGGAAGCAGAACAGCACCCAAAATGAAAGCACTGTCCTCGCACCCGATGTGACGATTGTTGAACCCTGGTATTATCTGATTAAGCGCGCCGATCAAACCGTCGTATTCAAGGGCGCAACCATCACGTTTACGATTGAAGTCGGTCATCGTTCTGAAAGTGATGCAGATGGCTTTGATGCGGTGCTCAGCGATCCGCTGCCGGACGGATTGCATTACTTGCCGGGAACACTGCGTATCGCTAACGGTTGGGATGATAGGGGAACGGCTGTGATTAACGACAATGATCCCACCAACTTGCGCGTTACCTGGAATAATTTCCCGTTGGGACAGACTGCTTTTGTAGAGTTTCAGGCTTTTTTGGGACCTCGGGTGCGAGAAGGTATTGAGAATACCGCGTACCTGGCCTGGACCAGCCTCCCCGGAGATGTGACCGCGGCGCAATCGCCATTCAACCCCCTCTCCACAGAACGCTTTTATGACCCGCCTTCATCCATTGATATTTATGGCGTATCCAGCTCATTGATGATTATCATCCGGGGCAACACCTTGCCTGAAACCGGATTTGCACCCGGGGAAGTAACCGTAATCGAGCCTGATGTGGGTTTCAGACCCTATACACTGGATGACGCGATTTGGCTGGAGATTCCTGCTCATCGGGTTCATGTTCCGGTAGTGGGGATTCCGCTCACCGAGCAGGGCTGGAATCTGACCTGGCTCTCAGAGCAGGCTGGTTATCTTGGGGGCACAGCTTACCCCACTTGGCTGGGGAATACCGCGCTAACTGCCCATGCCTATTTGTCCGATGGTTCGCCGGGTCCCTTTATCGCGATTGATCAACTCAAATGGGGCGATCCGATTTTGCTCCGCACGTCAGATGCGACCTATGTTTATGAAGTGCGCCAGAGTTACTACGTCGAACCAGACGATCTTTCTCCGCTGCGTGTCAACGATGGTTACGACTGGCTGACCCTGATTACCTGTCATCAGTATGATGAAGCGCAAAGCGCATATCGCTGGCGCATGGTTGTACGGGCAGTCCTTGTAGACGTAATTGACAATATGCTTGACCGACCTTCACCGTAATGGTATAGTTGCGCCCAATCTGCAAAATTGGTTTACCAACGCCCCGAACTAACGGGGCGTTTTTTATTATCCTTCTTCCTGGTTTGTTAAGTGATTGTTGGAAAGTAGCTTTAATATGGCTTCCGCCGCGCCGTAAGAAATTGCCGAAAAATAGGGGTGTGTGGGGCGCTCCGCGCCCCACACACCCCTATTTTTCGAAAGTCTTTTTCAAAGTTCTTTCCAAAATCTACTTATTGTTGAGCTATTTCGTCAACGCTTCAATCGCAGCGTCTAGCACCGCATCGACAGTCCCCAGCGCGCTTTCTTCTGTAACAGGGACGAGAATATCGGGGACTACACCCACGCCCTCGATGAGCAGTTCACCATTCGGGGTTTCGGAGCGTCCTGTGGGGAATTGCAGGGATAACTCCGCAGGCAAGTCGTATTGCCCACGGCCTACTTCGCCGTAGGCCCCCGCGGTGGGGAAGTGCCCAACGATGATGGTGTTGTCCCGATAGGTCATTGAGTGTGAGAAACCCTCACAGGCGCTGATGCAGTAGGGGCTGACTAACACTGCCACTGGGCCATCATAATACAGCGGTCCTGGTTGAATCCGCCCTGGGTAGTCTTTGTACTCAAATTCAGCCAGTAATTCGTTGTAGTATGAGCGGCGCGAGATTTCAATCTCCTTATCATAGAAATAACCTGCGAACGCGCCCGCCAACCCGGAACTGCCGCCGCCGTTGACGCGCATATCTAAAATGATGCCGGGAACTTCGAGATCGATCAGCGTGCTGATGTAATGCTCCCACAATTGCGCCATCAGATTGTAGTCATCGGAGAAGGTGTTAATGCGGATATAGCCCAGCCCGGAGGGTTCCAGTATCTCGCCAACAATTGCCGGGCTGACTGCGTCTTCAGCCAGGGATGGAATCCAGGCGAAGAGTGAGTCGTATTCAACTTCGGCTTTGAGGGTGATGTCGCGTTTACTCTCGCCGGGATTTTTTGCGTTGATTGTGACTTCTCGGTTGGGGGCGACGCGCGTCAGGAAGACGAGTTGCTCGAGGCGTTTGTGGTGTTCGGTGGAGTACGGCCCGAAGAAGGGTTCGATGGCGTCAACCGCTTCGCCAATGGGCATAAAATTCCATTGGAGGATTTCAGCGCCCACCTCCAGCCCCGCGCGTGCCCCCGGAGTCTCTGGCAGCACATCCACCACCAGGACGCGGCCATCGATCAGTTCGGTCAAAATCATCCCAAAGCTGCCGCCATAATTCTCATAAAAAATTTGCCCGACCAGATCATTGAAGCCGATGCCGATATGCGCATCGGGGATCGCCAATGTGAAGGCTTTCAGCGCCCAGAAAAAATCTTCATCGTCGCGCGCGGCGGCGACTTGAGGAGCATATTCGTCGTGGAGCGCCTGCCAGTCGAGATTCTTGTCGGGTGTGAAGGGGTATTCGCGGGCAATTTTCTCGTACAGGGCATCGAAGGCCTCCGTGTAGTTCAAATCTGTATAATCGTTGACGGCAGTATCGCCTTCAAAAAGCGTGATGCTGGGCTGGGCCTGTTTGTGAACGCGGAAGGGCTGTTCGTTGAGATCAACAATACTATAGCCCGCCGGAATAAGCGCAATAGGGTCGTCGGCTGTGAAGAGTTTTTCGTCTGCGCCGAAAGTGGTGGGGAAGCCTTGCTCATCGTCAGGCGCCCAGACGATCAGCGTGCCGCCCGTGATCTCGTAGTCGCGGTCGGAATCGGTAATTGTGCTGGCATATGCCGTCGACCAACCGGTGCCGTCGCGCGGTTCGAGAAATGGGCCTCCCCAGGTGTTTGACCAGTAGGCCACGGCAAAAATCTGCACGCCAGGGTCGCTTTTGCCATCATTGTCCACGTCGCTGGGCGTGCCCTGCGGAATGGCGGGCAACGCTAGTTCGTAGAGCAGGGTGTCATCGCCGACCAGTTCCACCGGCCCGATAGCTTGTCCTCTCAGTGGAAACTCAAATTCGAGATCGCGGTCGATGAAACCGGCCTGGTCTTCGAGCATCACAAAAGCCTCGGAAACAGTATCCAGGAAAAAGGGCGAAGTGAAGGGGATTTCGCCGTGGATATGTACCGGCTCGTCGGGGTGTTCTGCGCCGGGCAGTACCGGTATGGGCGGCAGGGCGGTTGGCGTTGGCAAGGCTGTGGGGATTGGCGTGGGCGTGTTTGTGATGCTGGTAACCGCGCTGCACGCCAACGTAGCTGTTGCCAGGGCCAGAAGAATACCAATAAATAGGTTTTTGTTGCTCATCGTGTCTATCCTTGTGGTTGGTGTATACTTGAATTACTCACCTTCTTTTGGTGAGAATCTCTCAACAAAGTATGCCACATTCCCAAACTCGGAGCAAGCGATGGATTTATTTGAGCAGATCCAATCTCAGAAACAGCTTAGCCAGAAGGTGCTATTGGCAGTGCGCTCTGCTGTTCGTGATTTATATTATCCGGATACGTCCGCGGAAAACATCCAATGCGGCGATATGAGTTCCTTTGCGCGTGGCACAAATACAGATGCGTTTCCGGATATGGATTTGATCTTCTTCAACGCCCCCCACGATGAAAGCCGGGGATATAAGGACTGGACGGCAATCGGGACCCGGGAGTTGGTCGGCAAAAAAGAAGGCATTACCAGCATCGAAGAGTTGCGTCTCTATGATGCGCGCCTGACCGAGGCCGTTCTAAAAGTGGGCGCTGCACTAGCGAAATGTTTTGAGCGATCTCGCGGGACGGCGCAGTTTAACTTTGTGCGTACCTGGCCCGGATACCCCGGTGTGGTTTTCAATCTCTCGCTGCCGCACCCGCAATATGGCGAACTGGCTTTCGATATCGATATTGATTATTCGAACAGCCACTACGGGGTGGAGCATGCCCGTCGCTTTGAAGAATACTTTCAGCGGGTAGTGAGTGAACTTGGCGCAGTGCGTGCTGTTCAACTTGTAGAAGACATCAAACGGCTAAAAGTGCAGGCCAAAGACCTGGCCCGCGATGCCAATGGCTGGATTGACCGCGCCAGGAAACTCCCCGGTTTCGTCATCGAGGGCTTATTCGTACAGCGTTTTCCACCCAATACCTATGCCGAATTGATGGCCCAGGTTCTTGCTCATCGCTGGAATCCGGGGCGTGAGCCAATTGATCGCTGGGTTGGCGATCAGCGCAATCAAATTATTGATGCCGGGTTCTCGTTCTCTGCTTTACTGGAAAATATGGCCTGTGACAATGCATCCCTCACCAAAGGTGCCTGGGGGATTCTTTTGGAAATTGCACAGGCACAGCGCGCTTGAGTCGCTTTGGCGAAGCACTCAGGTGCTTGAGTTCATTGTTGGCATTTGATACATTGGGGGTATTCTAACCATATGGAGGTAAACCATGACCTACCTTGAGAAAGTTCGCGCCTCCAGCGCTGACCCCCAGGCGTTGGAAAAATTATATCAAGCGGCCCGTGAGCAGGCTCAATTGGCCGAATTTCGCGCCGGGTTGCTGGCTAGTTACGAAGATAGCCCTGAAAATGTGCTGCTCGCTGCCTGGTATTTTCGTCTGCAGCAAGGCGCACCGGAGGCAGAATCCGCCCCGAAAAGGGCTACTAACTGGAAGCTCGCCATCCCGATGAGCATCCTAACCGGCCTGACGCTCTGGCTGATCACTACCGAAGATGGGCCGATGTTTCTCGATCATCTGCCCTATTTTGTGCTCTTTTGGTCACCGATAGCCGCGTTGTTCAGTGTGGTGTTTTTGGCGAGAACTGCCAAGAAGAATTACACCCGAGCTGCCGCGCTCACTGCGGCTTTGTTGTTGTCAGGATTATATGTCTTTTTGATTTCCCCTGGTCTAACCGAAAAATTTCAGACGCGTTATCTGGATTTGATGGCGATTCACTTGCCGCTGCTGGCCTGGATTACGCTAGGCATCACTGTATTGGGGCTGAAATCCAGCTTTGAGGATCGCTTTGCCTTTCTAATTAAATCCATTGAGACGATGATTACCGCCGGGTTGTATCTCATCTTTGGCATGGTGTTGGGCGGAATCACCTTTGGCATGTTCGCTGCCCTCAATGTGGATATTCCCGAAGCAGTGATGCGCCTGATCTTGATTGGCGGTTTCGGCTTGCTGCCCACCTTGTCGGTTGCTACGATTTTCGATCCCGTGCGCAGCCCCGCTGGGCAGGATTTCACTCAGGGATTGAGCAAGTTCATCGCGACCATGATGCGCATCCTGCTACCCTTGTTGCTGGTTGTGTTGGTGGTATATGTTTTCCTGATCCCCTTCAACTTTATGGAACCCTTCAACCAACGTGATGTGCTTATCGTTTACAACGCCCTGCTCTTCGCTATTATGGGTTTACTGATGGGTGCAACGCCGATACGAGCTGATGAACTGGAGCCAAGTATGCAGCGTTGGCTGCGCAACGGCATTCTGGCTGTGGCAATTTTGGGCACGTTGATTAGCATCTATGCTCTCGCGGCTATCGTCTACCGAACCTTCGATGGCGGTATGACAATCAATCGCCTGGCCGTGATCGGCTGGAATACGATCAATATCGGCATCTTGATAACTTTGATTGTTAAGCAATTCAAAGATGGTCAGGAGCGTTGGGTTGAGTCGCTTCAAAAAGTTTTTAGCCTCGGCACGAATTTCTACGTGGCCTGGGGTGTGTTTTTAGTCGTGGCTATTCCATTGCTGTTTCGGTAATTTGGTTAGCATTGAACGGCTTCATATTTCACCGCGAAGGCGCAAAGTGAGCGAAAAAAAGCTAAAAAGCTTTGCGCTTTTTGGGGTGAAATTGATATAAAATCAATACTATGCTCAAACTTCTCCTTGTTGAAGATAACCCCAAACTGCGTACTGCTCTGGCAGTTGGCCTCGACGCCACTGGCGCGGTGCGAACCATCCACACCTGTGACAACGGCGAAGAAGCGTTGGCCTATTGCATTCAGACCTGTCAGGTTTCCGAATACCTGACAGGTCTTCTTGACATCATCCTCATGGACGTTCAGCTTGCGGGCGAAATAAATGGCATTCAAAGCGCCGTTGCCATCCGGCGCGAGTTCCCTCGTTTGCCGGTGGTTTTCTATTCAATTCAGGATGACGATTCCTTCTACCGCGACTTCCTCCATTCTGGTATTCTCAGTCACTATGCCTATGTACGCAAATCCAACTATTTACTGCCAGAGATGATTGTTCCATTGCTCAAAGACGCGGTTTCGGGGCGAGGGTTCATTGATCCGGAAATTGAAGCCCGCGTCCATGAAGTGCGTCAGCGCGATCAGAACGACCCGATGGCCTTGCTGGAACCTAACGAGCAGGCCGTCGCTCACCTGTTAGCCGAAGGTCTGACCAACGAACAAATAGCCGTCCGTATGGGGTATAAAGATAAACGTACCATCAGCCGCGTTAATGGGCAAATCTACGCTGTCTGGGGACTCAAAGACTCACCCACCAACGAAAAAATTGCCCGTACCCGCGCCGCGCTCATCGTCCAAAGTGGGCGTTTGATGGAGTGGGATGACTGACAATTGGTTGCTGAATACGGCCCTCCTGGCCGTCTCTCTCTTCAATACCATTGTGTTGCTCTGGCTGGGGCTGACCGTGGCCCTCAATGCCGAGCGGCGCGATTGGGGTTTGTGGTTGGTTTCCGGCGAGTTGATTCTAGGGGGTATTTTCTTTTTCAGCCACACCATCATCATCGATCACGGCCTGGATTATTTCAGTCGTAACCTGGATTTTTGGTGGCATGTGGGTTGGGCGCCGGTTGTTACCATTCCGTATGCCTGGTACGTGGTCATGCTCTGGTATGCTGGATTCTGGAACGCGCCCAGCACGCGTTTATACCGCCGTCATTGGCCCTGGTTTGTGGCTTCAACGCTGCTGGCGGTTGCGGTCATTTCCTTGCTGTTTTTCGCCAATCCGCTGCCCTCTTTTACTCAATTCCCGCAACTCGATCTTGCTGTTGCCCCCGCGGTGAGTGGAATACCCCTCTTGGTGCTGGCTTATTTTTTCTATATCCTGCTCAATTTAATACTTGCCTCGGATGTTTTGCGTCACCCTGGGCCGCCCTCTCGTTTGATGGGAGATACAGCCCGACGGCGCGCCCGGCCCTGGTTGCAGGCTGCCACCTTCACCCAAATTCTGGTCTCCCTGCTGGTGGGCTGGGTCATGCTCTGGGCGGTGCAAAACCTCGACGGACAGAGTTTCAGCCAACAAACTACAAAAATCATTGCCAGGTTTGATCTGCTGATTGCATCCCTGATTGCGCTGTCGGTGGTGCTCATGGGGCAGGCTGTGGCTGCCTACGAAATTTTCACCGGGAAGACATTGCCACGCCGCGGCCTGAGGCGCTATTGGCATCGGGTGATGATTCTGGCGGGGGGCTATGCCGGGCTGATCGCCGCAGGCATAACCTTTTTCTCGCAGCCCGTGTATAGTGTGCTACTCAGCGCCCTGGTGATTGTGGTCTTCTTCGCCTTGCTCAGTTGGCGCACTTTTCAAGAGCGCGAGCTTTATACAACTAACTTGCGAGCCTTTGTCTCTGGCCCTGGCGTTTTCGAGCGCTTCTTGGCTCAGTCGCCGCAGGACGCCGATATTGCCACGCCCTTCGTGGCTCTGTGCCGGGATATGCTCGGCGCAGAAAAAGTTTATTTGGACGCGGTTGGCCCGATGGCATCCTTAACGCCGGAGCCGATGATCTATCCTGCGAATGTGGATATGGGAGAAATCCCCGATATTGAGGAAATTTTCGCATCCCCAGAGTTGGCTGGCGTGCCCCTGGAGCGCGCCACAGACGCGGCCTGGGCGTGGGCTGTGCCCCTGTGGAGTGCCCGCGGCCTGATCGGAATCCTGTATTTGGGGGCCAGGCTCGATGGCGGCCTTTACACCCAGGAAGAGATCGACATCGCCCGTACGATCAGTGAACGCCTGCTCGATACGCGTGCCAGCGCCGAATTAGCACGCCGCCTGATGGCCCTCCAACGCCAGCAGATGGTTGAAGGGCAAGTGCTCGACCGTCGCACACGCCGCACTTTGCACGATGAGGTGTTGCCGCAATTGCATGCCGCCATGCTTGCACTTAATGATAAGGATGTCGATGCGATTGATACCCTCAGCGCTTTGCACCGTCAAATTGCCGAATTGCTGCGCAAAACTCCCGAATTCATCGCTCCGCAAGTGATACAAGTTGGATTGGTGGCGGCCTTACAGCAAACCCTGGATAGCGAGCTTGGGGGCGCATTTGATGCCATCAAATGGCAGATCAGCCCCACAGCCGAAACTCGCATCCGCACCTTGCCGCCGCTTTCTGCCGAAGTGATCTTTTACGCTGCCCGCGAAGCAATCCGCAATGCCGCCCAGCATGGACGCTTGTCGGATCGTCAGCTTGAATTGTGCATTTTCATTGAATGGGCCAATGGTTTAACGATAGTGATTGAAGATAATGGAGCGGGCATGGATGGCGATTCTCGCTCCGCAGGCAGCGGGCAGGGCTTGAATCTACACGCCACAATGATGGCCGTTATCGGCGGCGCATTGACCATGGAAAGCCGGGCCGGGGAATATACCCGGGTGGTATTATCGCTTCCCGGAGAAGCAGAGGGCTAAAAGCAGCCGGGGCAAATTAGTGCCATATTTCACATATCATGTGTGACGTTTGGTATTGAGTAGGGCGCGTAAATTGTTTACCTTTTTGGTAAACAATTTACGCGTTGAATCAACCAAATGTCAATATTTCATATCAATCGCAAAACAGACTATGCCGTGCGAGTAATTGTTGCTCTTGCACGGCACCCATTAGGTACGCGCCTTTCTGCGAAGCTATTGCAAGAAGAGACTTTGGTTCCTCAAGCGTTTCTGAATCGCATCATTGCTCAACTATCCCAGGGAAATTTGATTGAGTCATTCCCAGGCCCAAGGGGCGGGCTGCAGTTGGCGCGTTCGGCTGAGGAAATTACTTTGCGTGATATTGTTGAAATTATGGAAGGCCCTATTCTACTCTCGGAGTGTCTCAAGGAAAAAGAGACCTGCCCGCTGGCTGAGGCTTGTCCGATTCGCAATCGGTGGGGCGGACTGCAATCAACAATTACTCAAGCACTCGATCAAACGACGATGTCTCAGCTTGTCAGTGAGTTGTCATCGCTTTCCTAACTTTGTGCTTTTCTCGGCCAATTATTTTTAAAGCTGAGCAAGTAAATGATTGTTGGAAAGTAGCTTTAATATGACTTCCGCCGCGCCGTAAGAAATTGCCGAAAAATAGGGGTGTGTGGGGTGCGGAGC
>JACNJM010000197.1 GCA_014382605.1 Anaerolineae bacterium
TCCGCCGCGCCGTAAGAAATTGCCGAAAAATAGGGGTGTGTGGAGTGCTCCGCACCCCACACACCCCTATTTTTCGAAAGTCTTTTTCAAAGTTCTTTCCAAAATCTACTTATTTCAGCAGCAAGTTTAGACATTAGCAACATCACTGAAGTAGATCACAGCGCCAGAAAGCAAGATCAACCCTGCCCCAAGAAGCTGTATGGTTACCAATTTTTCTTCAAGAAAGGCCATCGCTAACACGCTGACCATAATCGGAGTCATCATGGACATGAGAGTCATATATGAAGCGGTTGAAACACTCAAGGTGCGGTAGAGATAGATCCACGTCAATGCGAGAAGAACGCCGCTGACCAGCGCATAGGGAAAAGAACTGGCTGAAAAAGGACAGCACTCTAAAACCGGACCAGAAGTTCCTAGAAGCTTGGGGAAGAAGACAACGGTGCTAATCAAGCCACCAAAAACGGGAATACTCGCCAACGGCTTTTGCATCGTAACAACATCAGCGCTGACAGCCTGCGTGCGCAGCGTTTTTCGCACAAGCACATTGCCCAGTGACCAGGAAACACACGCCCCTAGAATAAAGAGATCACCGATATGCGGCAGGAGGCTTTGCCCTTTGGTTGTCAGGAGATAAGCGCCGAGCAGCATGAAGACCATCACAACGCTCTTTCTTAAGGACAATTTCTCGTCGAGAAGCAGCCATGCAAACAGAATAGTTGTGACGGTCGCCATCTTAACGAGAAAGCCAGCGTTGATCGTAGCCGTCAGCGCAATCCCGATGATGCTCAGAAAAGTTCCCAGCCCGGATTGGATGCCATTTGCCAGAAAGAGTTTCCAAAATAACGCGGGCTGATTGCGAAACATATCCCCCAAAGCGACATGGGTATTGCGCCAGAGTAAAACCATCAAAGTGAGCGCCGCGACCAGAATCAGCATGATCTGAAAAGGCAAAACAGATGCGCCAGCAATAAAACCTAGCTTAGCAGCAAAAATTTGCACTGCCCAGAAGAGCGAAAACATGAAGACATTGTAAAAGGGGGATGTTGAGGGTGTTTTTATAAGGTTTTTCCTTATGAGATTTTAGGGTGGTCTCCCGCATAAATATTGCTATGGAAAATCGTCTCACAAATTTACCGCAGAGAACGCCGAGAAAAGCATTTTTTGTGACGATACTCTGCGACCTTTGCGCTCTCCGCGGTTATTTTTGCCAGCAACATTCTATGGGGGGGCACCGATTTTAGCGAAAAGGTAAAAGAATTTTGCCACAGATTTCATGGATTTTCACTGATTCTTTAAGCCATCCGTGTTAGTCTGTGTAATCTATGGCAGAGGATTTTTATTATTCCTCTAAATAGCCTTCCGCCCTCAAAATCCCATGAATGGCTTGATCGCCGTCAGCGACGGCTTTGATGCGCCAGTCATCCGCACTGGGATTGAACAACTCTTCGAAATCATGCTTGATGCGGGCGGGGAGTCTTTCATTCTTGATCCCATGCCAGAAAAGACGATTCTCAAAAACCATCGCGCGTGGGCTGCCGACGATGCCAGACAATTTGTCACCGAGAGTGCCAAACTCAAAAGCGGTCGAGAAGAGCTTCTTTTCGGGGAATTCATTTTGCCATAAGGCGTAGATATAATCGACCATGTCGCCATGAATGGCGTAGAACTCTTCGGGGTTGGCAGCCACAACTAGGGGATAACCAAACTTTTCGGCAAAGCTTTTCGATGAGCCTGTCTCCAAAGCAGAGTTGACTATGCTCATCTGGTAACGGGGTCCGTAGCCCGTGTGCATGTCCAAATGCACGATCTGGTCATAAGCGCTTATGGCTTGACGGTAGAGATCGATCAGCAGGCGGGTTTCCGGCTCGTAATCTTCGCCGCCATAATGCAAGCCTTGCGGATTACGATATTGCCCGATCAGAAAAGTATTGTTCAGCTTGGCAAAGCCTTGCGTTGCCAGAAACCAGAGCGAACTGACATAAAACGAAAGCTTGCTCAACGCAAAGTTTTGGATCGGCTTGGTGGGATCATACACCCCTTTAATGGAATCATATTCCGGGTTGAAGGTCGGGTCGAAGGAAGCATCCCAGAGGAAGTTGCGGTTCAGGTCGATATTATTGGCGTTGACGCGGCGGTGATGTTTCATCCCCCAGGGGTTGATCGAGTGTACCAGTAGCAAGCCTGTCGTCCGCGGGTCGAGGCGCGGCAGATATTCGTCGATCAGATGCTGTAGCATGGCGGAACCCACATATCCCTCCACGCCGTGTTCGCCGGTCGTAAAGATCAGCACTTTTTCGTTCGCATCCAGCGCGTCCGCAGCAATCCAGTCGATGCTTAAGTCATCATCCGAGATTTGCTGTGTGGATAATGTTGCTCCGCCCCAGCGTTCTTGAATAATGTTCAGGTTTTGGCGAAAGCGTTCACGCGAGGCTTCGTAGGTTTCGGGGAAAAGAGCCAAAGTGTCTTTCATATCGTCCTCCATTATTTTGCACGCCAGGGCTGCAATTGATATTCAATATAGTCGGTTTCGCAAGGACGCCCACGTCCGATCCAGGCGCGCAGGCTTTCGAGTTGGATGATGATGCTAAAAACAGTGACCGTTTCTGTGCCGTGCTTGCAGATCGACGTCGGATAACCGGCGTGGTCTGCGAGCAATTCTTTGAACAAATCGGGGCTGAGTTGCCCGCAATTTTCACGCAGCAAACGCATGGCACGGTTATAGCGCAAAATCGAGTTGCCGATGCTGTTACGGTCGGCTTCAAAAGGGCGCATGGACGGGCTGATGTAATGATTGGCGTGCGCCAAAATATCCCTTTCGATGTAGATCGGTTCGCAATCTGTCGCAGAACCTTCCATCGAATAAACTTCCCCGCTTGCGTCGCCGATGACGTTGTTATAGCTGGATGCGCGCTGCGGCAGGAGACAATGATCGAGCGCTTCGCTCAAATGGGATGAAGACAGGCTCGCCCGCACAACCAACAGGCGAGGCACCCCCGGGCGGATGTCATTATTATCGAGTTGATTGCCCGTTAGACTGATCCCCGCGGCGTTGTACCCGGCGCTGATGGCGATGCCGCCCGAAGAGATGCCCAAAAATTCCGGCTCATCGCCTGCCTGAATTTTGAGCAAAACGAGATGCTCCTCCGCTTTGGGCAGCAGATCGTTGGTATGCGCGATCAAGGTCGAACCATCGACAGTCGCCCGCCCACGCGCTGCCATATCCGTGCAGCCGCGCTGCCAACTCGTGAATTCCCAAAGCTCCTCACACATCGATAGAAAAACTTCGTCAAAAGGCACATCCGCACCTTCGGCGATGCCTTCCAATTCGTCTATATATTGTGGGTAAATCTTAGAACTGAACTCAAGA
>JACNJM010000108.1 GCA_014382605.1 Anaerolineae bacterium
ACATATGCGTATAGACGTTGGTCGGAGAGATCAATATCGATCCAGCGTTCACCGGTGCCTACAGACGCGGGTGGCTGGGTTTTGATTTGGGTTGGCGCGGGTGGCGGTTGTGTGGGCTGGGGCGTGTTGGTGGGGAGTGGCGTTGGCGTGATTGAAGGCGTGAACGTTGCGGTGGGTGTCAGCGTGTGGGTTGGTGTTGGGGTGGGGGTAAACGTGGGTGTCGGTGTGAATGTTGGGGTAGGGGTTGGCGTGCGGGTAGCTTTTTCGACATCAATTTGTGCCATTGGCCGCGCGTTTTCCTGGGCAAAAACTGCTGGCAGACTGGGCTGACGGTACCAAAAGAAGAATCCAGCTATGATGATGAGAAAAATTACAGCCCAGGGCGCTAAAACCTGCCGCGGGCGGATGAGCGCCTGTGGCGATACTTCGCCAAGAATGCGCGGATGCTGCGGTTTGGGAGATGGTTGCGGAGCTTGCCGCCATCTTTTGATGGCCCAATGCATACCGTTGCGCGCTTTTTGGCTCTGGGGGTTAATTTCGAGGGCGCGTTCCAAATAGGCCAGACTGGCGCGGGGCGAAGCAACGGCTGCCAGAAATAGCCACGGCTCCTCGCGTTCGGGGGCCAGCGCCGCGGCCTGCTCGGCCCAGCGCCGCGCGGCACGGTGGTCGTTGCGCTTGAGCGCCTGCTGGGCTTCGTGCAGCGCGTGTTGGGCCTGTGACCATTTATTACTCATCGGCCGGAATGGTGATACTTTCGTTTTGTACGTAGCACACCAACCCGTCGGCGATACCTTGAGCGATCAAGTCTTCGTTTTGAGTCAGAATCTGCCGATCGAGATTCATAAAACCGGTTTCAATAATCACAGCCGGGGTTTCATTATGGATCTCTTCAAAGGCATGATATTCGGACATATCGCCGGTGATGCTTAAGTGTTCGGGCAGGCCAGTCGCCGCGGCATAGCGCGTGCGCAGGCAGGCCACCAGACGAGCGGTGCGTTCCAGGCGCGGATTTCCCTGGGAAGCAGCCACTTTGAATCCGGTGGCGACATCGTTGATATACGTACACGAATCAGCATGAATTGAAATTAACGCTATGCCCGTATATTCAACGAGCCGGTCGTCGAATTCGTACATCATGTCAACATCAAAACCGGCTTCGAGCAGCTTTTTCTCTAATTCTCCAGCGACTACCTGATTAATACTTAACTCGGTCAGACCATCCGGGCAAACTGCACCGGGGTCGTCATCATCGCCCCAATGCCCTACCACAACCCCAATGCGGGGCCGAGGGCGTGGCGTGGCGGTGGGCCACTGCAAATCATCCGGGGTTGGCTCCTGTTCTTTGAGCGCCTCAGCAATGCGGGCGCTGAAATCGCCAGAAAAGGGGTTGATTGGTTTAGCGGCGGTGAAGAGCGAAGCAATCAAAAAAGCTACGCCCGAAATCATAAAAATCGAGATCAGCGTTGTGCCGAGCAGACCGGGACTACTGTTAGGGGCCTTTGGCTTGCGTTTCATAGTATTCATAGTACCGAAAAGGCGGTCGAATGGCAAGGCTTTCAGGTAAAATAGGTTTGGATTCGATTGCAAGAATAGAGCCAGATTGGGAGAAACGCGTGAAAGAAGACCAACTTAGCCCTGCAGAGCGAAACCTGCTCCTGGAGCTGGCGCGTCAGACTCTGGAACTTGTGCTGGCGGGTGGCCCTCTGCCGGAACTTACCCTCGAAGATTATCCCGAAAAATTGCGCCTCCCCGGAGCGACTTTTGTCACCCTGACCAAATCGGGCCAGTTGCGCGGTTGCATTGGCACGCTCGAAGCCTATCGCCCTCTGGTGGAAGATACCCGTCAGCACGCCCTCGCCGCCGCTACACAAGATTATCGTTTCTCGCCCGTACAACTTGCCGAACTCCCCGCCATCAAAATCGAAATCTCGCGCCTCACGTTACCAGCGCCGCTTGAATATGCCTCCCCCAGTGATTTGTTGGCTCGCCTGCGCCCCGGTGTGGATGGGGTGTTGCTGCGTGATGGTTCGCGCCGGGCCACGTTTTTGCCTCAGGTTTGGGCGAAAATCCCATCTCCGGTCGATTTCTTGAATCAGCTTTGCCTAAAGATGGGTGCCACCCCCGGTGCCTGGCGCGAGCGTAATCTCAGCGTCGAAACCTACCAGGTCGAAAAATTTCACGAATAAGGCCAATTTCTTCATAGCTCCTTCACAACTCATCTATAGCTTCTTCACATGGGGAAATTAAACTTATCTCCGTAACTTGGGAAAATTCATTTCCCTCAAAAGGAGATTTATGATGAAGAAAACACAACTTTTACTCTCACTGTTTATTTTGATATTTGCCGCCGGTTTCGTGGCGGTTTTCGATGCCGCTGCGCAAACCGCGTTGAGCGATGAGGAAATTGACGCGCTGGTTTTTATGCGCGAAGAAGAAAAATTGGCCCGCGACGTATACCTGACCCTCTACGATCTGTGGGGTGTGCCAATTTTCAATAATATCGCCAGCAGTGAATCTGCCCACATGGAAGCGGTGTACTCCCTGCTCGCCACCTACGGCATTGATGATCCGGCTGCGGGTATGGATGTGGGCGAGTTCACCAACCCCGATTTGCAGGCATTGTACGATCAACTGGTTGCGCAAGGCAGCCGCTCGTTGGCCGATGCCCTCAAAGTGGGTGGCGCCATCGAAGAGATTGACATCCTCGATCTGGAAGCCAGCCTGATGGGAACTGTTAATGCCGAGATTATCGCTGTGTATCAAAACCTGCTTCAAGGTTCGGGCAATCACCTGCGAGCGTTCTCGAATATCCTTACGCAGCAAACTGGTGAAACTTACATCCCCCAGTATATGGAGCAGGATGCTTACGATCTGATCCTAAGCTCTCCGATGGGTGGGCATGGCGCGAGCCAGGCTCAAAACCCGGATGCCGGGCAAGGCCAGGGGCAGGTAGATGACGGCAATGCGAGCTACGGTGGCACGCAAGACACCGATCAACCAACGAGTGGCGGCAAAGGAAACGGACGCCGCGGCGGACGCAACAACTAGTTATTCGAGCCGAGTAAAACGATTAGTCACGGAGTTCGCAGAGAAAGCCCTGTAAAAACATGCTTTTCTCTGTGAACTTTGTGACAAAAATTGGTAAGATAAAATCACGATCTTTCATCCAACGAGGAAATTTTATGAGTAGAAAAATTACTTCCCACGATCCAGCGGCTGGTTTCTTTCGGCGTTTGCGGAACACGCTGGGGCCAAAGGGTATGCCCACCGATGACCGGGGCCGAATGCGCATGGTGCTCGACAGCATGATCCTACACATCCATCCCGCAAAAGTCGATGTGCGCACCCTGCGTTTTAGCTATACCTGGGGGCTGGGCGGGTTGTCTGCGCTCTTGGTGGTGATGCTCATGTCTACCGGCGTATTGCTGGAAATGAACTATACCCCCAGCCCACCCCAAGCCTATCTCGATATTCTTAATTTGCGTACCAACGTATGGTTTGGGGAGTTGATCCGCAACATCCATCACTGGAGCGCGAATTTACTGGTAGTGGTATCGATCCTTCATTTGCTGCGCGTCTTTTTCACCGGGGCCTATCGCCCACCGCGTGAAACTAACTGGATTATCGGTGTTGTCATGTTGCTGTTGGTTTTGGGCGCTAATTTCACCGGCTATTTGCTTCCCTGGGATCAATTAGCCTTTTGGGCGATCACTGTGGGAACCAGTATTGTTGAATATGTGCCCGTGGTTGGGTCATGGCTTAGTAATTTGCTACTTGGTGGGCCTGAAGTCAGTGCGAATACATTACTCAATTTTTACGCTTTGCACATTAGTATTATTCCAGTCAGCATTGTCATGTTGATGTCGTATCACTTCTGGCGCGTGCGCAAGGATGGCGGGCTTTCGGTGCCCAAGACCACCGCCGAGTTGGCAGCCCCCGAAGAGGAAACCACCCGCCCCGAGCGTGTCACCACTATTCCGCATCTGGTGCGTGTAGAATTAATCTGGGCGGTGACTTGGATTGCGGTGATGCTTACAGTTGGTATGCTGGTTGCGGCGCCGCTGGAAGGCATCGCCAATCCGGATATTAGCCCTAATCCGGCCAAAGCGCCCTGGTATTTTATGGGCTTACAAGAATTGCTGTTGCATTTCCACCCGGTGATCGCGGCGGTGCTGATTCCTGTGCTGGCCCTCGGTGCGCTGGCCTTGTTACCTTTTTATGATATTTCCCTGGGGAGCGTGGGTGTATATTTTCGCTCGTGGCGCGGGCGTTATCTCACCTTGATCGCTACCAGCCTGTCGTTGTTCGTCACCCCCGTCTGGGTTCTGGTCGATGAATTTGCCCTGCATTGGACCGACTGGCTGCCCGGCTGGCCGACCTGGATATCAAATGGTCTGTTACCGCTTTCACTTTTACTGCTGGGTTTTTATACGCTTCAAGCAGCCCTGCGGATGATCTTTAAAACTAATCCAGAAGAGCGTATCCTGATTGGATTCACATACTTGTTTGTAGCTCTGATTGTTCTGACCATTATCGGTATTTTCTTCCGTGGCGAAGGCATGCAATTGTTTTGGCCCTGGGAGATTGTTCCTGCTCACTAACCGGAGTTATTGCATTATGACTGAAATTAACGATACTAATATTACTCGTCGAGATTTTTTGAAAACCGCCTGGAGTGTGATTGGCGGTATCACTGCCCTGGAGGCTGGCGCGCTGGCGATTGCATATATGCAACCCCGTTTAGCTGAAGGCGAATTTGGCGGGGTACTCACCATCGGCGCAGTAGAAGATTTCCCCCCCGGATCGGTTACACACATTACTGATGGGCGCTTTTATCTCACGCGTTTTGAAGATGGCGGTTTTGTGGCAATCTACCAACGCTGTACTCACCTCGGTTGCAGTGTGCCCTGGGAGCAAACCGAAAATATGTTTATTTGCCCTTGCCATAACTCTCAGTTCACATCTGATGGGGATGTGTTAAATCCCCCGGCGCCGCGTCCGCTGGACCTTTTTGCGGTCAGCATCGAGGAGGGTATTGTCAAAGTGGATACCGGTAATCTGATTGTGCGCGACCAATTCGATCCCGCGCATGTGGCCTACGCAGCCCAGGAGAACGAATGATGAAAACCAATCGAGTTGAAATATTGATCGGTATGATAGCCACACTGCTGATTGGCACGGGCTTGTTACTGTACGCCTTACAGGAGCCTCAGCGTCTGGTTATGGCGCAGGCAGCTCAGGAACAGTCCGATATCAATGATGCCATGACCCTCTACGCCGAAAATTGCACCATTTGCCACGGTATGGCCGGGGAGGGCATTGGCTCGAACCCACCACTGGATAACGAAGGGTTGCGCGGCACGGACGACGAAACCCTGTTTAAGATCATTTCCCGCGGCCTGTTTGGTACCTCCATGCCAGCCTGGAATCAGGAAGACGGCGGCCCATTGAGTGATTATCAAGTGGGCCAGTTAGTTTCCCTGGTTCAAGCGACGGATTGGCAAGCGGTGCAGGATCGCGTGGTAAACCTGGGGTTGGTGCCTCGCATCCCCTTTGCGGCTGACCCGGACCCTGAAGTGTTGGCGTTGCTAGCTGAAATGCCCGGAGGTGAAACTTTATCCCTGGGAATCACCGTTTATGCCCAGGAATGTGTGGCCTGTCACGGCGCGGATGGTGTCGGTACAGCTTTGGCACCGGCGCTTAATGATCCGCTGGTAAGCGAAAAAACCTGGGAAGAGCTCGAGCGCATTATACGCAGCGGCGTCTCTGGCACACTGATGGCGAGCTGGGAAAATGCCCTCGAAGACGAGGAAATATATGCTGTGCTGACTCTGCTCACCGAGTGGGATCAAGTCCCCGCAGGCGCTATTCCAGCCCCAGATTTTGGCCCGATCCCGGTGACAGCCGAGAGCCTGACTCTGGGTGAATCGCTTTTTGCAACGAGTTGTTCCTTCTGCCACGGTCCCGAGGGACAGGGAACCCAACGCGCCCCTTCGTTGAATGTCAAAGGTTTTCTGGAAGACACCAACGATCAGGCCTTGCAGCAGATAATCACGCTGGGCGTATCCGATACATCCATGCCCGCCTGGGGCGACCGTCTGACCGAAGCAGAAATTCAGGCTATCGTAGGCTTCATTCGAGCCTGGGAGCCTGATGCCCCCGAAGTTGCCGAACCGGCGCGTTCCGGTGGTGGCCCGTGGTGGCAAACCGAAGGGAACACGGCTCCCGGACAAGGTGGGCAGGGTGGTCGAGGTGGACAGGGAAATAGCGGCAATGCCGCTGGTGAAACTGCGGCGGCCACGCAAACCGATAACGCCCCAGCCGGGAATGGCAACAATAACGGCA
Source organism: Anaerolineae bacterium (assembly GCA_014382605.1). Taxonomy (GTDB): domain Bacteria; phylum Chloroflexota; class Anaerolineae; order Anaerolineales; family UBA11858; genus NIOZ-UU35. Next base: position 6,346 of record JACNJM010000108.1, read on the forward strand.
ATGGTCGTGGCGGCGCCTGGTGGCAACAAGAGGGCAGCCAGCCGCCCGGACAGCAACAACAAAACACCACCGCTCAGGCGAGCGAGATTGTGCCGGCTGAATCTCCCGTAGCGCAAGCAGCCACAAACGAAGCTGCCAATGCCGTAGCCCCGGATGCCACGCAACAAGCTCTGGCAATGGCAGAGCACACCCAGCAAGATGGACAGGGCGGCCCGCCAGAGTGGGCCGGGCAGGAGAGTGGCGCGGCAAGTAGCGAACAAAGTGGGCATGTCGAAGGTGAAATTCCGCCCTTCCTGCTCCCTGATGAGCAACCCCTGAGTTGGTCTGAGCGCATGGATGAGCGCGCCTGGCTGATTGTGGCTGCCGCCATTATCATCCCTATATTCTTGCTGGTTGTTGGTTTTCTGGGCATGTTGCGCACAGGTGTCTTTCGCCGAAGAAGTAGCGTGATGTAAACGTAGTTTCTCCGAATGCACTTCGTTTTGCTCAATCCTTCTACGTGGAAAAGGGTGAGTTGCAGCTAACCTTGCTGCAACTCACCCTTTTAGGGTTTCGGTGTTATATTTCACAAAATATGCAAAAATTCTTCATAGCATCTTCACATCTGGTCGATACACTATGGGCAATTGAATCCCCCAACGCTTTTGTTCTCTCAGGAGTGATTATATGGCAGCATTGAAATCTGTTTCACCACGTACACGCAATAATTGGCTGATTGACTTTGGTCTGTTTTTTAGCGGCCTGATTAGCTTTATATCGGGGATTTACTTTCTGTTCTTGCCCATCGGCGGCTATCAGGGTGGGCGCAATGCCAGCTATGGCATCATTATTCTATTCGAGCGTCATACCTGGGAAGACTGGCACTCATGGGTTGGTCTGGCAATGATTGTGATTGCCGCGATCCATATTCCGCTGCACTGGGCCTGGATCGTGAGTATGACCCGTCGTGTGGTCAATATCGCACTGGGACGCGTCCCGAGTCTGAGTTCGGGCAGCAAATATAATCTGGTAATCAATGGCATCATTGGTCTGAGTTTTCTTTTCACTGCGCTCAGCGGTCTGTACTTCTTTTTCTTCCCAGCGTCTGAGGGCGCTACCGGAGCGACGCTTGTATTCAGCCCCACGCTTTGGGATTTGATTCACACCTGGGCTGGTACCTTAATGATCGCCGCGGCGATATTGCATTTTGCCATTCATTGGAAATGGGTCACGAAAGTTACCGCCAAGCTGTTCAAAACCAGATCGCGTTTGGCTCAGATTCCAGTTCGCAATTGATAAAGGATAAACGAAGATGAAAAGGATTATTTTGTGGACGCTCTACGCGGGGTTCGTGTTGGTTCTGTTAATGGGAGCGGTGAATCGCACCCAGGCGATGGCTGGTGATTTGTCGCAGTCCGCTGGGGTGAATCAGAATGAAAACCAGGCACATGAATCTGATGAACACACGGACGAAACACTCATACAGAATGTTGTGCAGGTTCAAGGGGCGGTTGTAAGCATGTCCAACCGGGAGTTGGTATTGCAGCTCGAAGATGGATCAATTTTGGGGATTGCGCGGCGTTCTTGGCGTTATGCCACAGATCAGGGCTTTGCGCCGCAAATTGGCGACCCGGTGAGTGTGACAGGTTTCTACGAGCAGGATAGTTTAGAAGTCATCTCGATGGTAAATCTCAACTCCGGGCAGATGGTTCACCTTCGAGATGAGTCCGGACGCCCCCTGTGGGCAACGGATCACTAAATTTGCTCGAAATATTCCACATTAAGTACGAAAACAGTTGCTTTGCGCATCATCGGTTCAATTGTGGGGACGCAGTTTTCATTAACAATCTGAATGGCCTGATCGACTTCTTCGGCAGGCACGCCAATCATTAGCGTGCTGCGTCCTTGCCGAAGAAATCCGCCACTGGAGGCGATCCTTGTGACGTGATGGCCCTGATCGACGAGCGCATCAGAGACGGCGTCTGTATCATCATCTTTAAGAATTGAGATTATCATTTTCATAGCCATTAATAAAGCTCCTCATAACGTTCAATTTCAAAACTAAAAATTGTTGCGCCCCCAGTTGTTTTTTGTGCGGCGCTATTTGCGTGCGGTTGGCAGTTGCTCTTTAACGCCTGGACGGCTGTTTGTTCTTGCTCTTTTGGGATACCCATAAGAAATGTGCTAATGCCTTCTTTTCGAAATCCGCTGGTACTTGAAAGTCGAGTGAGCGAATAGCCCATTCGGTTGAGCGTGTTGGTGGCATTTTCAGCATCGTGTTCCCGCATGAATATCGTCAGCAAGGATTCAATTTCTTGCGGTTGAGAATTATATTTAAAGATTGCCCAATGCGATTCAGGGTCTGACAAAGCGAGGTCTACTTCGCCAATCAAATGGTCGAAGGTGTTTTCGGTTATTACGCCATCGCGCACAAGGGCATTGAAGGCGCTGCGTTGTGCGAGCAGGGATTCTCGCCAGGCGGTATCCAGTTCTTCGGCTTCAACCTGAGGGTCGAGTTGAATCACTTCGCCAACGGCGTTGCTCAAGGCTGTGATGCGGCGTTGAAATAATACCGTGAGCATTTGCCAGCTTTGTTGGGAAATTAGCCCTTCCTGATAGCGTTGTTCCAGGTGGGCATGGGCGGCGCGGGACGCGACCGCGCGGGCATGTCGCCGCTCATATTCATCTTGGGTTTGGCTGCGTTGAACGAGTTTTAGTTTGCGCACCAGCGGGCCCAGCGTGATGCCTTGTACCAATAAATTGAAGAGTACAACCCCGAATACCATCGCCTGAAGTTGGCCGCGCAACTCGCCGAATTCAAGTGGGAGACCTAGCGCCAGCGCGGGAGCTAAAGCGCCGCGCAGGCCACCCCAAAAAAGTACATGTCGCCAGCGCAAGGGGATATTGGCGCTAAAGAACCGTAGACTATAGACAACTACAGCTCTCGCAACCAGTACTGCGCCAATCGCCCACAGGATAGCTTGCCAGTTGGCGAGTAGCATGGCAAGGTTGATTTGCAAGCCAATGAGCAGGAAAACCAGATTGGTTGCCAAAAAGGCAGCGTATTCCCAAAAATTGTAGACCACAATGCGCGTGGTCGGTGACATACCTTTGGCCCCCAGGTTGCCATTGACTAACCCGGCTGCAACGACAGCCATCACGCCACTCACGCCGATACTCTCGCCGACCAGATAAGCAGCATAGGCCAGTACGCTGGTCAGTGTGGTTTCGAGTAAATGGTCATTAATGCGGCTGATGATTTGCGAGAGCAGCCAGCCGATAATGAAACCGACTAACAGCCCGCCACCCGCCACGCTGGTGAATTGTGTCAGGCTGTTGGCTACGCTGAAATTGCCTGTCAGAATAGCGCTCAGGAGCAAATTGTAGAGCACGATAACAGTGCCATCGTTGAGCAGGCTTTCGCCCTCGAGCAACACTTGCAAACGTTTCGGGACGCCCAGTGAGCGGATGAGGGCAACAACGGCATCGGGATCGGTGGCGGCGACAAGCGCGCCGAAGAGCAACGCGGTTTGGAGGCTGAATCCGGCTCCGAGGGAGATCACCCCACCTACGAGCAAGGTTGTGATCAACACGCCGGGGATGGTTAAAATCAAAATCGGTTTGAGATTGCGGCGCAAATCATCAATATTAAGGTGGTAAGCAGCTTCGAAAACCAGCGGTGGAATTAAAATCCCCAAAATGATATCCGATGCGATGCTGAGTTCAACCTGTTCAAAGAACGTCAATCCAAAACCGACCAGCACCAGACCTACAGTGTAGGGCATGCGCAGGCGGCGGGCGGCGATCCCAACCAGACTGGCTAGAAAAAGCAGCAGGATTATGCGTTCTTCGATGAAGAATAATTGTTCGGATGACATGGATTAAACGCGGTTGAAGTTTTTTACATTGAGCACGTATAGCGTGGCTTGTTTTTTTTCTGCATGTGGGGGGATTTGTGCGCGAATAATGGCGAGTACATCTTCAACCAGTGAACGCTCAGCGCCGATCATTAAGGTGGTTGAGCCATCGCGGAGTAAACTCCCTGTGGTTGCCAGGCGAGTGACACGAAAATTTGCCGCCAGCAGGGCATCAGATACAGCTTCGCTTTTTGCGTTGTTGATGATAGCTATGATCATTTTCATGCTAAAGCTCCTCGTAGCGTTCAACATCAAAGGTAAAAATAGTCGCGCCGCCAACTGTTACGGCAGTTTCGCTAATTTCGTCCGAGTTTTTGGCAGCCAAAAATTCCACGCGTTGCTGACTGGCTCTGGTAATTGCGTTGGTGATATTTCGATCTTGGCCTTCAGGAATTCCCGCCAGTAAAGTGACATTTTTCTGCCCCAGAAATCCGCCGAAGCTGGAAAGTCGTGTCACGGGAATGCTTAAACGGTTTAACGAAGCGATCACATTTTCTACATCCGTTTCTTGCACAATAACCGTCATAATGCCGTGGATAGTCTGGTTGTTGCGTTGCCTCATCAATTCAACCATATTTGAACGCGGTTGGGTGAGGGCCGTATCTACTTCGCCAACGAGCTGCGCATAGATTTCTTCAGTGATAATGCCATCCCGTAACAGCGCGTTTAACGAGCTACGTTGTGTATGCAGCAGATCGCGCATGGCATTTTCAATTACATCGCCCTCGACTTTTGGATCAACGTGCAGGGCTTCCGTGACGCTTTCTGAGAGCGCTTCGGCGTGCTGTTTGAGCGGCTTGGCCATTAACTCCCATATATACGCGGAGAGTAGGCCGCTTTGATACTTTTCTTTAAGACGGTCGTAAGATGCCCGTGCCATTACCGCACGGGCATGGCGGCGCTGGTATTCTTCTTGGGCTTCATTCTTTTGAATGAGGTCCACTTTATTGATGAGTGGTTTCATCGATAAGCCCTGAACTAACAGCGTGAATAGCACCACGCCGAAGGCCATCGCCTGAATTTCGCTGCGCTCAGGGCCTAGATCGAGGGGCAGACTTAGCGCCAACGCTAAAGAGATTGCGCCGCGTAGACCGCCCCAGTAGAGAATATGTTTGTACGAACGGGGAATTTTCTTGCTGACCCATGAAAGCCCGTAAATACTCACTGCCCTGGCAACCAGGACAGCCAGTATGGCCCAGAGAATAACCTGCCAGTCGGCGAGCAGTACGTTTAAATTAATTTGCAGGCCAATTAGCAAGAATACGACAGAGTTGGCAATGAAAGCTGCGTAGTCCCAGAAGTTGAACACCAAAATACGCGTCGATGGCGACATGCCGCGCGGCCCGATATTTCCGCTGACCAAACCGGCAGCCACCACCGCCAAAACGCCGCTGACATGAAAATACTCGGCAACAATATACGAACCGAAGGCCAGCACGGTAGTCAATGTGGTTTCTATCAGCGCATCATCGATAAATCCAATCATGCGTGAAATCAATGCACCGAGAATAAACCCAATAACCAATCCTCCTCCGGCAACCAAAAAGAATTCGAGCACACTATTCAACGGGTCTATCATAACCGTATCGGCAACAGCAACGGCAATCATCAGATTGAAGACCACAATGGCAGTGCCATCATTAAAAAGGCTTTCGCCTTCAAGCAGCACTTCAAGACGCTTGGGTACGCCCAGCGAGCGGAACAACGCCACCACTGCAACCGGGTCGGTCGCGGCGATCAGCGAACCAAATACCAATGCCAGGGGGAAGCTGAAGCCTGTGCCAAAAGCTACCACGCCGCCTACGAGAAAAGTTGTAATCAACATGCCAGGAATAGCGAAGGTCAATATTTGTGGAAATTCCCGCCATAAATCTCTGGCCTTGACGTGAAAGGCGGCTTCAAAAATCAACGGCGGCACCAGTAACCCTAAAAATAATTCTGGCGGAATAATGATGACATTTTCCCCGCGTATCAGCGAGAGCGCCAACCCCATTAGCACTAATCCAACCGTATAAGGCAAGCGCAGCCGCGATGTAACCAGCCCCACCAGCGAAGCGAGCAACAGCAAGCTGACTACAATCGTAACCATATTTGTGATGCGTTCGGCTTCATCATCTACAATTGCTTCGTTGGCATTCGCTTCACCTTCCGTTGGTGGCAATACGTCTGCAGCAAGTATGTCATGATTGGCACACCCAGCAAGCAAAACGGAAAGCAATAACAGCACACTTAAAAGGCGTTGGTATTTTTTGATTTGGGTCTTTTTCATTATTGAAAACTACTCCACGGAAACTAAATGCGGTTCAGGGTTTTTGACGACAGCGGTTTGTCCGCCGGGGAAAGTTACTCTGGTTTTCTGGCGATCTTTATAAATTATGAGGCCGCGATATTTTACAGTCACCGGCCAGGGGAATGGATTGTATCCCACTAGCATAATTTTAGTGGGCGAAATCAGACGAATACCGAGGGTTTCCATAAAAAGTGGTAAGGGAGCTAAACCTGGCAGGGCATGACGTTCGCCAACCCCTTGAGCTGATTCGGTGTGATAATGGTAAGAGAAAGCCTTATATTTCTTCAGGTTAAATAACGCCGCGCTCATCAGACGGTTGACTAACTCGGCGGCTTCGCTCTGATACCCATACGACAGTAACCCTCTGCCGATCAGGCTGCTCCACATCACCGATGTACTTTCGATATCTCCGCCACTGCTTTTCGATACATTCGGCGGGTATAGGGGAATGCCATAAGGCTGCCAGAAGCGTTCCGGGTTTAGTAGCGATTTTCGAATGATCTGTTCGGCTTGCTGAGGCGTTTCGGTTTCGGCCATCAAGGGCAAGAATAGTGATATATCTTGCACACTTAGATCCATCACCTCAATGTGGACATGGTCATCAGGCCCAATATCGCGCATATCGATGAATTCCAGCGATGTATAAACGCGCTGGCTGGTGACCGAAGTTTGCGCTAGCCGCCATTGCAATTGTTCAGCGGCGATGTGTTCTACACGCGGCTTGCCTGAAGAACCGGTGCCATGAATATATATATTCGCCCGGCGCGGCGTTTCGGAATGCCCTTCAATTAGAATTACCAAACGCACGGGTTCATCAAAATCGCTATGGAAAGCAATTTCGCCAGGGCCATACTGATCGGCCAGAATTTCTCGCCCGGGGCTGTGATGGCTTTCACGGTCCCAAATGCGATACATGGCCGCGGATTCATCCCATGCGCTTGTAATTGCGCTTTGGAGATTGTCGGCTAAAGATTGCAGTGCGGGGATCGTCTCGGTTCGTTCCAGCACTTGCGCCATTTTGAGCAGGGTTTGAATTTCGGCGTAGAGTAGCGCGCACAATGCCGGACTTTCGCTGGTAGAAATATCTGCGCCCTGGGCATTGGGCTGCCACGGTGAAAACGCAGGGTGTTCATCCAGATTGATCTGCATCAAATTTTGCCACTCCGGAATACCATCGCCATCGCGGTCTTGCTGGGGGGAGAACCACGCTTGAACGGCTTTGAGCAGTTTGGGGTAAACCTCGGTTAGAAATTCTCCATCTTCTGTGAACTGATAAATTTTCCAGGCAAGCTGCGTGAGCATGGGCGTTGCCATAATATTGCTGCGCTGACCGCCCAGGCCGGGCTTCCAATCTATGAAGCCATCTGATTGCTGTACGCTGAGAAAATTTAGCAACAGGCCGCGTGCCAGGTTTGGGTAGGCTGGCAGCAAGAATCCGCTCAGGAAATCGGTTTCCATCGGAGTTTGACCATTCCACGAGTGAGTATAATCACGCCCATCGTCGCGTGCCGAATATCCCTGATCGGGTTGGCGGCTAAGCACAAAGGATGGATGCGGCAGATGTTCCGTCGGTCCGCAGAGTAATCTCAGCGCTGATTTTTGCGTGAGCATAAAGGCCGCGTCCCAATCGGGGTTGCCGGTTTCAACCTCGATCAAACCAGCATTTAACGCGTCCAGACGGGCGATCTCCTTCTCCCAGGGGCGTGCTACCTGGCGGCGGGCGCTTTCAAAGGATTCTTGCTGGCCTCCAGTGGCGCTCAGGCACCAGCGGAATGTGCGCGAACCTCCTGCGGGCAAATTCAGGTCTAGCGCCAGCGCCGGATACGGTCCCGAACTGACGTGCGCTCCGCCGGTTATAAACAGCACCGGGGTTAGATCACCCGTTTTGCCGAACAAGATGATAGCTGCTTCCATCTCGGCCGGGTTCATGCGTTCGCCCTGCTGATTAGATGATAGCTGCGCGCCCCACTCAAAACGTAATTCGCGAGCTGAAAGGCGTTGGTTGCTAATGTGAATTCGCCCGGTAATGCTGTGCGAATCCGGCACCCAAATCTCCAATTGGACGTTGATTCCGGTGAAGGGCGCAAATGTGGATAGAATATAGTTGGGATATACTCGGTGAATGCGCGGCGCCTTAGCAAACGAATCCGGATTGGAGATGCTGGTATCTCCCTCGGTGAAGCGCGGGAACATGCGCAGGTTGCGGGCACGCAGGCCAAAGGTGGTGTGCAGCGCAAACGCCGAAGGTTCGCCCCCGCGGAGCATCAGTTCCCAGATATGATCGTTGCCGTAATCGGTTGGCCCGCAGCGCGCATCCGCGGCGAGAATATATTCCCCAGGATCGTTATGTCCGAGCTGCCACATTTTCATAAGAAGATCATAACCTAGAAAAGCCTGCCAACAGGGGGAGGCATATATTTTTTATTGAACTGCGTAACTTGACAATGTCACATTACAAAAAAGGTGGTCGAAAATTTGGGGTGCGGGAACCTGCCCGCACCCCAAATTTTCTGAACCTTCCGCAAATATGATATTGTCAAAGCAAGCCTGATACAAAATATTGTAAGAGGATACACACGAAAGGTCAAAGGTTTTGTGCTAGAATCAAGCCTCAATCGTTTATTGTCAGTGGAAACAGGAGCTATTTTATGACAACGTATCAGCCCCGCGGTAAGTATTTTGAAGAATTTGAACCCGGCCAACATTATATCAGTGCCGGGCGAACGATTACCGAGAGCGATATTGTTGCTTTTGCAGGCCTCTCGGGCGATTACAACCAGATTCACACCGACGCAGAATATAGCCAAACAACTCCCTTTGGGCAGCGTGTGGCACATGGTTTGCTGGTGACTTCAATTGCCTCGGGTTTGGTTACACTCAGCGGTATGATCGAAGGTACAGTTTTGGCTTTTCGTGAAATTGTCAATTGGAAATTCACCAAACCTGTATTTATCGGTGATACGGTTCATGTCGAAACTGAGATTATTGCCGTGAAAGCCCTGCGCCGCCTCGGTGGTGGCGCGGTGGAATTGGAACTCAGTGTCAAAAATCAGGCCGATGAAGTTGTGATGAAGGGTCTGTGGAAAGTGTTGATCGCCAGCCGACCTGAATAGAATAACCCTTAGGGGTTTTGAGGCAGTAACCCGATGACAGAAGATAAACATCCTCAAGACGAAGACCCGCGTGAACGCTTCCGTCGCTTACTTGAAGAAGCCGAACAAACCGAGCGCGAAGCCAATACCCAGCCTAATCTTGTCGCAGAGCAACCCGATAAAGACCTGCGTAAAGAACCGCCGCGGCAACATTTTCCCTCCACATATCTGGACTTGGTGAGTGGGCGCTCGCCGATGGATCGCGCGGACGAAGGGGATACCAACCCCGAAGCTGTTCAGCCGCCCGAACTGGATGATCCGATTCCCCTCGGGGACGATTCCGGCAGCGATGAAATTTCTACCCTCCCACACGAAGATGCCACCACGCCACCACCACCCAGCCTGGGCACCACGCCTCAACAAGCCCGCCCGGCGCTGGATACTCAGGGTATGCCGCTGCCCCGCCGCGTGGACGAACTGGATATGTCTGCAACGCAGGTAATGCCCTCCGCTTTGGATTCAGAACTCCCCCCTTCGGGTCAACGCGCCAACTCTCCCCCCGTCCGACCGCAGGTTCGTTCCTCTCCACCGCCCAAAAAACCAGCTCCTCCCCGCCTCAGCCGTGAACAGATCGATCGCGGCTTGGGGTGTTTCTTGCGCATGTCATTGCTAGGGACATTTATCGTGATCGTTATGCTGTTGATCGCTGGTTCCGCCGGGCTGATCACCTATCTGCGGATTGCCAACGATCTGCCTGACCCCAGCGATTTGCGCGCCCGCGTCTCGCAGTTTGAAACCACGCGCATTCTCGACCGTAATGGCAACTTGCTCTACGAAATTATTGACCCCAATGCAGGGCGACGCACCTATATCCCCATCGATGAGATGTCTCCCTACCTGATTGCGGCCACATTGGCAACTGAAGACAAAGAATTCTACAATCACCCCGGGTTTGACGCCATGGCGATTGTGCGCGCCTTCTGGCAAAATATTTCCAGTGGTGAAACTGTTTCGGGCGCATCGACCATCACCCAACAGCTCACGCGCACCTTGTTCCTGACTGCCGAAGAGCGCACGCAGCGTACCTATATGCGTAAATTGCGCGAGGCCATTTTGGCGGCTGAAGTCACGCGCCGTTATACCAAAGATGAAATTCTCGAAATTTACCTGAATGAGAATTATTATGGCAATATGGCCTACGGGGTTGAGGCAGCCTCACAAACCTATTTTGGTGTTTCCGCACGCGATCTGGATTTAGGTCAGGCGGCCTTCATTGCCGGTCTGCCGCAGTTGCCATCTGTGTACGATGTATACACCAATCGCGAAGTTACCCTGGAACGGCAGCAAACTGTTTTGTTGTTGATGTTCCAAACTAGCCAGGAACAGGGTTGTATTTTGGTGAGCAACAGCCCTCAACCGGTATGCATTGAAGCCGCTGAAGCTGCCAATGCCGCCACCCAAATGGAAGGCTACGAATTTCGCCCGGCAGAAGTGCAGATGCGCTATCCCCATTGGGTCAATTATGTGCGCTCGATTTTGGAAGAACAATTCGACCCGCAAACCATCTACCGCTCGGGTTTTACGGTATACACCACCATTGACCCCGGTTTGCAAGATATTGCCCAGCAGGTTGTTACA
>JACNJM010000020.1 GCA_014382605.1 Anaerolineae bacterium
GCCCGCGGCGGCAGCAACCAATATCTCGTCCAGATGATGGAAGACGGGTTGGTGGATTATATTCTCGACGGACAGACCTTTGATCTCGAAGGCGTGCGCTCGATGCGCGAGAATCCCAACCATGTCAATACCAGCCCCTTTACCAGCTACAACTATCACGGCAAAGGCAATTTCGCCTCGATGATCGATGTGGTCATTCTGGGCGCCACCGAAGTAGATGTGAATTTCAACGCCAACGTGGTTACGCACTCCGATGGCCTGCTGTTGCACGGCATTGGCGGTTGGCAAAACTGCCTGTTTGGCAAGACGGTCATTTTACCGATCCCGCTTTTCCGCGACCGCATCCCGGTGATCCGCGACGAAGTGACTACGATTTGTGGGCCGGGCGAGCTGATTGATGTGATCGTCACCGAGCGCGGCATTGCCATTAACCCGCTGCGCCAGGATTTGATTGCAGCCGTCAAAGACTCCGGCCTACCGATCAAGACCATTTACGAACTGAAAGAAGAAGCCGAGCGCATTTGCGGGAAACCGCAGGCGGTCGAGTTTGAAGACAAGATCATCGCCGCCATCAAGTGGGTGGATGGCACGGTGATTGATGTAGTCCGGCAAGTAAAAGCATAACGCAAAGTCGCAGAGATGCGAGGGCGCAAAGAAAGATATAAAAAACTTTGCGTCTTTGTTCCTTTGCGACCTTGCGTTAAAAAACAAAAATTTTAGGAGAAATTGGAACTATGTCCAAACGAACGATCGTCTCAATGCCCGGTGACGGGATTGGCAACGCTGTACTACCCGAAGCGATCCGCGTGCTGGATGCGGCTGGCTTTGATGCCGAGTATGTCCACGCCGATATAGGCTGGGAATTTTGGTGCTCGGAAGGCAATCCGCTGCCCCAGCGCACCATTGATCTGCTCGAAAAATACAAAATCGGCCTGTTTGGTGCGATCACATCCAAGCCGAAATCGGATGCCGATGCCGAACTTGCCCCCGAGCTGCGCGGCAAAGGGCTGGTTTACTTCTCGCCCATCGTCGGCCTGCGCCAGCACTTCAACCTGGATATTTGCGCCCGCCCCTGCCAGACCTTTACGGGCAATCCGCTCAATTTTATTCGCCGCGGCGCGGATGGCGGTGTGGAAGAGCCGGTTGTGGATACGGTCATTTTCCGCCAGAACACCGAAGGGCTGTACGGCGGCGTCGAGTGGAGCAATCCCCCCGATCAGGTCTACGATGCCCTGATGACGCATCCCAAGTTCAGGCAAAATTTCGGCAGTACGCCCAAAGCCGAATTAGCCATTTCAACGCGCATCTTTACCCGCAAGGCCACCGAGCGCATTCTGCGGGCGGCTTTCGAGTATGCCAAGAAATTCGGCTACAAATCGGTGACCGTTTGTGAAAAGCCCAACGTGATCCGCGAGACCTCCGGGATGATGCTGGCGATGGGCAAAGAGGTGGCGAAAGAGTATCCCGGTATCTCCCTGTGGGATACGAATATCGACGCCCAAATGATGTGGCTGACCAAAAACCCCGAAGATTACGGCGTGGTCGTGGCCGGGAATATGTTTGGCGACATTATCTCAGATGGCTTTGCCGGGCTGGTTGGCGGGTTGGGTTTTGCGTGCAGCGCCAACGTCGGCGAAGATGTGGCCGTTTTCGAGCCGACGCACGGCTCTGCGCCGAAGTATGCCGATTATGAAACGTCTATCGTTAACCCCATCGCCATGATCCTCTCGGCTTGCATGATGCTCGATCACATCGGCGAGACCGAAATCGCAGCCCGCATTCGCAAAGCCGTTGCCGAAGTGGTTGCCGAGGGCAAAGTCCGCACCTACGATATGATGAAGATGCGCGGCAAACCCGATGTAGTTGCGCAGGGTGCGGCTTCTACCGCTCAAATGGCGGATGCGATTATTGCCAAATTGAAGTAAATACAAACATGGATAGCGCGAATATCGTAGATTTTCGCGAATAAAAAAATCTGCGCGAATCGAACCAATCTATATTCGCATGCCGGTAACCAGGAGAAAAAATGAGAATTCTGATCATTGGTGGTCAAGGTACTATTGGTAAAAAGGTTAGCGAATATTTTTCGAAAAAGCATGAAGTCATTATTGGCGGTCGAACATCAGGTGATGTGTTTGTAGATATTGCCGATTCCAGTTCTATTGCAAAAATGTTCGAAACGATTGGCACTGTGGATGCTGTCGTCTGCACTGCAGGCGAAGCCAAATGGGATATGTTTGAGGCCCTCAGCGAAGACGATTTTTACATTGGCCTGCGTAGCAAGTTGATGGGGCAAGTGAATCTGGTGCGTGTTGGAAAAAATTATCTCACCCAAGGCGGTTCATTCACGCTAACCACCGGCATTTTGGCCGATCACCCCGTTGAAATGACCACCAGTGCCGCCATGGTCAATGGCGCTATTCACAGTTTCGTCAAGGCTGTTGATTTAGAACTCAAAAATGAACTTCGCATTAACGTAGTTTCGTCTGGGTTAGTTGAAGATGCCGTTGAACATTACGAAGCGTATTTCCCCGGCCATAACCCCATCCCTATGTGGAAAGTGGTTAATGGATATGCCAAGAGCGTTTTAGGCAAAGGCACCGGCGAAATTATCACCATGTACGATAACTGCTAGGAAAAAGGACATTATGGATATTCTGGAACTCTGGCCTGAACTGGCCTGGATTGAAGATGCGGATCTGCGCAAAAAGACTACCCAAACCTGGGAGCTAGCTCTTGAGCGCAGCGTACTCTCCCCCGAAGATTTGCGATGCATTCCCTTTACGCTGAAAGCAGGCCCGGATCTTAAAGTCAGCTTTATGGCGCATAAACGCGCCGTGGTGCACGTTGCCAAAGAGAGTGCCCTTAAGATGATCGAATTTTTCGGTGGTGATTTGCCCATCAACATGGATGTGGTCATTGCCGGAGCAATTTTGGCCGATGTGGGAAAATTACTTGAATACGAACTCGACGAAAACGGAAACTCCTTTCAGGGTGTATACGGCCAATATGTGCGGCACCCCTTCTCAGGCGTATCGCTAGCCGAAGAATGCGGCGTGCCTGCCGAAATCTGCCACATCATCGCTGCTCATGCCGCCGAAGGCGATCTCGTCAAGCGCACCACCGAGGCCTACATCGTCCATCATGCCGATTTTATGACCTTCTTGCCTTTTAAAAGCCGCCTGATTGTTTAATACTTTTCACCGCGAAGGCGCGAAGAACGCAAAGAGAAAAAAATAAAATCTTGGCGCACTTTGTGTCTTGGCGGCTCAATACAGGAATTGCTATGCCTCAGACCTTTGCTGAAAAAATACTTGCCAAAAAAGCCGGGCTTTCACACACTGTTCCCGGCC
>JACNJM010000019.1 GCA_014382605.1 Anaerolineae bacterium
GAGGGTTTCTCAGGGCTGTTCCCAAAAAGTCACAAATATTTAAGTATTCTTATTTTTTAGCATCAAGATTGTTATGCTATAATTTTCACAATGGGGCCATCATCGATGCGAAGGAAGCAATCCAGTTTATTTGAGGAGGTACTGTTATGAAGAAAAAATGGATTTTCATCGCTATTTTTGTTGTAGCTGTCATGATCCTGTATGCCAGTGCTGTAGAGTCTACATTTGCTGCAGACAATCTGGCAACTTATGGAACTATCGAGCTTATGAATACGACCAAAGTGACTCCGTTCGATCGTGTTCAGTGGCTCAGTTATGATCCCGACGATATAAATTACGCCCGGTGGTCAATGATGTGCAGCGATCTTCAACCCGGCAAATCCTGTAGAACAGATCTTCTCCCTGGAAATTATATTGTGCGTACCGAAATCGAGGGGAGAACCGGACAGGTATTCACCGATGTCAAGGTGACCGCGGGGCAAGTTACGCGTCTTTACTCAAACCTGGTTTGGTATTATCAGGCCATTCGAGTTTTCAACAATAGCAATGAGGATATTGAACATCTTTATGCCCAGGAGGGAAATTGGGTAAGTGAAGCTGTTTCGCTGAAAGAAGAAATGTTCAGAGGAACCAGGAAATTAAGTAACATTGGCCCTGGCGAGTGGGGTGAAATCACTGTTAATCGTTTAGTGCCGACACATCATATTCTCATTCGGGGTGAACGTAATGAGGAATGGTTTTATAATGTTCCTGCTAATGGGGTGATATTTTGGTATGGAACTGGCGGCGATGTTTATAACCATGCACTTTACCTTAGCTTTATAAATGGTCCTGCTGCCGTTTTTGCTAACCTAAACAGTGGTGAATTCGTTGAGCTTAAATTACAGCCATTAAGCGATGGGGCAACCTGGGCCTATTTGCCGAATGAATACCACCGTAACTGGAATATTGCCATTCTGGATACGTATTGCGGGGGCAGCTCCTATGGATCAGCATATTGCAGCGTGAGCTGGGATACCGTAATGAAGCAACCCTTTGTAATTGATGCCTGTAATTACGACTACCCTTGCAATGGCGCTCCGGGATTGCCGTTCCCGTATGATGCATTCCCGATCCCCTGATGTCGATATAAATTGAATGAAAGTAATGTCCCCGGAGGGTAGGATCGCCGGGGGCATTACATTTCAAACGTATCTGCCTGCTTAGTCGCGCTCGCGGCTGGCGCGCCGTTCTCCGAGGCAGGTTTGTCTCCGGGGTCGAGGCGCAGCCTGTTAGGGCATGGGGTGGGCGGCGAAAAATTCCCAGATCAGATCATTGACCGTCGTGGGATCGAAAACATCTCCGCCGAAGGTGGTTGTTGGCCAGTTGTGGCCTTCCATTGCCAGGGAGTAAAGTACGACATCTGCGTTATCGGCGCACTCGCGCCAGGTGTCGGTTGTGATCACTCCACCGCTGGTCAGATGCTCTGGCTCTGCCGAGCATTGATTGCTCTTCGCCCATCCTGCCGCCCAAACCGGCACAGCGGGCAAGTTGACGTATTCATCATAGTCGGTGCCTCCGTAGGGGATGATAGTATCGCGCTGACCGTGGAAGGCGATCACCGCCACCGGGCGGCTGGGGGCACAATCTTCCCAATAATAATAACCTCCCGCCACCGGAGCGATGGCGGCAATCTGGTCAGCCAGATCGCAGGCCAGGCGGTTTGCCATTCCGCCACCGTTGGAAAGGCCCGTAGCGTAGACGCGTGCCGGGTCGATGTTGAGTTCTGTTGAGAGATGGGCAATCAGATCGCGCGTAAATTGAACATCATCGACACCGCTGACCGATTCGGGGAAATCTTCCCAGGTGGCGGGATTACCGGTGGCCTGGGGATAGACAACGATGAAGCCGTATTTGTCGGCGGTGGCTGAAAAGAGACTTAAATCAGCCTGATCGAAGGCATTTGATGTGCGCCCGTGAAAATTAATGACGAGCGCCGCGGGGGTCGCGGGATCATAACCCGCGGGGACGTGCAGCCAAAATGTGCGTTCGTAGCCGTCGGATTTGATGAGTTTGAAATAATCACCTGGGGTGGCGTAACCGGAAACAGGCTCGGGTGTGGGTTCCAGCGTAGGGGGGATGATTGTGCCCGCGGCTTTGGGATGCGCGGCGAAGAAATCCCAGATAATATCGGTGGCGTTGATGGCTTGCGTGGTGCCGCCTGCATCGGCGACAAAATCAGAGCCGGGCCAGGTATGCCCGGCGTTTTCGATGGCATAGAGCGTCACATCCAGGCCGGGCAGGCAACCTTCCCAGGTGTAGCGCGTGATGTCTGCGTGCGTTGAATCTGCCGCGGGGGTAGTTTGGCACTCGTTGCGCTGCGCCCAGGCCCCCATCCAATCTTGCACGAGCGGATTGAATTGATTGCCTTCAAAGGGGATGATCGAATCTGCCAGACCGTGAAAGGCGAGTACCGAAATTGGTTGTGCGGCTTCACATTCGTAATACCCGACATGCCCGCCGGAAACTGGAGCAACGGCGGCAAAGACATCGGAGAAAGCGCAGGCCAGGCGATTTGCCATTGAAGCGCCGTTGGAAAACCCCGCAGCGTAGATACGCGCCGGATCAATGCTCAATTCACTTTGCAGATAATCCAACATAGCGGCAAAAAAGGTAATATCTGGTGCGCCGATTGTGCCGGGAACCGCGCCCCACCAGGTGGGAGGGTCATCCTCGGCTTGCGGCGTGACAACGATGAAACCGGCTTCGTCGGCTTTGGCGTTGAATTGTGTCATTTTTTGTTGGTGCTCGGCGGTATCCGTGCGACCGTGGATGTTGAAGACAAGCGGCACGGGTGTATCGGGGTGGTATGTTGGGGGGATATGCAGAAAGAAGGTGCGCTCTGCACCGGCGATAATCATGAAAACCTGGTAATCACCGGGACGGTCATATTTGCCCAATACCTGGGTTTCGATGGGTAGTACGGTTGGGGTGGGTTCTTTGGGTTCTGCGCGGCAACCCCACAGGGTCGCGAGCGAAATCGCTAATAAAAAGATGCCAATTAATTTTTGGTGTATGCTCTGTGTTTTCATAGGTTTATTCGTCAGTTGGTTTGGGATTGGCGACGAGCGCGGGCGGCTGCGGCAATCCCACCGCCGCGCCGTCCGCGCTCATCCCGAGGAGGAGTAATAGAATAAAGAAACCCAGTTTTACTTTGTTTTGCATAGCACCTCACACAGTAACCCGCCCAGGTTATATCTGTTTGAGTGTTCTTGCTAAAAATACTCGGAGAGGCGCTGTTGAGTTCAGATTTGCTCGGCGCGTAGCAGGTCAATTGTTTCCACGGCATGGCGCAGATGGGGGATA
>JACNJM010000244.1 GCA_014382605.1 Anaerolineae bacterium
TTCGATATGACAGACCCAGTCTGTACAGATTAATCAATAAACGCTTTGATGATGCTGATGGCAATCGGAATGACAGCCGAGCCGATCAGACTGCGGATATTTCGGGTTGTGTAGGGCCAATCTTGAATGGCCTCCAGTGATGTTCTATGCGTATTCAGCGTGTCGCTGAGGTTGGCAAGCGATTTGACCTCATCAAGCTGACGCTGGGCGAGGGCTTGCATCAGTTCTTGGTGGAGTTCAGCCAGTACAGTATTAATCCTTGCAATTTCTTTTTGCTTGTTTTGCGCCATCACCTTGTGGGTACTCCACATGGCGGCAAAAAATGAAACCCCGGCAAAGATGAGAAAGAAAATCCGCACCCCCCATTGCACTGGATCGGCACGGAGTTCGCCCGAGCCCAGCACCGACAGAGTTAGTACACCAATGATCGTCAGCGAAATCACCAGACTCCATTGGGCTACTGGCTTAAAGGGTGTTGGATCGTATACATTGGAGGGGCGCGTTTTCTTCACCAGATTGGTAATTAACCGCACACTGGTAAAAGTAGTGTGCAAATAACCGGCAATCACGGTAAAAACAAGCATCCCCAAAATGAAATAGAGTACATGGTGCAGCAGCGGCGTATCTTCGAGAAAAAGAAAGCGAAAATGTTCCAAAAATCCCAACACGGCCCCAATCGCATAGATTGCCCATCCGATGCGTTGATGTCTGGGTGTGGAAAACTGGGCGAGCGTCGCTTCTACATCCGCGGTGTCTGTCAATCGTTGCAGGTTTTTTACGACAGCCTCGAGTGCGGGTTTCGTGAAAAACCAGGCCGAAAGCAGAAAGGCGATGATCCATAAGCCTTGTTCTTTGTAGGGTCTGATCGGCAGACCGCGCACAGCCATGGAAACCGAGATTAGCACCAGCGCGCTGAGTGTCAGCCCGACGGTGAGCTGCATCCAGGCCGATTGGTTATACCCGACAAGTTGGGTAAGTAAGTTTACTGAGGCGGGCTGGTTTTCTTTTGTCGGCATGTGTGCTCCTCGCGTGTGCAGGGTGGCGGTACTATTCGTTGCTATCAAAGGCGAAAATTTGCCCCTGCTGATTGACGATAAAAACCCGGTTTCCGTTGATGGTCATACCGGTGGGCGCGGCAATGCTACTTTGGAAGCTGGACTCAAGCTCTCCAGTGCTGACAGCGTAGGTTTGCAGTTCACCGTTTTCGAGCAGAATCAGGAGCCGCGTAGCGTCCAGGCTGGGAGGGGTGATGAGGGGATAATCGAGATCAGCTTGCCATTGGGGGGAACCGTCGTCGATACGCCACCCCATGAGTTGATTCTCGGCAGCGAGCAAGAGCAGATCGCCCTCAATGTGC
The DNA here is from genome assembly GCA_014382605.1 of Anaerolineae bacterium. Taxonomy (GTDB): domain Bacteria; phylum Chloroflexota; class Anaerolineae; order Anaerolineales; family UBA11858; genus NIOZ-UU35. The sequence continues at coordinate 1,358 of JACNJM010000244.1, forward strand.
ATCCAGATGATGGGTTCCTCAGATTGCGCCTGCCATTGAATTTCGCCCGTGGCGGCATCCAGCGCGACGAGGTGATGGTCTGTGTTGTAGACAACAACGCTTTCGGCGCTGGCCGTGACCGAAGTCAGCGCCCCCTCCAGGGTTTGATTTGCCCATTGCTGAACCCCTTCTGCGGCAGAAAGCGCGTAGAGGGTGGCATCGCCTGGTGCGCTGCTGCCCACATAGAGCAAATCGCCGCCGCGCGCTGCCCGGGTGAGGCTTGCGCTGCGGGATTCGAATTCCCACAACCCCGCGCCTGTAGCGGCATTCAGCGCGTATACGATTGCATTTTGGACGCCATTCTCAGAGGGTGCGGCGCTAACAAAGAGGATATAGCGGTCGAGCAGGGGGGCAGTTCGTGCTTCGCCACCGATGCTGATCTCCCATTCGGGGATGCCGCGCTTCTGGCTCAGTGCGAAGACGCGCCCGCCTTGACCTGCCAGAGTCACAGCATCGAGGGTAGTGGTCAGGCTGCCGGGCCAGAGTTGCGCTGGCGTATCCAGACGCCATTTTTCTTCGCCAGAAATTGTATCCAGGGTGATCAGCGTTTGCTCTGCGGTGATCACGGTGACAATTTCGTGAATACTTACCGGTGGCTGCAAAATGCTTTGTTGGGCATCATACCGCCAGATTTCTCGCAAGGATTCAATATTCAGGCTTGCGGGGATTTGGGGTGTGCAACCTGTGCTGCTGATGATGAGCAACAAGATGATAAAAATGATGATCGATTTATTTTTCATAATTAGGGATTTTTACTCCGTAGCAGCCTTCATTCTAACGCAGGATACAGGCCGCGTACAGGAGCATTGTCAGGTGCTTTCTAAGTGCTTTGAGTCTCTGGGAAACGCCACGGTAGTTCCCAAAGAGCCAGTGTAGGGCAATCGCATCTTATTTTTAAACCGCAAAGGCGCAAAGAACGCGAAAAAAAAAGGGCAAGCACGCAAAAATATGCGCACAATTGAACTGAAAAGAACCATTATTCATCAAGCAAGTATTCATTTTTCAAAAAACTTTGCGATCTTCGCGTCTTCGCGGTGAAAATTTCACTAAAAATCTATTTAGATGCAATTGCCCTGAGAGCCAGTGTTTTTTTATGGCCGGTAAAAAAATCTGCGGTACAATATTTGGCAATTGAATATCCATGAACTGAGGTGCCCTAACCCCCGGATGGGTGGGCTTAAAGGCGAAGCCGGTGAGCTTGTTGAGTATGTACAGGTAAGTCCGGCGCTGTCCCGCAACTGTAATGTTAACACGTAGCGGTGAGCAGGCAGCCGTTAGTATTTTTTTGCTAATCGTTGCTTGCTCCCGGCTCCACGCTAACAAAGCCAGGACGCCCACCTCGGTTCCGTTTGATCCCAACCTCGAGGAAGGCTTAATGGAAAGCTGGCACGAAAATCGTGCGCGAAAGCCTCCGCCTCGAAGCAGGAGGTTTTTTATTATCGTAAAATTCATCCGCTCGCGACCGTTTTTCGTGAATACTGCCGCACTCCTGTTCGCACTGATTTTCAGTATTGCCTTAGGGGCTGTATATATCTCCCCGAATAACGTGCTGCGAATTTTGGTTGAACAGATTCCGGGGCTGGATATTCTCCCAGATTGGCCGGATGCTTTTGCGACGATCATTTTGCGCGTGCGCTTGCCGCACTCGGTGCTGATTATGATCACAGGCGCCGCGCTGGCGGGTAGTGGGGCTGCCTATCAGGGATTATTCCGCAATCCGCTGGCAGATCCGTATGTCATCGGCGTGGCATCTGGCGCGGGGTTAGGCGCAGTCGCGGCAATGGCGTTGCATTGGCCTGAAAACTTGTTGGGGTATTACTGGATTCCGGTGGGGGCGTTTATTGGCGCGCTGCTGACAATTTTGGTGGTATATAGCCTGGCGCGTGTCGGCGGTCTGGTGCCGTTGACCACGTTGATCCTGGCTGGGGTGGCAGTGGGCACATTCACTTCCTCCCTGACATCTTTCCTGATGCTAAACTCCGACGACCGTATTCATCGAGCCTTGTCGTTCTTGCTAGGCGGGGGAACCATGTCGGGATGGCAGCCGGTGTTGGCCTCGCTGCCTTATATGGCCCTGGGGGTGATCTTGCTAATTCTGTGTGGACACAGGCTCAATGTGCTCCAGTTTGGCGAAGAACAGGCACAGCAGTTGGGGGTATCGGTGGAACGCACCAAAATTTTGATCATCGTTACGGCCTCACTGACCACTGCCGTGGCGGTTTCTTTTTCGGGGGTGATCGGCTTTATTGGCCTGATCGTGCCCCATCTGGTGCGCATGATCTGGGGCGCGGATTACCGTCGCTTGATTCCACTCTCCATTTTGGGCGGTTCCACGGCATTGCTGTTGGCCGATGTGCTGGCGCGCATTGTGCTCGCTCCGCAAATTTTGCCGGTTGGCATTGTCACCGCTTTAGCCGGAACACCCTTTTTCTTGTGGATTTTGCGCCGGGCGAAAAGTGAGGTATTCTGGTGAATCACTTTACGATTTCGGATCTCAGCGTAGCCTATCAAACTGTGCAGGTACTCGACCGGATTTCATTGCAGGTTGCGCCGGGTGAAATTCTGGCGTTGATCGGGCCGAATGGGGCTGGAAAATCGACCCTGGTGCGCGCCGTTAGCGGGGTGGTGAAAATTAAGCAGGGGATTGTTTCCTACGGTGGTTGTGATATGACCCAACTCTCACCTCCGGAGCGGGCGCGTATCCTTGGGGTGGTGCCACAGGCCCAGCCCGTAGGGGGGGCGTTCACCGTCGAGCAGACTGTGCTCCTGGGGCGTACTGCCTACATGAACTGGCTGGGTCAAGCTTCCCCGGCCGATCTGGAAGCCGTACACTGGGCGATGGAGAAAACCCGCATTGAACATTTGGCCCAGCGCCGCAATGCCGAACTCTCTGGCGGTGAACAGCAACGCGTATTGCTGGCACGCGCCCTGGCCCAGAAAACCGCCGTGCTGCTTTTGGATGAACCTACCAATCATCTCGATTTGCGGCATCAGGTAAATTTCTTGTCGTTGGTCAAAGATTTGGCGCAGCAAGAAAACCTGGCTGTGATGATGGCCCTGCACGATCTCAACCAGGTTTCAATGTATGCGGACAGGGTAGCGTTGTTGGTGGATGGTTGCTTGTTAGCGCTTGGTTCCCCTGCTGAAGTGCTGACGGAAAAAAACCTGCATACCGCCTATCAGACTCGCGTGCAGATTCTCTCCGATATTGATGGCTATCCGCCCCTGATATTACCCCGGCGGGCGTGATGCTTAGATGCTAGATAAAGAGGGGGATCATCGTTGCCGATAAAGCTCCCATAATCTCCCCAGCGTTTCTTCCAACCGCCGCGCCAATGGCTCTCCGCGCTGCGTAGTGACATCGTCTTCGTTTTCAAAAACCACATAAGGTACGCGTACCCCCTGAATTTCAAGAAATGTCGGATCATCGGCGCTGACTTTGTCCCAATCTACCACGCGGTAGAGTTTTTCTAAGCGATCATCGGGCAGTCCGTGTTCCAGAATCGAGTCGGGGCGATCGGGGTTAAACCGAGCGCGGTTCTTGCGCAGCGACTCTTCCCAACTGACGTTGAGATATAAAATTGCCATGCGCTCGGCAACCTGGCGGCTGATATGCGCGAAAGCACGGGCAAATCCGCCATGCTCACTACCGCGTGCAAATTCAATAATGGTGGTGTTTTTCTGGTGATAGTTCGGGGCATCGCGCAACTTCTTTTGATATTCCAGGCAAATGCGCTCGATAAGTAAATCCCACATAAAGTGATTGATGAAATTGCTTTCCGGGTCTGTGTGCAAGCGTGGTTGCCCCATGCGCTCTAGTATTGCATCCTCCTCGAACCAGGTCCATAACATGGGAAAATCATCAATCTCTTCAAAATTGCCAATATGAAATAACCCGCTGCGCTGTTCGAGTGGCGTTTTTTTTAGATGGTCAATAATTTCGCTTTTACCAGCCGCCGGGCGAGCGATGAGCAATAGAATGTCAAAGGTGTTTTTGATTTTTATCACGGTATATTCTCTCACTTTGTCTTATTAGCATTGCGCCTTAGCGGCAATGGGGTTGCTCGTTCTTATTCTACCGCGGGATGATGGCGAAAATGCAGCTTGTCGCTCCCTGGTTATCTCGCTCCAGTTGGGCTATCTGCTCAACGGACGCGCCCAGCAGGATAGATAGGGCGGCGACATCCATCTGGCATAGTTCTGGATTTTCTGCTAATACGCTGGCATAGGGACAATGCCGGAAGATCATCCGCGGCCCGGTAGGTGATGCCTCCCAGCGAGCGCGGTATTTCATCTCGTTGAGACGCTGCACAACCTGGTTCAGGCGTTGAGGGGTGTTTTTTGCACCCGGAATTTGACCAAATAATAGTGGGATGATCGGCTCGAAGGGTTGCTCCGCGTCGGAATTTTGGAGCAGCGCCTTAAGTAGGGCATCAACCAACAAATCCAGGTTATCTTGCATGGCAGACTGCGCCAGCGTATACAATAATCTTGGGCGCCCGCGCGCCCTGGCTTTTTGCTGATGAATAACTTCCACAAGCCCCTGTTCTATCAGTAGCCCTAGATGATGACGCGCATTGGCCGCCGTCATGTGCAATATGCGGCTGATCTCGTTAGCCGAAGCGGTTTGTTGTTTTTCGAGATGGATAAGAATTTGCTGGCGTGTGTTCTGCATAGGGTTTATTTTGTCATACCGACAGGGTGATTATACTCCTTGAATTGATTTATGCAAATAATTATTTGCATAAATAGGCGCACGACCCCTGCTTTTGGCAGGTATAATGGCTGTTATGTGTTTTGAGCTTCATTATCAAAACTCAGTATCCGAATTTTTTTGCCCTGAAAAATTGATGTAAAAAAACAGGAGCGTTTCTATCTATGAGCGAAAAACTCAACACCCCCGGCTACGATGTCCCGCCCGAAATGCAGGATGTTGTTGCCATCACCACTCTGGATAAAATCTATAACTGGGGTCGGCGCTATTCTGCCTGGCCAATGATGTTCGGTCTGGCCTGTTGCGCCATCGAGATGATCTGTACGGCAGCCGCGCGTTTCGATTTCTCCCGTTTTGGCATGGAGATTATGCGCCCCAGCCCGCGCCAGGCCGATGTGATGCTGGTCTCCGGCACAGTCACCAAGAAAATGGTGCCCCAAATTGTGCGTTTGTATAACCAGATGCCAGAGCCGAAATATGTGGTTGCTATGGGCGCTTGTGCATCTGGCGGCGGACCCTTTAAGGAAGGCTATAATGTTGTCTCGGGCGTAGATAAATTCTTGCCCGTCGATGTCTACATTCCCGGCTGTCCGCCAACCCCCCAGGCGCTGTTGCACGGTCTGATGAAACTTCAGGAGATGATGGATACGCAATCCATCAAGAATGTGCGCTGGTATCAGAAAGAACCGTTGGACGCCATTCCCATTCCCATCTTAGGCCCCGATTTGCTAGATCCGCGGGATTTTCCGCAATTTGCTGAGAAGATGGCCGCATCTGCAACAGAAAATAAAGAGGCCTGATCTGGAGCGCTATGATGACAGAACAAACAAAAACTATGCATAAAGATATTGAAGCTCGATTTGCCGGGATTATTGCACTCGACGATCGCTCCGGGTATGAAGGCTATCGGGTCGAAGCGGAGAAGCTGGTTGAATTTGCCACCGCGTTACGCGACGAATTTGGCTACGATTTTCTTTCCTCGGTTACCGGCGTTGATTACCTCCCCGATGAGAAAATGGAAGTGGTCTACCATATTTACAAATCCACGGGCGGGCATGCACTGGTCTTCAAAGTGCAGGTGCCACGCGCAAATCCTGTAGTGCCCTCTTTGGTCAGTATCTTCCCTGGGGCAGATTTTCAGGAACGCGAAGCCTGGGATTTATTCGGTATCCGCTTTGAAGGCCACCCTAACCACAAGCGCATCCTTATGTGGGAAGGTTTTTCCGGACACCCCATGCGCAAGGACTGGAAGGAAGCCTACTACGAAGCCGATGCCAAACCCTTTGATGCGCGTTGGCCTGGCGGTGACGTTTCGCGTAGCGAAGATAAAATGGTCTTCAATAAAAATGTAGCCTATCCCCAGGATTTTACTCCCGAGAACTGGACTCCCGAAGGAGAGACGGCCCTCTATTCCGGGATGCAAAATATCGCTACGGATGAAGACCTGCAAACCGAGCATGTAGTTGTCAATCTGGGTCCGCAGCACCCCTCCACACATGGCGTTTTTCGCATGGTTGCCACCCTGGATGGTGAAACCATTGTCAAGCTTGAACCGGTGATGGGCTATCTGCATCGCAACCATGAGAAAATCGGTGAACGCAATACTTACCTGATGAACATCCCCTTCACCGATCGTCTGGATTACCTCTCCTCGATGAGTAACAACTTCGGCTACGTACTGGCCGTCGAAAAACTACTGGGCGACACTACCCACATACCGGATCGCGCCAAATATATCCGCGTGATTATGGCCGAGTTCACGCGCATTTCCAATCATCTCATGGCAATTGGCGCGCTGCTCAACGACCTCGGCGCATATTTCACACCGATGCTTTATGCACTCAAGGAGCGCGAGCTAATTCTGGATATATTTGAAGCCGTGTCTGGATCGCGCATGATGTGCAACTACTACCGCTTTGGCGGTGTCGCGCGCGACCTCCCGCCTGGGACTCATGAAATGATGCGAGGTCTGGCCTTTGAGCGTCTGCCTCGCCAAATTGACGAACTCGATCGTTACCTCACCGAAAATGAGATCATCCGTGCTCGCTGTGAAGGTGTTGGCGTGCTGACCCCTGAAGAAGCGATTGCTTATTCGGCGGTTGGCCCGGTGCTGCGTGCTTCTGGCGTACCCTACGACGTGCGTCGTGCTGACCCCTACAGCGTCTACGATCGCTTCGATTTCGATGTTGCTGTGCGTTACCACGGCGATGTCTACGACCGCTATCTGGTGCGTCTGGATGAAATCCGCCAGAGTATTCGCATTTTGCAGCAAGCGTTGAATGGCATTCCCGAATGCGATAACTGTCTCGGCAAGCCGCGTTATTCAATGCGTGTTCCCGCTGGCGAAGCCTACGGACGTGTTGAAGGTCCCAAAGGCGAGTTGGGCTTTTATGTGGTCGCCGATGGCGGCCCCAATCCGTGGCGGTATCATGTTCGAGCGCCATCGTTCATCAACCTGACAGCCCTGAGCAAAATGTGTGAAGGCGATAAGATCGCCGATGCTATCATCGTCCTCGGCTCGATCGACATCGTTTTGGGCGAAACCGACCGGTAACAGGAGAACTCGTATGTACGGTAAAGGAATACTCAAAGGACTCGGCGTAACCTGGAAACATTTCTGGGATACGTATATTGACGACATCAAATGGGGCAAAAAACGCTACCATACAGAAGAGGGTATTGCATACCGCATGAGCAAAGATGCGCGCGGTCTGTTTACGGTGCAATACCCCGAAGAAAGACTGCCCACCCCGGAAGAATTTCGTTTTGTGCCTTTTCTGGTCTACGACGAAGATGAAGGTGGAGAGCAAGTCATCCGCTGCACATCGTGTGGAATCTGTGCCAAAGTTTGCCCCCCGCAGTGCATCTGGATTGAGCGTTCAACGAACCCGAAAACCGGGCGCCCTGTGCCCGTACCGGCAGAATTCTATATCGATGTTGATATTTGTATGAATTGCGGTTTTTGTGCCGAATTCTGCCCCTTTGACGCGATCAAAATGGATCACGACTACGAACTAGCCGTTTATGATCGGCTGACAAATAATATCTACGATAGAGAAAAATTACTTAAACCAGCCGCGTATTATGACGGTATTCGCCCTTTGAACTCACAAAAAGAATTTGATGCGCGTGCTGAAAAAGAAGCGAAAAAAGCAGCTGCAAAAAAGAAAAAATAAAACCCGCAAACTGGGGAGGCAGCCCTCCCCAGTTTGTATTTAAGCATTTCTTACAATCTGCTAAGATTTGTATGATATAAACAATTTCAGTGAATAATTATAGAACTGCGGAAATTTCTACAGTTCCGAAATAACAGAATTACTCTCGCGCAATTACATCTAGGTAATTGCCTCATAGGTTGGGTAGGTTTTTATATGTCCAAAGAAAAAATATCACAAGAAGCCGTCTTGGCTGCCCTGGGCACGGTTGATGACCCTGATCTGCGCAAAGATTTGGTCTCTCTCAAGATGATTCAGGATCTTAAAATTGATGGTAGCGCGGTCAGCTTTACCATCATGCTGACCACACCGGCGTGCCCCATGAAAGACAAGATGAAAAATGATGCCCTGATTGCGGTACGAGCCGTTCCAGGTGTTGAGCGCGTGGATATCAAAATGGATGCCAGCGTCCCCAGCGATGGACGCACGCGCGGCCTTTTGGAGGTTCCCGTTAAAAATGCGATTGCTGTGGCTTCAGGGAAGGGTGGCGTTGGTAAAAGCACCGTTGCTGTCAATTTGGCGGTCTCATTGGCACAGAGCGGCGCGCGCGTCGGCCTGCTCGATGCCGATATCTACGGCCCCAATATCCCCATGATGATGGGCGTTGATAAATTGCCCCCGCCTCGAGAAGATAAACTTATCCCGGCAGAAGCCTACGGTGTGCAGTTAATGTCGATTGGTTTCCTCGTAAAACCCGGGCAGCCGCTTATCTGGCGCGGGCCAATGCTGCACTCAGCCATTCGCCAATTTCTCACCGATGTGCTCTGGGACGAACTCGATTATCTGGTGATTGACCTGCCCCCGGGCACAGGTGACGCCCAGTTGAGCCTGTCACAATCGTTACCCCTCAGCGGCGGCGTGATCGTCACCTTGCCGCAAGAAGTATCGCTGGACGATGCCCGCCGCGGCCTCGAAATGTTCCGCGAACTCAATGTGGGTATCCTTGGCGTGGTGGAAAATATGAGCTTCCTCGAACTCCCCGATGGCACCAAAATGGATATTTTCGGCAGCGGCGGCGGCGAAAAGCTTGCCAAAGAAGCCGGGGTGCCCTTCATCGGTGCAATCCCGATGGACCCCACTGTGCGTCAGGGCGGCGACAGCGGCAAGCCCGTCGTTGTTTCCCATCCGGATAGCCCGGTAGCCAAAGCCTTACGCGCAATCGCTGAAGATGTGGCTGCCAAAGTAAGCGTAGCCGCCCTGCGGCAGGATAATGTCATCCCCATCGAATTTGTGGGATAGTGGTCGATTTCGAGCATTAAAAAAGATGCAGGCAGATTGGCTCTTTAGGAAATGTCGTGAGAGATTCCCAGAGCTTCGGAGTTTTTGACCTGCATCTTTTTTGTTTTGCGGTAGAATTAGCGCATGACTGAAAAAATCGTTGGTATCCGTTTCCAAAAAGTAGGCAAAGTTTACCATTTTGATGCTACTCAATTTTCAGATATTGTCGTTGGCGATCATGTGATTGTCGACACCAGCCGCGGCCAGCAATTAGGTACAGTTGTTCAGATTCTTACGGACGCTCAGGTAATCGGCAAACAAGATGATCTGAAGCCAGTTTTGCGCACAGCAACGCCGCGTGATCTTGTGTCGCGCCAGGCGTGGGAAGAAAAAGAAGTCGAAGTAATTGAATATTGTCGCCAACAACTTGGTGAACTCAAACTCCCTGGCGTAAAAATTATTGCCGCAGAATTTACCCTGAATGGCGACCGCTTGACCGTGTTGCACACCCTTGATGGAAATGACAAGCTGGATATGATTCCGTTGCGCAAGGCTGTGCAAGAAGAATATCGCACCAAAGTGAGCCTGCGCAAAATTGGCCCGCGCGATGCAGCCAAAATTATCGGTGGTTTGGGCGCTTGTGGCCTGGAAACCCGTTGCTGCACCATGCACATGACAGAGTTTATTCCGATATCGATCAAAATGGCGAAGGTGCAAAATGTTTCTCTGGCGCCGTCCGAAATCACTGGCATGTGCGGGCGTTTGCGCTGTTGTTTACAGCATGAATACGAATTTTATACTGAAGCCCGCAAACGCATGCCAAAGCTCAAGCGCGTTGTCGCCACTCCTTTGGGCGAGGGTAAAGTCATTCAGGTGAATCCCCTGACAGATACTGTGAAAATTGACCTCGGTGAACAGGGCCGGAAGGAATTCCCCAACGACGAAATTAAACCTCGCGGGCAGTAGTCCACTGGGAACTGCACCCCACCTAAAAGGCGTATGTAATTTCCGACACCAGGAACAGATCTTCTTAGAGATAAGCCTGGTGTCTTTTTATTTCATCCAAACCTACAAAGCAGAAAGGATCCGAAATGCCAGACTTTTTATCAGAAGCTCAAGCGATATTTGACTACACGCGTGATTTGCGCCGCGATTTTCATCGGTACCCCGAATTGGGATTTCAGGAAGTACGCACCGCAGGGATTGTGGCTAAAGAGTTGAACGCCTTGGGGCTGGAAGTTGCCAGCGGCGTGGCTGAAACCGGTGTGGTTGCCATGCTCGAAGGGGGGCGGCCTGGCCCGGTGGTGTTGCTGCGTTTTGATATGGACGCGCTCCCCATCGAGGAAGAAACAGGAGCCGAATATGCTTCTCAGACCCCTGGGGTGATGCACGCATGCGGTCACGATGGGCATACGGCTATTGGCCTGACAGTGGCGCGATTGCTGCATGCCCATCAGACCGAATTGGCCGGTTCGGTTAAATTGGTTTTCCAGCCCGCCGAGGAGGGGTTGGGTGGAGCCAGGCGTATGGTGGATGAAGGTGTGCTGACAAATCCGCGCCCGGATTATTCTCTGGCGTTGCACTTATGGAATGAAAAGCCCGTGGGTTGGATCGCGGCTGCCGCGGGGCCAACGATGGCCGCCTCCGAAACCTTTGCAGTACGCATTACCGGCAAGGGCGGACACGGTGCTTTGCCGCATCATACCGTTGACCCGGTGTTCGCCGCGGCTCAGGTTGTCACGGCTTTGCAAGGCATCGTCGCCCGCAACGTGGACCCCGTGGAAACCGCTGTCGTCAGTACGACTTATGTTCAGGGCGGCACAACCTTCAACGTTATTCCACCCTATGTAGATCTACAAGGTACCATCCGCACCTTCAAGCCCGAAATTCGCGAGCTGGCGCTGCGCCGTTTTCGCGAAACTGTGGAAGGTATTGCTCATGCGCTGGGTTGCATGACGGAAATCACCATTGATGATATTACCCTCGCCGTAGATAACGATGCCATATTGGCCGAGAAAGTTCAAAAGGTGGCCGCAAAAATGTTCCCGGATGCCACATTGATTACCGAATTTCAGACGATGGGTTCGGAAGATATGGCCTATATGATGGATGACATCCCCGGCTGCTACTTTTTAGTGGGTTCGGCCAATCCGGAGCGGGGATTGGATGCCAAGCACCACCACCCAAAATTCGACTTCGACGAAGCCGCCCTGCCGCGTGCCGCCGCTCTGATGGCCGCCGCCGCGCTGGATGTGCTGAGCAGATAAATTCCCTCTTTGTAGCTCGTAAATTCTTGACCCCCACTGTTTGGCGTGCTACAATTATTCTAATTGTTCATATTAATCAGATTTATAAGATGCGAGGCGATTTTATGGCCTATTGGCGCACCCCATCCGAGTTTTTCGAATATTTAGCAGAGGCGGTTCAGGCGAATCCTGAAGAAAAACAACTCCCAGCCATGAATGTGCTCAGCGAAGAATTGGGTGTGAGCGTTGCCCGCTTGCGTGAGCAGCTTGAAGTTGCCAAAGCGCTGGGCTTGGTGGATGTGCGCCCTCGGACAGGTATTCGCCATCAGGAGTTTAAATTTTTGCCCGCGGTTTGGCAGGCGCTTTCCTATGCAATTAAAATTGATCGCGGCAATTTTGATCAATTTTCAGGACTGCGCAAACACGTGGAGATGTGTTATTGGTATGAGGCTGCATCGAAGTTGGTTGACGACGATATCGAAATACTTCAGAAACTGATTGACAGCGCCTGGAAAAGGCTGCGCGACACGCCGATTCGCATTCCTCATTATGAACATCGGGAATTTCATCTAGCCATTTATCGCTGTTTGGAAAACACTTTCGTCCTAGGAATCTTAGAAGCTTATTGGGAAGCATACGAAGCCATTGGCTTGAATGTGTATGCTGATTATGATTATCTGCAAGAAGTATGGAATTATCATCAGAAAATGGTCGATGCACTGCGCACCGGTGATATTGAAGCTGGGTACCTGGCCTTAGTGGAGCATACCGATCTGCTGCACCATCGCCCGGGAGCCGAATCGCCCGAATGGTAGGAGCGTTTGCCTCCATATCGGAATGGATTTGCCTTCATAAATAGAGTAGTTTTGAGGAGATACATGTCAACTGATCCATCACAAACATCAAATCGAACCTTTGTTCAGCCGGTGGTGAATGAGTTTTCAATCACCGTGGGCACCGAGAATGGCTCTGGGAGCCAGACTTCAAATGTGACCCTTTTGCGCGCATTTTTCAAAATGGGTATTCCAATATCGGGAAAAAATCTCTTTCCTTCAAATATTCAGGGGTTGCCCACCTGGTATACCATCCGCGTGAATAAGGATGGGTATATTGCCCGTAGCGAAACAACCGAAATTGTTATTGCCATGAACCCGAAAACTTTTGCCCGCGATCTGGCGCTGGTTGAGCCGGGTGGTGTTTTCTTTTACGCGGATGATGTCAAGCAGCCTATCAATCGGGATGATATTACCGTATATCCAATGCCGGTAAAGAAACTCTCGAAGGAGTCGGACGCGCCGAGCAATTTGCGTTCTTATGTCGCTAATTTCGTGTATGTAGGTGTACTGGCGCAAATGCTTGATATTGACGCCGATAAAATCTATCAGGCACTGGATTTTCACTTCAAAGGCAAGCAAAAGCCGATTGATCTGAATTTCAATATTGTCAAAAGCGCTATGGTTTGGGCGGCAGAGAATCTTGAAAAAACTGACCCCTATCGTGTTGTGCCAATGGATGCCACCAGCGGGCATATTATGACCAGCGGGAATACGGCTGGCGCGTTAGGCTCAATTTATGGGGGCGTTCAGTTTACGGGTTGGTATCCAATTACACCGGCTACCGGTGTAGCAGAAGCGATTAGTCAATATTCTCCGAAATTGCGTAAGGATCCTGAAACTGGCAAACATACCTTTGCGGTAGTGCAGGCCGAAGATGAGTTGGCCGCAGTCGGTATGGCGATTGGGGCGGGTTGGGGGGGCTTGCGTTCAATGACTTCAACCTCGGGGCCAGGCATCAGTTTGATGACTGAATACGTCAGCCTGGCCTATTTTGCTGAAATTCCAGTGGTGATATGGAACGTTCAGCGCATGGGGCCTAGCACGGGGTTACCCACGCGCACCTCACAAGGTGATATTAACCTCTCTTATTTTTTGGGCCAGGGCGATACGAAGCATGTGGTACTGTTGCCCGGCTCGGCAAATGAGTGTTTTCGGTTTGGATGGGAAGCCTTCGATCTGGCTGAACAATTCCAAACCCCGGTGCTAGTCCTCAGCGATCTAGATTTGGGCATGAATCAATGGATGACTCCGCCCTTTGAATATCCCGATAAACCTATTGATCGCGGCAAAGTGCTTTGGGAAGATGATTTGGATAAACTAGAAGATTGGGGGCGTTATCTGGATATTGATGGCGATAGTATCCCCTATCGTACGGTTCCGGGCAATCGCCATCCGAAGAGTGGCTACTTCACCCGTGGCACCGGCCATGATGATTATGCTAATTACAGTGAAGAACCCGATCAGTGGGAAAAGAATATGGACCGGCTGAATCGCAAATTTGAACTGGCACGCGCCGCGATTCCTGATGCCGAGATCACTTCCGTGGAAGGGGCAAAGGTAGGCTTGATTGCGTTTGGCTCCACTGATCCGGCGATAAGGGAAGCCCAAGATCATATGCGGGCAGATGGTTTTGAAGTCGATTATTTACGCCTGCGCGCGTTGCCAGTTAATGATACGGTGCGTGAATTCATTCGCACGCACGAACGAGTTTATGTTATTGAAATGAACCGCGATGGGCAATTGCATCAGATATTGACCGTTGAAGTGCCAGATTGTGCCATGAGCCTGATTTCAATTCCCCATAATGATGGCCTTCCGATGACCGCCGCATGGATTGAGAATGCAATCTTGAATAAGGAGCGCAACTAAAATGGCTACGAAATCTCCGAATGTGAATTTAGTCAATCTGTCCAAGGCCGACTATCGTGGCGCTCCGACGACTCTTTGCCAGGGCTGTGGCCATAATTCGATTACTAGTCAGCTCATAACAGCCTGCTATGAACTGAGCTTAACCCCTGAGGATATTGTTAAATTTAGTGGTATTGGCTGTTCCAGTAAAGCGCCAACATATTTTCTCGATCGAGCATTTGGTTTCAATGGCCTGCATGGGCGTATGCCCTCACTGGCTACGGGAACCATGTTTGCGGATACCACTCTGACGGGAATTGGCATGAGTGGTGATGGCGACAGCGCCAGCATTGGGATGGGGCAGTTCAAGCATGTGATGCGCCGCAATTTGCCACTGGTGTATATTATTGCCAATAATGGCGTGTATGGTTTAACAAAGGGACAATTTTCTGCCACGGCAGAAGAAGGCCTTGCACTCAAAGGGCAGGGGCAGAATCAGTATATGCCGATTGACATCGTTTGGGAAGCTGTGATCAGCAATGCAACCTTTGTGGCACGTTCTTTTGCCGGTGATCCCAAACAGGTGCGCGAGTTGCTGAAAGCCGCGCTAAATCATCGCGGTATCGCTGTGTTGGATATTATTAGCCCATGTGTGACTTTCAATAATCAGGATGACTCGCATCACTCCTATGCCTGGGGACGCGAGCACGAAGTGGCATTGCATGATCTTTCCTATGTGCCTGTGGCCGAGGAGATCATGGTGGACTATGAAGATGGTGAAGCCAAAGAAGTAACCATGCACGATGGCTCGCGCATCATGCTGCGCAAAGTGGATAACGATTACGATCCCACAGATCGATCAAGCATCTTATGCATGCTTGAAGATGCCAACCGCCGTCAGGAATTACTTACTGGTCTGATCTATATTGATACAAACCAAGAATCACTCTTTGATCTATATAATCTCCCTGACGAGCCGCTCAATCGCCTGACCCCTGACCGAATTCGCCCCTCGCGCGAATCGCTAGACGAAATAAACGCCCTGATGTTCTAAGGAATAAAAAATAGTCGCTGCTCAAAGCAGCGACTATTTTTTATTTTAATTCTGGCATTTGCCAGGGAATGCGCCAGTAAAGGCCCCCACCGCCTTCGCGAGCCATTAATTTATTGCTGATAAAAGCGCGCCTCAGCGATGCTGTATCAGGGTGATGCTGTTGGATAATCTCATTGATTTCTCTCTCAGTATAGCGTTTATCCTCGTCAAAATAATTGATTAGCCATTTGAGTACGACCAGGCGCTTTTTATACCCGTGAGGAATTTCAACAATTTGCTCACCGTCTACATACGTCCCCAGCACCTTTTTTTGCCAAGTGTCATACTCTACATCACCGGCCAGATGCACAACCTTTTCTTTGCTCAACGAAGAAAAAACATCTTTGGATAGGGTGTTCAGATGATCGACATCTAGGCGATAGAGATGATCGTTTCCATCTTTGCGCATGGCGACCAACCCCAAATTTTTCAGTGATTGCAGATGGTGCGATACGGTCGGCGCTTTGATCGACAGTAGAGTAGCCAGTTCATCAACTTTCTGTCAATTTTTTGAAATTGCCTTGACCTTAGGGCAATCGCATCTTATTTTTAAACCGCAAAGGCGCAAAGAACGCGAAGAAAA
>JACNJM010000146.1:0-2616 GCA_014382605.1 Anaerolineae bacterium
ATTTTTACAGGCATTTCTATTGTGGCAAAATCTTTGCCACTCAGATAAAAAATCGGTTTTCGTTTTGTCGGTAGTATTTTCCCGTGCGAAGCTATCACATCCAAAACAAAAAGCCCAAATTCGTGCGATAACCCCTCAAGCTCTTGAAAAAGCACAGTTTCATAATAATTGTCTGCGCCCTGAACAACTTTTGTGTGTGCCAGATTTTTGGCAGGTTTCAGCGTGAAGCCCAGTATCTCCGCTTTATTCTGGTATCGCCCGCTGATATTCCCGGCTTTGACCACGCGCTCCCGCTCAGACCACGGCATGAAGTGCAGCACGGCTTCTCGGTATTTCCTCAATAATTCATGCGAGTAGTTGCCCTTTTGCATGCAGATCAAAAATCGAAAAGGTTCTTTTGAAATTACCGTCCAATAACCCATCGGCATCATATTATCGAGAACACTCAATAATAATACTTGTTGCGGAAAAAATAGAGAATTGAACAGATCGCTTTCGGATAATTGTGAGGGCATGGCATCGCTCCTGTTGATTCTGCAAATCGAAACTAGAGCCATTATAGCGTACACAACATCCCTGCTTGACTACATTTTTGGAATTACCAAAGCCAGGCCTTTTCCCTTGCAGTTCTGTAAGGCTTTCAGGTACTTTTTTGCTATTCTAGGCCTTTGGTCGCTGAGATAGCATAGGCGCAACTGCCAGATGGCAGACCATGAATATTTGGAGGCTCTTCAAATGAAAACTATAAATATAACCTTGTTAATTGTCATTGTGGCTGGACTTCTACTCGGTGCGTGTTCATTCCCGTCAAATGATGCGGGAGAAGCGCAGTCAGAATCAGCGCAAATTGTTCCTGAAAATGAAGCGGATTCCAGCGAAGCAGCGGAGGCTCCAGCCAGCCCCGAGCAGAATACACAAACCGAGGCTGAACCTGTAGACGCGGTTGCCGAGGTTTTTGATGTCGACCAAACCGAAGAACGCCTGGCCCAACTGGTCATCCGAAACGAAGATTTGCCCGATGAATATCGCCTGCCACCGGGTGGCGAAAGCACCCTGGCTACGAGCGCGCTGATCAATATCATGGGCGAGATCGAGGCCAAGCAATATATTGTTGCAACGGGGCGAGTCAACGGTTGGAAGATTTCTTTGGAGCGGGTCAAGAAAGACGCTTTTGCGCCCTACACGATTGAAAACACAATTGAGCTTTTTGAAACGACAGAAGGCGCTCAGGCCGCGTTGAGCGAAACATGGTATCCGATTTACAATGATGGTCGTGAATTCAAATGGGTGGATGGTGGTTGCAATCTTGGTGATCAGTGTATTTTCTACTATACGGAAAAATTTGACGCTGCTTCTCAGTTGACCACCTTGACCTATGAAATTGCTTTCACTTATCGCAATACCCTGGTTTGGATATTGGGCCGCGGTTTGGATGTCGATATCACCCCCGAATATATGCTGGATGTTGCTCAGTCGGTTGTACGCAATTTAGATCGCTACGCGCAGACGCAATAAACCATATTTACAAAAAAAAACAGGTTACAAAAGAGTGAGTCAGGCGTTTTGTGCCTGACTCACTCTTTTGTAACCTAGAGCGTACCAGCGGGAAATTTGAAATAGCTCTGCCGTTGTATATCGCCAATTTCTACCGTCAATTGCAAGTCCATCTCTTTGGGGATGTCGCCAAAATATCCGCGCAGCGCTTGCAAACATTGCTGCCCAATCGATTGTTTGATCTCGCTCGAGCGGCCTTCCAGAAACCGAATGTCGAGATGCACAAACGCCTGGCCCTGTCTACCATCGGCGATATAGTAATCGTGTAGCAGAATGGCCCGGCTCTTGCAATTTTCAATACGGATACCTGCTGTCTCGGCAATAATCTGATGCAATGGCGCGAAAAGTTTTTCTGCATCCAGTTGTTGGGAGATGTTCTTTGTGTATTCAAGTATCAGATGTGGCATGGGGATTCCTGTCTTGGTGGATCACGCTTTTGTGTCATTGCGAGTGTGGCGCAGCGAAGTGTGGCAATCTCCCTGATTGCTTTTCATTCCGCTGTGGTCGCTATTAAAGTCAATCTGCGCCACTCATCGATGTTCAAGGTTTCGGCGCGTCGCTGGGGATCAATCGCCGCGGCTTCAAGCAAAGCCTGCGTTTTTTGTTTAGGCCAGCCCATCCCAGCCGAAATGGCGTTGTTCAGCGTTTTTCGTTTTTGCCCGAACCCAGCCTTGGCTAGCTTGAAAAAAGCATCCAGTGAATCCATTGGAATTTTGGGTTCGGGAAACAGATCAATGCGCACGACCGCCGAATCAATTTTTGGGGGTGGATAAAATGCCTCAGCCGGAATACGGGCTGCAATTTGCGGTTCGCCATAGACTTGCACACTCAGAGCCAGTAAACTCAGACTGCCGGGCTGGGCGCAGATGCGCTGGGCAACCTCGCGTTGCACCGTTAGCACAATGCGTTGGGGTGGGGTATCTGCTTCCAGCAAGTGCCGGATGATGGCGGAGGTAATGTAATAAGGAATATTCGCCACAACCACGTAGGGCGAATCAAACATCAGGGTGTTCGGGTTGCAGTTGAGGATGTCATTGTGGATAATGGTGACATTTTCGAAGA
>JACNJM010000146.1:2626-3344 GCA_014382605.1 Anaerolineae bacterium
GGGGAATGACACGGTGAGATACGGGTGCTATGTGCGGGGGGGAAAAGACCCCCCGACGGGGGGGGGGGGTGTCTGGCGATATCAACCGCCCCCCCCCCCCCCGGGGGGGGCGGCGGAGAGGGAGGTTAAACACCCCCCGGGGGGGCACCAACCCAAAACCCCCCCCCCCCACCCCGCGGGGGGACTGCGCCCCCCCCCCGCCGTAAGGCGGCTTCATCCACTAAAAAATTCTGCCCCAGCCCCTTCTTTGGCCGCAAGCCATATTTTTTGAGTAATTGGGGAGTATTTATCATGCGCTACGGGCAAGTTGGCTCTTTGGGCTTATCGGGCCAGGTTCCGGCCTCGAAACGATCGATATAATCACGAATGACATCGAAGTCGGCATCAAGGACGAAAGTGGTATCTTCTGCCAGTTCGTTGTAGGCGCGCGTGGGGGTGAGTATCTCTTGCGGAATGCTGGCGAAGAGCAGATTTTCACGGCTGATTTGTGGTGCAAGGCAGGCCAATTGACCGAGCTGCGCTGGGCTGAGGTCGGTGATGATCGAGCCTTCAAAGGATGCGATTAGTTGCGGCAGGTTTGGCAGCACCGCCGGGGTGAGAATTTTCTCTCGCAGGGCGCAAATAACCTGTGTCTGGCGATCCATGCGGGCAAAGCCGGAATCGATTTTGCGGATGCGCGAAAAACGCAGCGCCATTTCGCCGGTGAAGTGATGATGCC
>JACNJM010000121.1 GCA_014382605.1 Anaerolineae bacterium
TCGAGATAGATTTGGGTTCCGGTTTTAATATGTTTGGGGATATCAACAGTGTTGGGGTCATAGATCGAGAGTAATATCGTCCCCTCAATAATTGCACCAAGCGTTATTGCAGCATCTTTGGCATCATAGGGATGTATTTCACCATTTTCAATGCCTTGCTGCATGATAATGGTCAGATGTTCAGTATACGTCTGAAAATACTTGCGAAAACTTTGCTGGACAATTTTCTTGCGAGCTACCAGTCCTAAAAATTCGTAAGCAATTGGGAGCAATCGCATCCACTCTTGAATATCCTCGATGGTCAAATAAACAAAATACTCCAGGCGTTCAAGCGCAGGCCTGTCATCGCTTTGAAGTTCACGCAAGCCGCGAAATTCGCGTTCAAACAGACGGTCTAGAATCGCGATAATGATTTCGTCCCGACTTTTGAAATACCAGTAAACTGCCCCCTTACTGAGATTGGCCTCATCGGCAATATCATCCACGCGTGCTTTGTGCAGCCCCTGGCGAATAAAAACATTTGTGGCCGCATCTAAAATCTGATTTTTTCGCGCTTCGCTTACATCCGGACGCGGAGACATAGGTTTCACTCCTGATAACTGACTGGCTGGTCGGTTATAGATTATCGAAAAACTAGAGGGCTGTCAAGTAGGAAGCCTATTAGTGATTGCCGAAGCATCAGGGCGACTAATATTTTTTACGCCGCTTTTTGGGGAGTTTATACTTCTCGGGGCCTGGGGAAAGAAATGATACTTTTATCACTTCATTGCGCACCAGCAGCCATACCAGGCCTGCAATTGCCAGTAACAAATAGATCAGGCGCGACCAGCTAAAATCAGTGCCGGGGATGCGCGGCTGATCGGGGCGGAAAGCTTCGATGAACACGCGCCCCGCGCCTGCCAGCAGCATCCAACTGGCAAAAGCCGCCCCGGGCTTAAATTTATCCTTGAATTTGCGCGTTAGCCACAAGATTAAACCCGCGGAAAGTAAATTCCACAGCATTTCATAGGCAAAAGTGGGGTGAAAGCGCGTCGTCGCTTCGGGATACAACGTCAGATCATTCCAGGGGGGCATACGGTGCGGTGCGTCAATAGCGATGCCCCAGGGCAAATCGGTGGGCGGTCCGTAAAGCTCCTGATTGATGAAATTCCCCAGTCGACCAATCGCCTGCCCGATTAGCAATGAAGGCGCAATCGCGTCGAGCAGCAAGAGAATATCAGCCCGGTTGCGACGGGCGTAAAGATACACTGCAATTAGTCCAAAGACAAAAGAGCCAAAAATATGCAGGCCGCCCTCCGAGATGCGCCAGATGCGGGCTGGCTGGTCGATAAAAATGCGCCCGCCCCCTAGAATATCATTCACTACATACCAGAAGCGCGCTCCGATCACTGCTGCAGGTAGCGCCCATAGTAACGCATCCCAAACCCATTCCGCTTTACCACCGCGGCGCACAATTTCTTTTTCGGCGATCCAGGTTGAGAGCATTACCCCTACGGCAATCATCAAGCCGTACCAGCGAAAAGCAAATTCCAGGCTGCCAATGTTGAATGAAAAAATAATCGGATCCATAATTTCTCCTACTCGATATAGCCAAGCCCGCGTAAACGCTCTAGCACGGCTTCGTCTGTGAGATTGTCTGTTTCTGTTGCGTGCATATCGCTCGCCCGGCGTTTGATTGCGCTGGCTGTATGTTCGTCGAGTGCGGTCATTAATGTTTGGCGCATCTCGTTGGTCTCTATCGCCTGGTTCTCAAACGGATCATTTTCCAAATCAAAGAGCTGATCGCGTACATTCTCGACGCGATAAAGTTTATTCGACTGCTGAATCACGGTACGGTGGATGGCCTGACAGTGGAACGCGGTCATCAATTCGGGTTCGTGCTTGCGCATAATCTGGATGATATTATCCGGGGGGAAGGCTTCGCTGAATGTGAGGGGCTGATTCTGTTCATCGAAGTTGAGGCTATGCCCGAGGCTGCGCGGGCGCGTTTCGGCATTTTCGGACGAACGTGTAGTAACCGTGCGGATACCTGCCGCGTCGAGAACGGTGTCAAACAGCCGGGTGGTAGAAACCACCCCCGAGACGCGTTCGCCGCGCGTCTGCCCCGGGGTGCGAATCACCAACGGGACGCGGATCAACTCCTGATACAGACCCAATCCATGCCCCATATATTGATGTTCGCCCAGCATTTCGCCGTGATCCGCCACCAGGATGACCATCGTATTCTCGTGGTGCTCTGGCGTATCCAGCGTGCTGAACAGGCGTTGCAGCAAATGATCTTGATAGGCAATTTCAGCATCATACATTTGGCTCAGGGTTTGGGCTTCAAGGTCGGAATATGGCGCTTCCAGCGGAAGCAGCCAACGCAGCGCCTGTGTGTTATAGGCGCGCATAAAATCTCGCGCGGCAGGCTCGTCTTTGATGATGGGTGCAAATTGACGCACGAATGGATCGGGCGGTGAATAGGGCAGGTGCGTTTCCATCAAATTCAGGAAAACGAATTGAGGCGTTTCAGGATTAGAAAGATTGTGTTGAATAAATTGCGTGGCATCCGTGATGGATGCGCCCGTATCGCCTTTGAAATTGGCGTAGCGCGTCCATAATGATACCAGCCGGGGATTGAGGATTACCTGAAAAACTTCGGTGGAAGAAGCTACCGCCTGTTGAATTGGCGTGGCAATGCGATCAATAAGGGTACGATATCCATTGCGCAGGCTGGTGAATAAATTGGGCGTTTTGTGTCCATTGTGCCCATTGCTGGATGGGATCGTAGGAACCGTGCCGCCATAGTTATAGAAGGCATCAAAGCCGCGGCGCAGGCCGTTGTTGAGCACACCTACCAGCGGATTATTGCAAAAACCGGTACTCGTGTAACCCCTGGTTCGTAAATACTCAGCGCTGGTAGGGAATGCGGTATGCAGCGCTGCCCCTGATTGCACAACCTGATGGGTGCTGGAGTATTCCCCGCTAAACATGGATGCGTGCGAAGGAATCGTCCACTGAGCGGGTGCGATGGCGTTCTCGAAGAGCGTGGCTCCCTGGGCAAAAGCGTTGATATTGGGCGAAGTTGGTTGCTGGTACCCATAGCAACCCAGGCGGTCTGCGCGATGGGTATCGAGAACGATTAAGACGATATTGGGAAGTTGGTGAGTCATAGAAAAAATGTTGATCAAACCCGGCAGGATTTTGTTAGAAATTGGATGGGAAATAACATTAGCAATTTAGAAAATTTAGGATTTTGCATCTTGACAGAGCTTTTTTATAGCCGTGGAATTTTACCATAGTCGTAATTACACAGCCCGACGACTGAAACTTACC
>JACNJM010000078.1 GCA_014382605.1 Anaerolineae bacterium
CCAACACTGTTGATATCCCCAAACATATTAAAACCGGAACCCAAATCTATCTCGATGGGTTAAAAGTGAGGTAAATGATGTCTGTTTTGTTTACGAAATCCAGTTTTATTGTAATCATCAAGCGAAGTGTAAACACAAACGTTTTCACGCAAAGGCGCCAAGAAATAAGAGAGAAAAACAGCTTTGCGGCTCTGCGTCTTTGCGTGAGATGTGTTCATAATACTATTGACCAGCACATTTTTCATGCTTTTCTCACTCCCCGGGTTGCTATTCGGCCTGTATTGGCTGCTTGCACGAAAATCTAGCGAATAGTCAATCGAGAAAATATTTCCCTACTTGTGGTCAAGTTCCCATCATCATTGGTCAGCGACAACATCGTAGATAATCAGGTTGTCAAATAAGAGTTGGGTCTCTCCTGTGGTCTCAATCCAGAGGTCCCCTCCGCCAAAGGGTTCATCGGCATCGGTATAATCGAAATATTTTTCGCCGTCGATATAAACCTGAATTCGATTGCCAATAAATATATATTGCAAAGTGTGCCAGCCCTCGAGCGCGAAATCGCGGTCACTTTCTTCCAATATATAGCCAGAACCAGCCTGACAAGTGGCTTTGTCCACCCAAATTTTATCGGGGGAAATCATAAGCGAGTAAGTTTGCAAAGATGGCACCGTCGGCGGGCAATCGGTGACGCGTCCGCGCAACCAGAAATAGTATACGCCGAATTGATCGGGCTTCTCGAAGTAAAAATCAAACTGGATGGCGTAATTTTCCCAACTGGTGCCCCTAATTTCAGCCGCATTCATCCCCCCGGCCTGCGATGGCGGAACCGTGCGCATCACACTGCGGCCTTCAAAGGTATCTGCCTGCCAGGGGTTGAGATAATGTTCCGCCGTGAATTGCCAACGCGGCGAAATACTACCTTCAAAATCATCCTGAAATAGAATGCCTCCCAATACACCTTCCGCTATCATTGGCGTGGGCGCAGGTGCATCAGTCTTGCCGAAGGAGGGCAATTTATAGGGTGAGCCTTCACACCATGGGGGAATCGGCCATGGCCCGGGGGGTGGACAAATATCGAATACGCCCATCAACACGACCCCCAGAAGGAGAATCCCTAATGCAGCCAGCAGTGTAAACCCCACTTTGCGGAGCCAATTTCCTCGCGGCGTCACAGACGTATCTTCCACAACCGGGGAGCGCATAGTGGTCACAGTTTGCTGACCTGGAGATACAGCATCCTGCCCCAAATGAGTCTGGACACTTTCCAAAGCCTGGGCCAATTCATCCGCGGTCTGATAGCGATCATCGGATGCTTTGGCCGTTGCTTTCAGAATCACGCGCTCCAACGCTTCCGGTATAGCCGGGTTGATCGCCCGCGGCATGGGCATGGGTGCTGTCATATGCTTGATAACAATTGCCATCGGCGTATCGGCACGAAAAGGCACATCGCCGGTAAGCATCTCGTAGAGCATAATGCCTAGTGAGTAAATATCGGTGCGCTGGTCTACCTGATGCCCTTCGCCCTGTTCCGGCGACATATACATCGGCGTGCCAACCCCAACGCCAGTGCCGGTGAGTTGACCTGAGTTTTCGACCATTTTTGCCAGACCAAAATCGGCCAGTAGCGGCCATTTGCCATCCGAAAGTAGCACATTGCTGGGTTTAATATCGCGGTGAATGATGCCGCGCTGGTGTGCAAAGGCCAACGCCTGCACCACAGGCAGCACCAACCGAATAGCGTCTTTAGGGCTATATACCTGGCCGCGCAACTGCTTCAGTGTGCCACCCGGCACATATTGCATGGCAATATAGGTGATACCCTTATCTTCCCCATAACTGTAAATCGGCACAATCGCGGGGTGGTTCAACTGCGCCACTGCTTTCGCTTCGCGCCGAAACCGCTCGATAAAATTAGGATCGTTGGCAAAGAATTGCGGCAGCACTTTCACCGCCACATAACGGTCCAACGCCGGTTCATAGGCCTTATAAACGGTTGCCATTCCCCCTTGCCCCAACCGTTCCGATAACTGATAGACCCCCAGTGTATGCCCTACCAACGCATCTTCAATACTGAGAACAGTATCGTCTGCTTGTGCCGGTTTAGATTTAGCTACCTTAGTTTTTTCAGAATCTTGCATTTGTCTCATCCTTGTTAATCGCCTGCCACAAATACACACATCTTATTCTAATACAAAACTCATCAAACACTTATCCTGAAACCACAGTTTATTCACGTTTCCTGAACATTTTCTAAACATCTCCTTGCTATCCTTTAGGCACTCCGAACAAAGCTTCGGAATTCAACAAAAAACATTCGTATCAAAGGAGATAAACGATGTTTAAGAAAAAATGGTTCAACGTTTTGATGATCGGCACAATTGCGGTTCTCTCTTTGAGCGCCCTGGCCTTTGCGCCCTTCGATGCTAATCACGCCTCCGGCCCCGATGGAAAAGGCGGCCCCTCGCAGAATTTTGGCGACAATCAATATCTGGCCGATGCGTTAGGCATCACGGTTGAAGAACTCCAGGTCGCGATGGAAGAAGTTCGTTCCAATAGCGCCGGCCCCGGCAACGATTTTTCAGCCGCCCTGGCGACCGCCCTGGGCATCAGCGCAGACGAACTTGCTGCAGCCCAACAAAGCGCTCACACAGCCGCACTGGATCAAGCGCTGGCGGATGGCGAGATCACCCAGGAAGAGTATGATAATTTCATGGCTCGGCAGGCGCTGCAAAACTATATGGATCGAGAAGCCATGCTTGCCACAGCGTTGGGGATGAGCGCAGAAGAATTGCAAACAGCCCTGGCAGAGGGTCAGCGCATCCCGGATTTGATTGATGAGCTAGGTATCTCCCAGGAAGATTTCCAGACTGCGATGCAGTCTGCCCAACAAGCAGCCCTGGATGAGGCCATCGCCGACGGTGTCATCACCCAGGAACAGGCCGACCAAATCGGCAGCGGTGAATTCCGCGGCCCTGAGGGTGGTCAGCAGCCTGGTGGACGCAAACCCGGCGGACAACGCCCTGGTGGCAACAATAACGGCGGCTAAATCAAAAAACATAATCTAAATCCACATCCCCTCACATTTGAGGGGATGTGGATTTTCACCAAAAAAGAGCTGGGTTTATTTTCATACCGCCCAGGGCAATTGCATCTAAATAGATTTTTAGTGAAATTTTCACCGCGAAGATGCGAAGATCGCAAAGTTTTTTGAAAAATGAATACTTGCTTGATGAACAATGGTTCTTTTCAGTACAATTGTGCGCATGTTTTTGCGTGCTTGCCCTTTTTTCTTCGCGTTCTTTGCGCC
>JACNJM010000111.1:0-2288 GCA_014382605.1 Anaerolineae bacterium
AACGACAGCGGTAAGATTAGCAGCGTTTGGCGATGAAACACCAACACAGGCGACATCACAATTGAAACCATCACTACGTTCACAAAGAAAAACGCTAGCGATGGATTACGCCGTTTGCTGATAAAGTTCCACAGCGCGTGCATAAAGGCAGAGAGAATAATTAAAATCGCGGCGGGAATGCTCATATAAGACGCTGGTTATACCAGCGTGAAAATAGCGTGTCAAGTTGAAGATACTCTTAGCGCTTTCTTAGATTTTTGTGCCATAATGTGAGCATGAAAATTCTTGTTGTTGAGGACGAAGCGGGCGTGGCCCAATTTATTGAGCAGGGATTACGCGAATCGGGCTATGCCGTGGATGTGGCGCGCGACGGTATTGAAGGCCGGGACTATGCCCTGGCGATTCGATACGATGCGATTGTGCTCGATATTATGCTGCCGCGCATGAACGGGCTGGAGGTGTTGAACGAAATCCGCGACCAACGCGTCAAAACCCCGGTGCTGCTGCTCACCGCCCGCGATGGCATAGACGACCGCGTGCGCGGCCTCGATACTGGGGCCGATGATTATCTGGTCAAACCCTTTGCGTTTTCAGAATTGCTGGCGCGCTTGCGCGCCCTGCTGCGCCGCCCACCCTTGCAGGCAGATACTGTCTTGCGCGCTGCCAATCTCGAAATGGACCTCGCCAAACGCGAAGTACACCGCGCCGATCAACCCATTGAACTCAGCCCGCGCGAATTTTCGCTGCTCGAATTACTGCTACGACATCCCAACCAGGTTCTCTCCCGCACACAGATTATCGAGCGGGTATGGAATTTCGATTTCTACAGCGATACCAATGTTGTAGATGTCTACATCGGCTATCTGCGCCGCAAAATTGACGAACCCTTTGACCCGCCGCTGATTCAAACAGTGCGCGGGGTAGGCTATAAATTGGTTCGGTAGTTTACTTCTCAATGAATAAAATCCCCATCCGTTTACGTTTAACCCTCTGGTATGTGCTGCTGATGGCGCTGTCATTTACCACCTTCGGCATCCTTTTGTACGCTCGTTTCCAGCATAGTTTGATCAACACCCTCGATACTTCGCTCCAGAATGTTGCCGCTCAAGTTCTCGCAACCTTTGATGTGGAGGAAGACCTGCTTGAAAGCGGAAAGCTGCTGCTGGAGCGCACAGACCCGCCGGGAGATGATTTTGCCATCCGGTTGATCTCCGCTGAAAATGAAGTTTGGGATGTGTACGGTTCCGAGGCGGTGGTGTGGACAGCGCTGAAGGAGGGTTTTACTACCGAACAAGGCTGGCGCGTATTCTCCCAGCCCATTATGGATGTGGGCAGCACGCCGGTAGGCTGGATTCAGACCGCACAATCATTGCAAAATGCCAGCGATACGCTGGAAGATTTCCGCAGCCAGTTATATTGGGGAATTCCGCTGGTGTTGCTGCTGGCTGGTTTGGGCGGCTATTTTCTGGCCGACCGTGCCTTGCGCCCTATCGATGAGATTACGCGCACGGCGCACACCATCGAGGCTGGCGATCTCTCGCAGCGCATCGCCTACGCTGGCCCGCCCGACGAAGTAGGCCGCCTGGCGCAAACTTTTGATCAGATGCTCGAACGCCTGGGGGCCGCCTTTGCCCGCGAGCGGCGCTTTACGGGTGATGCCGCCCATGAATTGCGCACCCCGCTGACCGCGCTCAAGGGACAAATTGAAGTCACCCTGAGCCAGAACCGCCAACCAGAAGATTATCAACGCACGCTGCAAGGGTTGGCCGAACAGGTAGAACGCCTGATCCGCATCAGCAACGCCCTGCTCTTCCTCTCACGCTCCGATCAGGGACGTGATTCCTGGGAACCCTATTCGCTTAATCTGGGGGATTTACTGCATACCATCAGCGAACAAATTGAACCCCTGGCACAGGAAAAAAATCTGCGATTCGAACGCAACATCCCGACGACGTTGCCCGTTTTTGGCGATGCGGATCATCTCATTCGGCTATTTTTGAACTTGCTCGATAACGCCGTTAAATACACACCCTCCGGGGGGCAGATCATACTGCGGGCATATCTGAGCCAGGCCGGGGTGCAGGTAGTGATTCGCAACTCCGGGCCGGGCATCCCCACCGAGCATCTCCCTTACCTATTTGACCGCTTCTACCGCTTCCAGGCCGACCGATCCAGCCAAAGCGGGGGAACAGGGCTGGCGATTGCCCAAGAAATTGTGCGGTGTCATGGGGGTGAAATCAACGTAAGTAGTGAGCCTGAGCAGGGGGTGATGGTGGTGGTGTATCTCC
>JACNJM010000111.1:3266-9823 GCA_014382605.1 Anaerolineae bacterium
GGCATGACCGAGCGGCAGTTCATTGCCCAATACGGCTTCGGCATTTCGACGCTCTACACTGGTTTGGCCCCGCAACTGGCTAACAAGACCATCCCTGCCAAGATCGGACTGGGCGAACAGAACATAGCCACATTCAACGGCCTGACACCCGCCGATCAGGAAGCCTATAATTTCACCCTCTTTGGCGAGAACACCGATGCTACCTTCGCCGTGGCCCTCGAGATCGAAGATTTTTCCCGTACGGGTGGCTGTACGCGGCAAGCTATCGAGCAGGTTTTTACCGCCGAGCAAATGGCTGCCGGTTACTATAACCCCCTCGATACTCTGATCCGCCAAGACCCGCGCATGGCGACCGCCATCACCGAATTCACCGACTGCGTGAACATCGCCGGGTTCGACTACGCCCACCCCGACGACATCGAGCCTGATCTGCGCCAACGTCTGGACGAAATCACCGGCGGCTTGCCCGTTGAGGCGCTTTCCTCCGACGCGCTGACCGCCCTCGAAGAACTGCGCGCCGAAGAAATGGCCATCGGCATTGTGGCCTTCGACTGCGAGAGTAAAGTCATTGACCCCGTAGAAGGCCGCATCGAACGCGAACTCTACGCCGATCCGCCAAAATAAAGATAGAACGCAGATGACGCGGATTGACCGGATTCGCGCAGACAAAACAAGAAAAAATCCGGGTAGTGATGAACTGGAAGTGATGATAAAAACATATTGTCACCGGAAATCCATCTAACCCGTGTCATCCGCGTCACATGAAAGATACCCATGAACCGAAAACAAATCACCACCGCTTTTATCTTGCTCGCCGTCGTCATTGCCGCCTCCGCGGGCAGTTGGCTGGCAGGCGCGCGCATTCAATCGCCAGCCGAGGCCGCCGCCCGCACCGCGCCGCCCGCACCCTCGCCCATTCTCGTGCCCATCGAAGAACGCGTCCTCACCGCCGATGTCGTCACCCGTGGCACCGCCCGCTTCGGCCTGCCACAATCCCTCTTGCTGGTCCCCTCCCCACTCAAAGGCGAAATCGGCATCGTCACCACACTGCCAACCCGCACCGCCCAACTCGCCGAAGGCGATCTCCTGCTGACGGCCTCCGGGCGGCCCGTCTTTATTTTACAAGGCGAAACCCCCGTCTACCGCGATCTCACACCGGGGGTAGATGGGGACGATGTGCTGCAACTCGAAAGCGGACTCGCCCGTTTAGGTTTTGATCCCGGCCCTTTAGATGGCCTGTTCGACGAGAAAACGGGGGCCGCGGTGGGTGCATGGTATACCCAAAGCGGATTCACCCCCTTTGGCCCCACCGCCGGGCAGATCGCCCAAATCCGTGAGCTGGAAGATGCTTTGACCGCGGCAATCAACGAAAAACTGACCGCCGAAGAAATAGCCGCCGCCGCGCCCCTGGCGGTTGAAGCAGCCCGCGCTCATGCCGTTGGCGAATCTGCCGCCGTTGCCGCTTATATCATCCAGACTGCCCTCGACGAGCAAGCTGCCGCCGAGCGCGAGGCCCAACGCCTGGGCGAAACTGCCGAACGCCTCGCCGCTGATCTGGAAGTTGCACAGGCCCAAACCGGCCTGCAAATCCCCGCCGATGAGTTGATCTTTGTCACGACGCTGCCCGTGCGTGTCGAGGGCAACGAAGCCGCCATCGGCGACGAAGCTGTCGGCCCGGTGGTGCTGGTGACCAACAACCAACTGGCATTAGACTCCTCCCTGCCGCTGGAAGAAGCGCCGCTGGTCAAACCCGGCATGGAAGTCGCCATTGACGAGCCTGATCTGGGTATTACAGCAACCGGCGTGGTTGCGCGCATCGCCGACATCCCCGGCACTGAGGGCGTAGACGGATTTC
Organism: Anaerolineae bacterium; assembly: GCA_014382605.1. GTDB lineage: Bacteria > Chloroflexota > Anaerolineae > Anaerolineales > UBA11858 > NIOZ-UU35. Next base: position 5,122 of record JACNJM010000111.1, read on the forward strand.
ACGTTTATTTTGAAGTTCTGGTAGACGAGACGCCCCTCACGCTGGATGGTTTCTCGCTGCGCCTGACCATCCCGGTTGAATCGACCGGCGGTGCGGTCACGGTGGTGCCGCTCAGCGCCCTGAGCCTGGCCCCGGATGGTTCATCGCGCATTCAGGTACAGGTTGGCGACGCGCTGGAATATATCACCGTCACCCCCGGCCTTTCGGCAGACGGCTTTGTCGAGATCATCCCCGTAGACGGCGAGATCACGGCGGGGCAGCTTGTCGTCATTGGTTTTGAGTAATATTTACCCTCACCCCAACCCCTCTCCCACCGGGAGAGGGACAGACCGCAGCGCAGCGAAGGTCAGGGTGAGGGCGAAATGACAGACAACCAAATAACTTATGACTACAATCCTTGAACTTAACAATATTAGCCGACAATTCGGTAACGGTGCGGTGGTGCAGGCGCTATCAAATGTCAACCTGTGCGTAAATGCAGGCGAATGGTTGGCAATCACTGGCCCATCGGGCGCCGGGAAGTCAACCCTGCTGAAAATTCTGGGCTGTCTGGATCGTCCCAGCGAGGGCCAGTTTCTCTTCGAGGGCATAGATACCGCCTCGCTCAACGACAACGCCCGAGCCGGTTTACGTAGTCGGCGCATCGGCTTTGTCTTCCAATCTTTTCACCTGCTGCCCTACCGCTCGGTGCTGGAAAACGTCATGCTGGCCGAAGTCTATCGCAAGCAATCGCGCGAAGGCCGCAAAGAACGCGCTCTGGCCGCGCTCGAACGCGTGGGGCTGGGCCACCGGGTGGATTTTCTGCCCCCCAAGCTCTCCGGCGGCGAGCGGCAGCGCGTGGCCATTGCCCGCGCCCTGATGGGCGAACCCGGGCTGCTGCTGTGCGACGAGCCCACCGGCAACCTGGATTCAAAATCTGCGGCTTCGTTACTCGATCTCTTCGACGAACTCAACCGGCAAGGGCTTACCCTCGTTGTTGTCACCCACGACGAACACGTCGCCAACCGCGCCGCCCGCCGGGTGCATATTATTGATGGGAAACTTTCCGAACTCCCCAACGGAACGAACAAAAATAATCGAAACAGGAAGCAGATAAATACAGATGAACACAGAGAAAAAATAAAAAATATCCGCATCAATCCGCGTTCATCCGCTTCCCCTATTGCCCCTTCGGGTATCACCCTTAAAGACCTGCTCGGTGAAGCTGTCGCCGGGATGTTCGCCCGCCCCGGGCGTATGTTCCTCACCATTTTGGGCGTGGTCATCGGGCTGACGGCACTGGTTGCCACGCTGGGTCTTTCACGCACGGCCAGTAACCGCATCATCAGCCAATTCGACGAACTCGCCGCCACGCAGATCACCGTCAACGCCAAATCCACCGTCACCGGCGTAGACCCGCGCGCGCTACCCTGGGATGCACCCGCCCGCCTGGAGCGGCTCAATGGCGTGGTGGCCGTTGGCAATATGAGCGAAGTCGATATCGGCGACGCATTGGTCAGTGCGTCGCCGGTCAAAGACCCCCAGGCGCAAACCGCCTTCAAGATGACGGTCATCGCAGCCTCGCCGGGACTGTATCCGTCCGTGCGGGCAGAGATGGCCGCCGGGCGTTTCCCATATTTGGGCCACTCTCAGCGCGCCGACCGGGTGGCGCTGCTGGGGCCGATAGCTGCACAACGCCTGGGCATCGTCGGGCTAGAGCAGTTGCCCGCTATCGCCATCGGCGATCATATTTATCTGGTCGTAGGGATTTTAAATGATGTTGCCCGCCAGCCGGATTTGCTGGGAGCGGTGATTCTGCCCGAAGGCACGGCGCAGCGCGATTTTGGCTTGGCCGGGCCGGGTATGGTTGTCATCGAAACACGCATCGGAGCGGCCTCGCTGATTGCCCGCCAGATTCCCCTGGCCTTGCGCCCGGATGACACTACCGTGCTGAAAGTTGAATATCCCCCCGAACCCCAGCGCGTGCGCGACGCTGTGCAGGGCGACCTGAACGTGATGTTCCTGCTGCTCGGTGGTTTGTCGCTGATCGTTGGGGCGATTGGCATTGGCAATATCACACTCGTTTCCGTGATCGAACGCACGGGAGAGATCGGCTTGCGGCGCGCCATCGGGGCCACGCGCGGGCATATTGCAGCGCAATTCCTTGTAGAAACTTCGGCAATGGGCATTGTCGGTGGCCTGTTGGGTGCCAGCCTGGGAGTGTTCATTGTAGTGGGCGTTTCCGCCATTCAGGTGTGGACTCCCGTTTTAGACCCCTCCGCCCCCTTTGCTACCCCCGTCATTGGCGCGCTGATCGGCCTGCTCTCCGGAGTTTACCCGGCTCTGCGCGCCGCCAATCTTGAACCCGCGGAGGCGTTTCGGAATTAGCGAATAGAGGTTGGCAAGTTCCAAAGTACTACTTGCCAACCTCTAACTTTTCTTGAGCAAATTCATCACTTCTGCCGGGTGCCGCCCCTGACGAATGAGGGCGGCCATCATTTTCATGGGGGTATCAACGTGCGTGAAAAAGTGCTTATACCCTTCACACAAATAATTCAGCCCCGGTTCGCCAGCAGGCGTACGCAAAATGCGGTTCTTGGGGCAGCCGCCATGACAGGCAAAACGCACTTCGCATTTCTGACAGTAACGCGACAATTTCTTTAATTTATCACGTCCAAATTTAATTTGCTGATGCGAAGCCACCAGCGCGGGCAAATTGGTTTGCAGCATATTCCCCAGCAAAAACTTCGGCTCGACGTAGTGATCACAGGCATATACATCGCCGTTGTGTTCCAGGGCCAGGGCGGCGCCACAGGTTGGGGCAAAAATGCACAGACTACCGGGCTGACCTAACCACGCGCCGAGGGTCACATCAAATATTTGCACGTATACCCGATCCACATCGCGGCGCACCCACTCGTCGAAAATCGCCGTCAGGAACTCGCCGTACTGCCGCCCGCCCACGGAGCGCGCCGTCACCTTATTGCCCTGTTGGTAGCCGGTTTCGTTATCCCGCTCCACAATGGGGATGAACTGCATAAACGCTGAATTAACTTCATCTCTGAGAAAATGGTACACATCCAGTGGATGAGGAACATTGAGGGAATGAACCGTGGTGAGGGTATTGAACTCGACGTTATATTCCTGCAAAAGATGCAGGCCGCGCATGACTCGCTCGAAGGTGGGCTGACCGCCCCGATCTTTGCGATAACCGTCGTGGACTTGCCGCGGACCATCGAGACTCAGCCCGATGAGGAATTTGTTATCCCCAAAGAATTTGCACCAATCGGCATCCAGCGTAACTCCGTTAGTTTGTAGCGCATTATGGATTTTCATGCCGGGCCGGGCGTATTTACGCTGAAAGTGCAGCGCCCGCTCGAAGAATTCCAGGTCCATCAGGGTTGGCTCTCCACCCTGCCATGCAAATGTCACTTCAGGGACACGCTGCGCCTCGATATACTGGCGCGTGTACGCTTCCAGCACCTCATCCCTCATGCGAAAATCGCTCCCCGGATACAAATTTTCCTTTGAGAGAAAATAACAATAGGCGCAATCCAGATTGCAGATTGCGCCACGCGGTTTCGCCATGAGATGAAAGGCGGGGGGTACGCCCCGAGGGGATTCAAGCTGGGGTTTCGATTTTTGCGTTTCCAAAGGGTAAACCCCTGGGCTTATGCCTCTGCTTTGGCTTTGACCGCTTTGCGGGCCTTAAAATATTCCATCACGGGGGGGATAAACGAAATGAAGATGATGGCGAAGATAACCAGCTCGAAATTTTTCTTCACAAAGGGCAAATTGCCAAAGAAAAAACCCATAAAGATGAATAGATTGACCCAAATGATGCCGCCAACAATATTATACGAGATGAACTTGCCATAGCTCATCTTGCCAACACCGGCAACGAAGGGCGCAAAGGTGCGGATAATGGGCACAAAACGCGCCAGAATGATGGTCTTGCCGCCGTGCTTCTCGTAGAATTCATGGGTTTGATCCATATATTCCTTTTTCAGCCAGCGGATATTACCACTGAAGGCGCGGTCGCCGATATAGTGACCGATCCAATAGTTGACGGTATCGCCAATTATTGCGGCAATCATGAGCAAGATGACGAGAGTCAGCGGGCTGAGCGCGCCGAGGGCCGCAAAGCTACCCGCCGCAAAGAGCAGCGAATCGCCAGGCAAGAAGGGGGTCACCACAAAGCCGGTTTCCATGAAGATAATCAGAAACAGGATCGCATAGGTCCAGGTGCCGTACTGCAAAATGATGGCGCTGAGATGCTCATCAAGGTGAAGTATAAAGTCAATCAGAAAGGTAATTATTTCCATATTTTCAATCCTTTATTTAAGCTGTGGGCGGGATTATAACGGTTTTGGGTTGAAAGTTGAAGGTTAGCAAGTTGGCAGGTTGAGTCATAACTTTTCAGCCTGCCAACATTCTAACTCTACTCTTCTACAATCGTAATCGTGATAATCGTATCGCCTGTGGGCAAAACACCACCCTGTGAAGGGTCGCGCGGAGTCAGGCTTTCTAGTACATCCATGCCCTCGAGCACTTCGCCAAAGATAGTGTAGCCACCATTGAGGTGTTCCGCAGGGCCATAGGTGATGAAAAACTGGCTGCCGTTGGTATCTGGCCCAGAATTTGCCATCGCAACCAATCCCGCTCGATCAAAAATCAAATCGTCGCTGGTTTCGTTGGCAAAGGCATAGCCAGGGCCGCCCAA
>JACNJM010000111.1:10155-16902 GCA_014382605.1 Anaerolineae bacterium
AGCGGACCATTATAGGGATTGTCGTTGATCACAAAAAATGGCGTACCGGGCAGGCCAATCTGCTGACCGAGTTTCCAGGTATTTTCGGCGAAGGCCACAATTTCTTGGCTAGTCAGATCAACTTCAAATTGGTCTGCATCTAGTTCCAGGGTTGATGCGTTTTCGATCAGATAAGCCTGAAACTCTGCGACGCTGTATTCGCTCCACATTGCGGCATTATCATACAAAAAAGCGTGCATCTCCCAGAATTTATCTTGTAGGCCGGCGGCTTCGGCGGCTTGTGCGGCGAGCAGGGCTTTATCGTGGATGGCGGCTAACGGGAAATGACGGTAAATAATGCGAATATCTTCGGGAAAATCAACTTTGAGTTGCGCCAACACGGGCGCAATTTCGGCACAGTATGGTCATTGGAAATCGCCGTACTCAACAATGGTGAGGGCGGCAGTTTCGGGGCCATAGACCCAATCTCGCTCGGTGACGCCAAAGAGTTCAGCATAGGCTTCGGGTGCATCCAGAGCGGCGCTCACCAGAGTACACTCACTGGTAAATTTCCCCGAAACGGGTTCTGCGACAGCTTCAGTAGCTACAGGCTCTACGATGGATTCCACTTTGGCTGCAGCATCCACCACGGCAACAGGAGCCTCTTCGAGCGAAGCTTGAGTCTCCCCGCCGCAGGCGGCCAATATCAGCGGCAATATCAATAGGGGTACGAGTAATTTTTTGAGCATAGTTTCTCCTTGTAAAGCCCTCTTCCCCAGCCCTTCTCCCAAATTGGGAGAAGGGCGTTTGTTGATGAATTATCAAACAACATTTTTAGCAATCTACACTCCCCCTCTCCCGAATCGGGAGAGGGGGCTGGGGGGTGAGGGTATTATTAATTCACCATTTCTTGCAATTGCTCAAAGCTCCAGATCCATGAAATGCGAAAAAGGAAGTCGTTAAGCGAATTGCTTTGAGCGCGCAACTGGCGCACCGCATCGCCGACGGGGTCTTCAGCGGCTCCGGCAGCTCCGCCGGGCCTATCGGCATAGGCTCCGTGGAAGGCAAACCAGGCCTGGTTGAGCTTGCGAATACTATAGCCATTTTCGAAAAAAATCTGGCGACGGGCTTCCATATAGGCTTCAGCGGCTTCAATATTGCCCTCGGCGAGCATCGCATCGGCGGTGAGACGAGTTTCGTGCATCTCAGCGCGGTAATCGAATGCGGGAGGGGCTTCACTTTCGGGAGTACCTGTATCGGTTGGCGCACTTTCGGGCTGCATCTTTGGCGAGGGCGGTATCCGTTCGGGGTAAAAGCGTTCAATCAGCTGCGCGCCGATCTCTTTGCCTGCCAGGCTGGCCGTGGTTTCGTTGATGGTGCGCAGCGGGTTGTCTTTCATATAGCTGAGTCCCAGCGGGCGCAGCGTAAGATAATTATGCACCCACTCGTGAGCGACGACTTCAAACATCCAGTCGATATTGGTGGTTTGTTGCACCATGGTCGGGTACATGCCCACGCCGCCAATATTAACGACCACGGTCGAGACATTCAGCGCGGCATCCACCTTTGCTTCCAGTGATACTCGCTGATCCACGGTTAAATTCGGATCCAGCGAAATATCTTCATCCTGACGAATGACATCCCGCGGCGAGACGATCAGCGCCAGCGGCAGGGGCGTAACATGATAAAGTACCGGCGGAATCGGCTGCCCGCCAAAGCCCAGGCCGAGCTCGGCGGTCACGGCGCTGAGTTGGTCTTGCACAATCGCTTCGGCCAGCGGCGCGAGCTGCTGACGTTGTTGATAGAGATTATCCAGCTCACGACGGGTGAATTGCGCTGCAATTTCAGGCTGGATAATTTCGGGGCTGGTGTAATAAGCATCGAGATCGCGCTCCACTTGTTGGATGCGGTCAATCAACTCGAAGTAATCGATCACAACCTGGCGCTGGTCGGCGGGCGAAAGGTAATTTACTGCGCCCAAACCGATCTGTGCCAATTTGATTTGCAGCGCATCAACCGTCCAGGTAATATAGTCAAATTCCGTATGACGGGTAAACGCGCGCACTTTCTCAGTCTGATCGCCAACTTCGGGCACGCTACGTACCAAAAGAAAAACGAGCGTCAGAACAAGCAATATAACCCGAAATGATCGCCATATAAAACGCAGCTTTACCCGCATAACGGGCACGATTGTATCATGCAGAGTTTAGAGATAGATGATAAACTTTTAATGCAAAGGCGCAAAGAAGCAAGGACACGAAAGTTCTTAATTTTTTCTTTGCGTCTTCGTATCTCTACGTCTTTGCGTTATTGTTTAGTTGCGGTTGGAGACCGCTTTTATGAGAAAAGTTGCTATCATCGGGATCGGGCAAACCCCTGTCGCAGAACACTGGACAAAATCACTCAAAGAACTGGCCGGGGAAGCGATTTTTGCTGCGTTAGAAGACGCAGACATGCCCTCCGTGGAGGCCTTGTATGTTGGCAATATGCTCTCCGGTTTGCTGGAACAGCAGGAACACCTCGGGGCATGGCTCGCCGACTGGGTGGGAATGCTCAGCATTGAAGCCTTTAAGGTCGAAGCGGCTTGCGGATCGGGGGCAGCAGCCTTTCGCATGGGGTTAATGGCCGTGGCTTCGGGCCAGGTCAACAATGCCATAGTCGTCGGGGCAGAGAAAATGACCGATGCTTTGCCGATAGAGGCCACCGCCGGGCTGGCAACTGCCGCCGATGCCGATTACGAAATTATCCACGGACTGTCGTTCATCAGCCTGAATGCCCTCATCATGCGCCGCTATATGCACGAATATGGCTGGCAGCACACCGATTTTGCACCCTTCTCGATCAATGCCCATGCCAATGCGCTGCACAACCCCAACGCCCGCTTGCATATCCCCTTGAACCACGAAAAATACATCAAGGCGCGTATGGTTTCCGATCCTATCAATCTGATGGATTCATCCGCGGTTGGCGATGGAGCCGCCGCAGTGGTGATTGTGCCTGCCGAAATGGCGCCACGCACGGCTGTGCGCGTGATTGGCTCCGGCGCAGCCACCGATACGCTCGCCGTCCATGACCGTAAGGATGCGTTGTGGCTCACGGCTGCCGAAAAATCATCCCGGCAGGCCTACACCCAGGCTGGTATCGAGCCAAACGAGATCGACCTGTTCGAACTGCACGATGCTTTTTCAATTATGTCGGCCCTATCGCTGGAGGCCAGCGGTTTTGCTGAGCGTGGGCAAGGGCCTCGCCTGGGGCTGGAAGGCGAAATCGTCATCGGTGGCCGCATCCCCATCACCACCCGCGGCGGATTGAAAGCCCGCGGCCATCCTGTTGGCGCTACCGGCATGTACCAAATCGTTGAAGTCGTCGAACAATTGCGCGGCCTGGCTTCTGGCTCGCAGGTGGAGGGGGCCAAAATCGGCATGGCGCAGAATATCGGCGGCAGCGGAGCAACAATTCTGACACACATTTTTGAGGCTGCATGAATCTGATCCCCTCCCTGACCCCCGACAGCAGCCTGACTCCCTCGGGAGTTGGCGCGTGGAAACTCAAACTCCCCCCTGGCCCCGCGGGAAGCTATCGCCTGGCGCAGCTCGATGATTATAATTCTCGCGCGCGCCACAACTTCCCCTGGCAACCCCCGCTACAAATGCGCCTGCGCGCCAAAGCCTCCGATCTAAAAATGCCTGGCACCTGGGGCTTCGGCTTCTGGAATGACCCCTTCAGCCTGTCGTTTGGATTTGGCGGCGGGCAAAGACGACTGCCCGCTCTCCCCAACGCGGCCTGGTTCTTCTACGCTTCGGCGCAGAACTATCTCTCCCTGCGTGACGACCTGCCCGCACAAGGACTATTAGCCGCTACCTTCCGATCTCCGCACTGGCCCGCTGCATTGTTAGGGCTGGGGCTTCCCGCGTTGCCATTCCTGGCGCTCACCCCCACGGCCAGATTACTGCGCAAACTGGCAAGCCGCCTCATCCATCAGGATGCAGCCCGTCTCCCCCTGGATACAAGCCAATGGCACAGCTACGGCATTCACTGGCATACCGATGCGGTTCAATTTTTTGTGGATGATATTGTGATCTTCGAAACCCCGGTGGCGCCCCATATCCCATTGGGATTTGTCCTATGGATCGATAATCAATATGCTGCTTTTCCACCGCATGGAAAACTATCCTATGGTACACTAGCATTCGACAAAAGCTCCCGGCTCGATATCCGCGATTTAGCAATCTCCCCCACAAAATAACTAGCCCGCTTGAAAGTAACACAAAATGGCTGCCACTTCAGATTTCGCTAAGAACAAGGGGCGTCTAAGTTCCCTGATGAGGCTTTTTCAGGAATTGGAGCGTGCGCGCAGCCATCAGGATATAGCGAATGCCATATTACACGAAATTCAAACTCTGATTGGATATAACAATGTCTGGATTTATGTGCTGAGCGAAGAAAGGGATTACGCTCAACTTCTGACTTACGCCGGGGACAAAGCCGAAGAATTTGGTTCACGGGTAAGTGAGTTCAAAATAGCTGGCGATGCATGGAATGAGGAAATCACACAAAGCGATCATATCTGCATTGCCGAAGATGCACGCACAGATCCCCGCACGAACAAAGACATCGTTGCCGCTTTAGGAAATCGTACCATAGTCAATATGCCGGTGTATTTGGAACACCAGCGTTTAGGCGCCATCGCAACAGGAACATTTGGGGAAGAAGGTATACGTGTTCCAACGCAGGCAGAAATTGAGTACTTAGAAACCATGACGCGGCATGTTGCCGTTGTAATTGATCGCATTCAATTTCTGGAAGAGCGCGAACGTGTTGAGTTTGAATTACGCCAACATCAGGATCACCTGGAAAAAGTGGTTCGTGAGCGAACTGAAGAACTGCAAAAACTGGTTAATATGATGGCTGGGCGTGAGGTTCGGATGGCTGAGTTAAAAAAGACGGTAAAGAAATTGCGATCACAATTGATCGAGGCGGGCTTATCCCCGGTTGCAGATGATCCCCTGAAAGAGCAAGAAAGAAAGCGCACTTTTTTGTGAGTTTGGTTCTTAAAGAATCCTTATCCCCATGTATATTTAAATAGTTAAAATAGTCGTCTTAGTAGGGGCTGGGGATATGTGGATAAGTGTCTGGAGTAACAAAACTTCCCCCAGATATACAGGGGTATGGGGTGCACTTGCCGCTATTCGGGGGGTGTCTCCCAATATTTTCTCCCCAAACCATATGGGGAGAAAACGCGAACAACCGAAATACATTTTGACGAAAAACAGGCTTTCTGTAGATATGGTTTGTAAAAAAATGCGTGCCCAGATATGGGGGTTAACTATCCATCCTTCCACATATAGTTAGAACGAGTTTTCAACATAAAAGACCACTTCTCCACAGTTTTTCGCGAGTTATCCACAGCTTTGGGGATTAATCACACGAAGCGTGTGATTAACGCTACCCTATATCTGGCGGGATGTGTTCTCAATATAGCGCGTTTTTGCCTTTGCCGCGTAATTTATTTGACTCCCCTGAAGGCGGGAGTATAATCTCCAATTCTATGCAGATATTTGAAAAACTTCGCAACGCATTGGGCGCCTATATTGCCCGTGTGCGGTTATTCCGCCCTAATGCACGCTTATTCTTGCTGAACGTGATCCTCACTGGCATTTCCATGGGCGTCTTCCGGCTGCTGTTTAATTTTTATGTGCTCAGCCTGGGGTTTGATGAGTCGCTGGTTGGGCGCTTGATCAGTGTTTCGAGCACCACCGCTCTGCTTTCTGCGCTACCTATGGGTTATCTGGCAGATATTCTGGGGCGAAAATACTCGCTGGTTTTGGGAGGGCTGTTAACGGCTTTTTCAGTGGCGGGCGTTGTTATCTGGCAGACAGAGCCTTCGTTATACGCCATGAATATCTTTTCGGGGCTGGGGCAAGGGTTGTGGGGCATTACTATGTCGCCGTTTTTAATGGAAAACAGCGGCGAGCAGGAGCGCACCTATTTATTCAGTTTTAGCCAGGGTTTGCAGATGCTTTCGGCATTTTTTGGTAATGCCATCGGCGGCTATCTACCGGGGTTGTTGGGGCGTCAATTGGGTGCAGCCGCTACCAGCAGCGCGGCCTATGGCTGGTCTTTGCTGGTCGTGGCTGCCACTTTTGCACTGGGGATTGCGCCGTTATTTTTGCTGCGCCGTCAGCGTTTGGAGAGCGATCAACGTTCGGTCTTTGCACCGATAAAATACGCTGTAGAAAATCCGGCGTTGCTGGGCAAGCTGATTATGCCTTTGCTGATCACCTCGATTGGGGCCGGACTGGTGATGCCGTTTATGAATGTTTTCTATCGGGTGGTACACCATCAGCCCGACCCGGTGATTGGCAATCTCTTCGCCTGGGGCTCGCTGGCGATGGGCGTTGGCTTGCTGATTGCGCCGCCGCTGGCCGATCGCTTTGGCAAAATTCCTGTTGTGGTGGTCACACAAGGCTTGTCGGTGCCGCTTTTGGCGCTGCTTGGCTTTTCGCCGTGGTTCTGGGTCAGCGCCGGAGCGTATTATTTCCGTTTAGCGTTGATGAATATGAGTACTCCGGTTTATCAGACCTTTGTAATGGAGCGTGTTGATGCCTCGGCCCGCGGCACGGTAGCCAGTCTTTCGAGTATGGCCTGGAATTTTGGTTGGGCGTTCAGCCCGGCGCTTAGTGGCTATTTACAGGTGCATTACGGTTTTGGCCCGGCTTTTGCCATCACAATTTCGCTGTATACGATTGCCATCAGCATGTACTGGGC
>JACNJM010000153.1 GCA_014382605.1 Anaerolineae bacterium
GGTTCAGGTCCGCTCTGGGGGACAGGCCAATCTCCGGGCGGGAGAAATCCATCTGCGCCCGGTTGACAGTTCCCTAAAATAGGCTACACTTGTTTTGGACTCGTGAGTAGAAAATTTGAAAAACAGGTATGTGTGAGGCGTTTCGCATCTACACGTACCTGTTTTTCAGCAGTTCTTTCTTTGGGAGGCTGACTATGCTTGATGATCTACGTGGACAAATCGGTGATTCGATTTTTGATGATGAAGAAGATATATTAGATTCAGATGAACCAAAATCGGTACCGGCGATATTCCTGGGGATGACACCGGTGCAGCGTTTTGTTATCGCCGCGATGGTGATGATGATTGTGTGCATTTTGAGTTCATTTTGCCTATTGGTAACGGAAAGAATTTCTCTACCAGTTTTCTAAGGCCGAAGCTTGGTAGAAAAAAGAGTGTTGGCATCATATCGCCAACACTCTTTTTATTTACTCCAGAACTTGCCTTTTTTACGCTGTCTCAGTCATAAGGAGATCGGCTTCGGCGAAGCGTGCCACGGAGACAACGCTATCATCGGCTTCAAGATTCATGATTTGTACGCCGCGCGTGGCGCGTGTGAATTGCGAAATGGCCGCGGCGTTTGTGCGCATCACAATGCCATTCGCCGAGATGAAGGTAAGTTGATCTTCATTGGGCTGCACAACGCGGGCCGCTGCGATCAGGCCGATCTTGGAGAGCGCATTTTTGTCGATGGTTAGATTGCCCATCGTGGCGCGCCCTTTGGGGGTGTATTCATCGAGCGAGGTGCGTTTGCCGTAGCCCTTGGTTGTAACCACCAATAGATCGCCACCTGGCTCAACCACTTCCATGCCGATCACGCGATCTTCGCCGCGCAGGTTGATGCCGTTAACGCCCTGTGCAGGGCGTCCCATGGGGCGCAGTTCAGTTTCGGCGAAACGCAATGCTTGTCCGTTCGTGGTGATGATAATGAGTTCTTCGTTGCCGTTGGTCAGGCGTACCCATCCCAGTTCATCGTCGTCGGCTAAGCCCATGGCGATAAGCCCGGATGGTCGTACCGACGCAAATTCGGAGAGCGCCACGCGTTTAATTTTGCCCAAACGGGTGACCAAGGTGCAGTAGTTGGCGGCTTCAAAATCGGGCACGGCGACCGCGGCGGTGATAGTTTCGCCGGGGGCAATGGAAAGAACATTGACCATCGAAATCCCTTTGGCGGTGCGCCCGGCATCGGGAATATCGTAGGTTTTTGCAGCGTAGACTTTACCGCGGTCTGAGAAGAACAAGATTGTTTCCAGTGTGCGCGCCGGGAACATCATCACAACTTCATCTTCTTCGCGGGTGGTGTGGCCGATAACGCCGCGCCCGCCGCGTTTTTGCGAGCGGTAGGTGATTGCATCAACGCGTTTGACATAACCACGTTCAGTGATACTCACCAGCACAGCTTCATCGCCCACTAAATCTTCCATACTCAGGTCGCCGCTGGCTTCGGGAATAATATTTGTGCGGCGTTCGTCTTTATATTTTTGGCCGATTTCGGCCAGGTCTTCCTTGATGAGTAGCAGCATCTTTTTGGGGTGAGCCAACAAATCTTCCAGGTGGGCAATGCGTTCCTGTAACGCTTTATACTCATCTTCAATTTTCTGGCGTTCCAGCGCGGCTAGTCGGCGCAACTGCATATCCAAAATAGCCTGTGCCTGCAACTCGCTGAGTTTGAAGCGCGTGATCAGGCGTTCTTTGGCAGTTTCCACGTCTTTGGATTCGCGAATGGTTTGAATGACAGCATCCAGATTTGCCAGTGCAATCGTCAGCCCTTCGAGAATATGGGCGCGGGCTTTGGCTTTTTTGAGTTCGAATTGCGTGCGGCGTGTGATGACATCCAGACGGTGCTCAATATAGATGTGCAGCGCCCGCTTGAGTGGCAACATGCGCGGTTCCCCATCGACGAGGGCCAACATTTGCACGCCAAACGTAGATTGGAGTGGGGTGTATTTATAAAGCTGATTCAGCACCTTGCGCGGGTAGGCGGTGCGTTTTAGCTCGATGACGATGCGCATACCATTACGGTCGGATTCATCTCGCAGGTCCGATATTTCGTCGAGCTTGCCTTCACGGGCCAGGGTGGCAATGCGTTCGATCAGCGTGGTTTTGTTGAGTTGGTAGGGAATTTCCCCGATGATGATGCGGTGTTTACCCCCGCTCATTTCTTCGATGATGGCCTTGCCGCGTAAAATGATGCGCCCGCGCCCTGTCCCGTAGGCCTGCCGGATACCCTCATCCCCAACAATGGTGCCGCCAGTGGGGAAATCGGGGCCAGGCATGATGGTGAGTAAATCTTCCATAGTAACATTGTCGAAGTCTTCGTAGTGGTCAATTACATACGTAAGGGCTGCAACCAACTCATTGATATTATGCGGCGGGATATTCGTTGCCATTCCCACGGCAATTCCAGATGCGCCGTTGAGCAGCATATTAGGCAGGCGCGCGGGCAAAACACTGGGTTCTTGCAGCGAGCCATCAAAATTGTCTGTGAAATCAACCGTATCTTTGTCGATATCGGTGAGCAATTCTTCGGCCAGCTTTCCCATGCGGGCTTCGGTGTAACGCATGGCTGCGGGCGAATCGCCATCAATGGAGCCAAAGTTGCCCTGCCCGTCGACGAGCATATAGCGCAAGGAAAAATCCTGTGCCATGCGAGCCATCGAGTCATATACAGCCTGATCGCCATGCGGGTGATATTTACCCAAAACTTCACCAACAATACGGGCTGATTTTTTATAAGAGCCGGTGGCGCGGATACCCATATCGTACATAGCATATAGAATGCGTCGGTGAACGGGTTTTAATCCGTCGCGCGCATCGGGGAGCGCTCTGGCGACAATTACGCTCATGGCGTAATCAAGATAGGCGGAGCGCATTTGTTGGTTAATATCTACAGAACGAACCGTGCCATAATCCATACAGTAAACATCCTTAGAAACTATCTGGCATCAACGAAAAAAGCGTGTGCTACCCGAAGGCGGGCACACGCCTAATTATACCGCGACTGCTTTTGGATTGCTTTTGTCGTTTGGGCTCACGGCTTTCTTAAAGTAGAGCCAGGGTGGGTATTTACCACAGAGAACGCTGAGTCCGCCGAGATTTTTATGCTTTTCTGCAATCATCAAGAGAAGTGTAAACACAAACGTTTTCACGCCAAGTCGCCAAGAAATAAGCGAGAAAAACAGCTTTGCGGCTCTGCGTCTTTGCGTGAGATGTGTTCATACGACTATTGACCCGTACATTTTTTATGCTTTTCTC
>JACNJM010000138.1:0-13048 GCA_014382605.1 Anaerolineae bacterium
AAAGAATTCAAAACATTCGTTATGCGCGGCAATGTACTCGATATGGCCGTTGGCGTTATCATCGGCGGCGCTTTCGGCGCTATCATCAAATCTCTCGTCAATGATATTCTGATGCCACCCATTGGATTGCTATTCGGGAATGTCGATTTTTCAAATCTGTTTTTGACACTCAAATCTGGCGCAACACCCGGCCCGTACCCTACGCTGGCACTGGCACAGGAAGCTGGGGCCGTGACGATCAACTATGGTCTCTTCATCAATTCAATTATCATTTTCCTAATTATGGCTTTGGCGCTCTTCGTACTCATTCGCGGTGTCAACCGAATGCAGAAGGAAGAAGAAGTCCCGCCCACAGAGCCCACCGAAAAAGAATGCCCGCACTGTTTTACCACGATCCCGATAAAAGCCACTCGCTGTCCGCACTGTACATCCAATTTATAACTTGCGATGAGTCTTAAAGTTGGGATTATTGGCCTGCCGAATGTGGGGAAGAGTACTGTATTCAACGCGCTGACTCGCACGCAAAACGCCGAAGTCGCCAATTACCCCTTTTGTACAATCCAACCCAATCGAGCGATAGTGCCGCTGCGAGACGCGCGCCTGATACACTTGAAGGAACTCACGGGGGCGCCCGAGGCGATCTTCGCCACGATCGAATTTGTGGATATTGCCGGCCTGGTGCGGGGCGCCAGCCGAGGTGAAGGGCTGGGGAATCAGTTTCTAGGCAATATCCGCGATGTTGATGCAATTGTGCATGTGGTGCGCTGCTTTGATGATCCCAACGTGGTACATGTCAGCGGCAAATTTGACCCCGATACGGATATTGAAACCGTCCAACTTGAGTTGGCAATCGCCGACCTTGAGCAACTTGAACGGAAAATTGAGCGTCTCACCAGCGCCATCAAAGGGGATCGAAAACTCATTCCGGTGATGGAAGTTGCACAAGAGTTAAAAACACATCTTGAAAACGGCGGCCCGGTTTCAAGTTTCCCATCGAGCGATCCACTCACCTCACTCATCCAAGAATTGCGCTTCCTGACCGCCAAACCGGTCATCTTGGCTGCCAATGTAGATGAAACCGGCCTGGAAGGCGTCAATCCCTGCGTGCAAATCATTCAGGCCATTGCTTCGGAACAAAATGCTGAATTTGTTCTATTATGCGGCAAACTTGAAGAAGAACTCATCGGCATGACCCCGGACGAACAACAAGAATTTCTTGAGTTGGCGGGCGCACAGGAGAGCGGTCTTCAACAGGTGATTCGCAAAGGTTTTGCAACGCTGAACTTAATCACGTATTTCACAAAAAATGACAAAGAAGTGCGCGCCTGGCAAATTCTGCGCGGCACTAAAACGCCACAGGCAGCCGGGATCATCCACAATGATTTTGAACGCGGTTTTATCCGCGCGGAGGTTGTATCG
This sequence comes from Anaerolineae bacterium, assembly GCA_014382605.1. Classification (GTDB taxonomy): domain Bacteria; phylum Chloroflexota; class Anaerolineae; order Anaerolineales; family UBA11858; genus NIOZ-UU35. The sequence continues at coordinate 1,420 of JACNJM010000138.1, forward strand.
TTTGAAATTTTTGCCGAATATGGCAGCGATACAGCGCTCAAAGCAGCTGGTTTGCTACGCTCCGAAGGCAAGGAATATACAGTACAAGATGGGGATGTAATTCTGTTTCGCTTTAATGTATAGTGCCGTCTTCGCAGAAAATAACCTAAACAAAAAAGAACAGCGCTGAAAAAATGCTGTTCTTTTTTTGTGTTTTATTGGATGCTACCCCTTAAGGTTTTTTTCCATAGAAAACTGTAAAGCGATGTTGAATACTTTTTGCAATTGGTTGGCTAATGTCAATTGTTGTTCTTTCGCATCGCCCTGAGCCTGTTCGGCGCTGGCCTGAACCTGGGTCATTAAATTCATCAACAGTTCAGAGAGTTTCTGATGGGTTTCCTCGGTTTGCGATTGCAGCAGTTGCTTAACGGCGTCTTCGTCATCAGCCAGTTCAAGTAATTCTTCAACGAATTCCATTTCAGGAGGTTGGGCGCTAAACGATTCAAGCGCTGCCATGACTTCGCCAAGTTTTTCTGAACGCGCTAAATCACCAGCCTGTCGAGCTTCTTCAAGCGCTTCGGTTAATGCTTCTACAAAAAATTCATCCACCGCGCCGAGATTGGCCTGCAAGGCTGCGGCGATATCATCCACTTCCAGCAACGAATTCAGATTTTTTCGGGCAAGCTGCTTGCGTTGTTCAAGCACACGATCAATATCTTGGGTGAGTTCAAGCAATTGTGCGCGCAAAGTTTCCAGACGTTGTTTTTCATCGCCCGCTGCTGAATCAATACGTTCACTCAACATTTGGAAAAACTGATAATCCAGGCCGGGGCGTACCATCTGCACATAGGCGCGGGTGCGCGCAGCATTGGGCGAATCGACGATCAAATCAAGCAATACTTCTCGGGTAAGGGCCTGACCAATCGCTTCCAGTGCTTGCCGCGCGGCGTTAATCTCTTCGGCTTCATTTTTCAGTTGGCGGCCTTTCGTGCTATGTGAGAGTAAGGTTTCTTGTAAAGCACGCAAACCTTCGGCACTGGCAGAATCGTTACTCATCAGCGCGACTTCTGCCAAACGCGAGAAAAGGGTAAAGAAATCATCATCGATCAAAGCATCTTCTTGTTCGATCAGCGCCTCGCGCCCATCGGGTGAAGTTTCCATCAAGCGTTGAATTAGCCCCATACGTTTTTCCTGGGCATCAAGCATCTCTTTGCTAATCCCATCCGCTTCAAGAATTAATTCAATCATGCCCTTAAAAGTCAGCATCGTCTTAGGGCTAAAAAGATAGCCTTTTCGCTTTTCCTGGGGGAGATTGTCGACAACTCTCTTAATCAGTGGCCCGACCAAACGCTCTTGCTCATTACGCGGCATATTGAGTTCGGGCGGGAAAAAGGTTAGCAACAACTCTTTTTCGGGATCGTGGTACACAATCGGGGTAGCCAGATTACCCTGATACCCGCAATGGGGGCATTGCGCCAGGTTATACATCCCAGAGAGCAGGTTTTGTTTGGCTTGCGGCTCCTGAGCGACATCGAAAAGCTGGTTAACATCCGCCATAATGGGTTGGCGACAATTGGGGCAAGAGATTTGGGTTTGCGGCATGAATTAAACTCCGTAATTGAAATCCGAAATAATTATATGTAGTGCCTTATCACCACATCCATATTTCAGCATTAGAAAGGACTGTACAAGCCCCATAGGATAACACAAAAACCTTATCGCGGCAGCGAAAAACAGATGCGCGCACCATCCCCCGGACGCGGGTCTACCCAAATGCGCCCGCCGTGGGCTTCGATAATCGCCCGGGTAAGATATAGCCCTAAACCGGCCCCTTTGGTCGTGCGGCTGGCTTCATCGGCGCGGTAGAAGCGATCGAAAATGTGCGGAATATCCCCAGCAGCAATACCTGGTCCGTCATCCTGAACACACATAATCACCTGATCGTTACGTACTTGCCCACCTAGACGAATCTCGCCCCCTTCCGGGGAATATTTGATGGCATTTGAAAGCAGGTTGGAAAGTACCTGGCCGAGGCGAGCTTCATCAGCCATCACAATGGGAAAATCAGATGGAAAATCAACCTGAATCGTATGCCGCGCGGTTTGTGTGCGAAAACGCTCGGCCAGCCGTTCAACAAAGGCATTCAATGCCAAATCTGAACGATTCAATTTCAATCCCCCGGCTTGCAGACGCGAGGCATCGAGCAAATTCTCAATCATCGCGGTCAGGTGATCGGCTTCTTCCTCAATCACTTCGAGGCTGTCTTGCACAATTTCATCATCCCAGGAAACATCGTCGCGGCGTAAGGTGCTGGTATAACCTTTTATCAATGCTACAGGAGTCTTTAATTCATGACTCACCACGGAAATGAACGTGCTTTTAAGTTCTTCAGCCTCACGAAAATGCGTAATATCCCGAATAGTGGCAATAATATTAAGCAAAGTGCCTTCGGGAGAAATCAGCGGGGCGTAGGTAATGCCCACGGCCAGAGGCACCCCGTTGGGTCGTTCGATATCCCCTTCGACGTACAGAGTCGCATTCGGGGTCAGCGGCCAACCTCCGGTTTCTGCTTCTTCAAGAGAGGTGCCCTGTTTGCGGCGAATCCAGCGGATAATATGATCGTGCGATTTGCCTTGTAATATTTCCGCTTTGTCTCCCCACAAACGCACAAAAGCCGGGTTGCAACGTTCGATGGTGTGATCGGGCGTTAATATCATGATGCCATCAGCAGCCGAATCTAATAGTGCATCCAGGCGTTGCTTTTCGCGCCGCACCTGACTATAGAGTTGAGCGTTGTGAACAGCGATGGCCGCCTGATCGGCAAAACTCTGCAAGAGGGCGCGGTCGTTTGTTGAGAATACTGTACGGTAAGCGCGAAAGATAAACGTCAGGCCGATTACGCGGTGCTGGGCAATCAGCGGCAGCGCAACGCCGGTAAGCAGGTTTTGACTGGCGGCGCGGGTAAGCGACTGCAACAAACGGTTGACTTCAGGAATTTCAAAACGCGCCGGATCATCGTTGTCGGGGACTTGCGCCAAGAGGGGGTTGAGTTGCTGTAAAAAGGCCCCCGAAAGACCATGCGACGCGGCTACTTTCCAGGCGCCCTGTTCGCTGCGCAAAGCAATCAGACCGGCCTGTCCGGCCAGCATTTCGACGGCAATCCGCAAGATGCGCTCGAGCAGTTTATCAAGCTCAAGTTCTTGCGTGATCGTGCGAGCAATATCGAGGAGAAAATCGCGTTGTCGGCTGCGGAAATCGGGGAGCATAATTTTGTAAAAAGTAGGTGGTGGAAAGTAAAGAATGGACAAATTTCTTGCCACTTTCTATTTTCCACACGCTACTGTTTATTCCTTCTCAGTCAACGAAATGGCGTGCTCGAATATCTGTAGACCTTCGTCAATTTCGGCTTTGCTGATGCTGAGGGGCGGCGCAAAACGCACGGTGCTTTTGCCACAACCCAGCGTTACAAGGCCATGCTCAAAGCAATGTTCTTCCACGCGGTCGCGAAAGGTTTTGTCGGGTTTGCGTGTGGCCGGGTCTTTGACAAAATCGACGCCAATCATCAAGCCCAGGCCGCGCACTTGCCCCATAGATTTATGCCGCGCCTGAATTTCTTCCAGGGCGTCTTTGGTATATTCGCCTACTTCCGCCGCATTCTGGATGAATTCTTCTTGTAACAAATCAATGGTTGCCAGGGCCGAGACGCAGGCTAGCGGGTTACCGCCATAGGTATTGCCATGCGCGCCTTCGGGCCAGGTCAGCATGCTTTTACGGGCAATCGTCGCCCCCAGCGGAACGCCAGAAGCAATGCCCTTCGCCGAGGTGACAATATCCGGCTCAACGCCAAAGTGTTCAATTGCCCACATCTTGCCGGTGCGTCCCATCCCGGCCTGAACTTCATCATCAATTAACAGAATACCATGCCGGTCGCATAAATCGCGCAACGCGGGGAAAAATCCCAGTGGGGGAACCACGTAGCCGCCCTCGCCCTGTACCGGTTCCACCAAAACTCCAGCCACATCTTCGGGTGGCACCAAACGGCCCAGAATTTCTTCTTCAATATAACGCACAACTGTCTCGCCATAATCTTCGCCGGGGCGCGAAGCCAATAGCGGGCGATAGGTGTCGGGATAGGGCGCATGGTAAACACCGGGCATCGAGGGAAAAAATCCGCTACGATAAATGGATTTACTGGCGGTGAAGCTCAAGGCGCCCATTGTGCGCCCGTGAAAAGCCCCCAGAAAAGCAATAAACTGGCTACGGCCCGTGTGATGACGCGCCAGCTTGACCGCCGCTTCAACGCACTCAGCGCCAGAGTTAGATAAAAACACGCCTGCCTCTTCAGAAAATGGCGCGATCTCGCTCAGCCGCTGGGATAAATCTGCCCAGGCAGAATGATAGAAGTCGGAAGAGATATGCAGAAATTTCTCTGCCTGGTTTTGAATCGCTTTGACGACTTTTGGGTGCGCGTGCCCGGTTCCTACCACGGCTATCCCTGAAGCAAAATCCAAAAAGCGGTTGCCGTCCACATCCCAAACTTCGCTGCCCTTTCCATGCGACATCACAAGGGGATGCGCCCGCGGGTAAGAAGGGGATACGTATTTGCTATCCTGTTCCAAGATTTTTTTGGCTTTCGGCCCAGGGATATTCATTTTTTGCATCAATTCTATTCTCCTGCAGTGACTCTTCAATAGAGTTGTTCTCAAATAATTACTATCTCGACATCCCCCGCCAACGGCGGGGAAAAGTCGCAAAGAGGGTGTGCATGGGGTGCTGTGTACCCCATGCACACCCTCTTTGCGAAATCTTGATTGCGGAGGCATAAGCCTGAGCGATCAGTTTTATTCAGGAACAGGTCTGATATCTACATTGCCGAAGTCGGTATGCTCTTGGCAATGATTTCCATAGCCTTATCAACCACTTCTTCGGAGGTATCCAACATACCGCGGAAACGAACCGAGCGGTTACCTGATTTTAATACCTGGAGGCCGTTCTCGAATAGTTTTTTGACCATCCCATCCCGTGTTCTTTGGTCTGGCAGGTCATACGCAATCATGAAACCTTTGCCTCTCACGTTGGTCATTAACCCTTTCGATTCATCCGCTACAGCCTGCAATTCACGAATCATCTTATCGCCCACTTTGGCGGTATGCTCAAGGAGGTTTTCTTCCTCAATAATTTCTAAATAGCGCGTGCAGCGCACCATATCGACTAAGTTGCCGCCAAAGGTCGAATTGATGCGACTGGATTCCGAGAATACATGATTGCTGACCTCTTCAATGCGCTTTCCAGCAACAATCCCGCAGACTTGACTCTTCTTCCCAAAGGCGAAAATATCCGGTTGGCAATCATAATGCTCAAAAGCCCACATTTTCCCGGTGACGCCCATACCGCTCTGTACTTCATCGAAAATGAGCAAGAATTCGTGCTCGTCGGCCAGGCGGCGTAGCTCACGCAAGAATTCAGGCCGAAAGTGGTTATCGCCGCCCTCGCCCTGGATGGTTTCGATAATTAATGCAGCAATATCGCCTTTATATTGATTTAACGCCGTTTGGATTTGAATAAAAGCAATCTCTTCAAGCCTGGAAACTTCTTCGGTTACTTCATCATCCATTGGAAAACGAAGTCTTGGATTAACGATGCGCGGCCAATCAAATTTCGGGAAGTACATATATTTGCGAGGATCATCCGTGTTCGTCAGTGACATGGTATAGCCCGAGCGACCGTGAAAGGCTTCCTTGAAATGGATCACCTTAGACCCCAGTCCGTCGATCATTGCCGGAAGTGCCGTCTGAAGGTCGGCATTTGCCATCGCAGCAAAATTTTTGCGCGCCTTCCAGTCGAATGCGGCTTTGAGAGCATTTTCCACGGCCAGGGAGCCACCGCTAACCAGAAAAAGATGCGGCATCGACTCTGGCATCGCCAGACGACCAAAAGTTTCCACAAATTCCGCCATCTCAGGCGTGTAAATATCTGCACTCGCGGGTTTGTGAACAGCAGCGTGGGTTATTTTTTCTAAAAATTCTGCATCTTTTACCCGGGGATGGTTATAGCCCACGGGAATACTGGCGAAAAACGTGTAGAAATCAATATACTCGCGCCCGGTTACAGCATCAACCAGATAGGCGCCGTGAGATCGCTCTGCATCAAAGACGATCGAACTACCATCAGCGAGCATATAGCTGCCAATTGCTTGATGAACTTGTGATGGATTCATACCAGGAATTTTCTCCAATATTCGGTAGGGGATGCTTGGTGATTTCGAGATGGATTATATTCTTATAATCCATCTCGAACAAGAGGGAGGCCAGACAGGAAAGAATTGCCTATTTCGCGGCGGCAGTTATCGCATCTACGGTATAATCTCGACCCTATGCGTACACCATTTCAATTTGATCTGCTCGCCCAGGATGGGCGCGCCCGCGCCGGGTTGTTTCACACCCCTCACGGCGACATCCCCACCCCGATCTTCGCCCCGGTGGGCACTCAGGCCACAGTCAAATCGCTGACTCCCGTCCATTTGAATCAGATTCAGGCCAGCCTGATTCTCTCTAATACCTATCATCTCTACCTGCGGCCGGGGGATGAGCTGGTTGCCGAAATGGGAGGCTTGCACGCCTTCATGAATTGGCCGCATCCCATTTTGACCGATTCGGGTGGCTTTCAGGTTTTCTCGCTGGGCGGCATTAACCAGATCGATGATGAGGGCGTAACCTTCAAGAGCCATATCGATGGCTCGCTGCACCGCCTGACCCCCGAACGCTCGATTGCGATTCAGGAGAATCTAGGGGCAGATATTATTATGGCCTTCGACGAATGCGCTGAACCTTATGATCGCGCCTACAACGAAATTGCCATGCGCCGCACACACGCCTGGGCCAAACGCAGCCTGAACGCAAAAAAACGCTCCGATCAGGCATTATTTGGGATTGTGCAGGGCGGTATTTTCCCCGACCTGCGCCAACAATCGGCGGAGTTTATCGCCGGGCTGGATTTCCCCGGAAATGCGATTGGCGGGCTCTCGGTGGGCGAAACCAAAGAAGAGATGCATACCATCCTGGATGTGGTGAATGCCGTGCTGCCCGAGGAAAAACCCCGCTACCTGATGGGGGTCGGCACGCCCGACGATCTCGTCAACGGGGTGCTGCGCGGCGTCGATATTTTTGACTGCGTGCTGCCCACACGGTTGGCGCGCCATAAAGCCGCCTTCAGCGGACGCGGACGTATCAATATCGGCAAAGCCGAATACGCTCGCGACCCGCGCCCTTTGGTTGAAGACTGCACCTGCTACACGTGTCAAAATTTCAGCCGCGCCTATTTGCGGCATCTGGTCAGCGTCAAGGAGATGCTGGCATCAACCCTGCTCTCAATTCACAACCTGCATACGCTCATCCATCTCGCCGGGCAAATGCGCCAGGCAATTATGGCTGGACAATTCGAGGCATTTACGCGGGCATACTTCGAAAGCCCAACCACCGCCCGCTGACTGCCATTCATCATTCCACAATTAACATTCCTATGACCATACTCCAAACCATCATTCTTGGCATTATCCAGGGCATTACCGAATTCCTGCCCATCTCCAGCTCCGGACATCTGGTACTGGCTCCCCAACTGCTTGGTTGGGAGATTGCCCCACAAGACGCTTTCGCCTTCGACGTGCTGGTGCAGGTCGCCACGCTGCTGGCAGTCTTTGCCTATTTCCGGGACGATATTCAGCACATCGTGCGTGCTGTATTTAGCGGGTTGTGGAAAAAAGAGCCGTTTGGCGATCCGCAAGCGCGTATGGGCTGGTATCTGGTATTGGCAACCATCCCCGCCGGGGCGGCTTATTTGCTCTTCAGCGACACATTCGAGCGCGCCTTTGGCAGCCCCCTGGCTACGGCCAGCTTTTTACTGGTGACAGCCGCCCTGCTGCTCGTTGCGGAAAAGATTGGCAAGCGCAACCGGGCTTTTGAAGAGATCACCTGGGTGGATGCGCTGGTTGTTGGCGCGTTCCAAATTTTGGCAATTTTCCCCGGAGTTTCGCGCTCCGGCGCAACCATCACCGGCGGGATGACACGCAACCTGCAGCGCCCGGCGGCGGCGCGCTTCTCGTTTCTGATCTCAATCCCAATCATGCTGGCGGGCGGCGTAATTGGCGTATTGAAGCTATTCGAAATTCCGCATTTCACGTCCCTTTTGAGCGCCTACTTTGTCGGGTTTGCCACCGCCGCCGTGGTAGGCTATATCGCCATCCGTTGGCTGCTACACTACCTGAGCCAGCGCCCGCTGTATATCTTCGCAATATACTGCCTTATTTTCGGTTTTCTCAATCTGGCTTTGCTTCTGTTATAATTGTATTTATGTTGTCTATGCGCAATTTATTACCATTGAGTCTTGTGGTTTGCGGGATGCTTTTTACCCCTGCACTGACCGCCTGTTCGGGCATAGATTATATCGAGCCACCCGCCATGCCGCGCACGCTCTCGGTGAGTTATACACCCGCTCTGGGATGGATTGCGGAAGATCTAAATCGCTGCGCATTGGACACCCTTGAAATCGCGCTGACCGTCACCGAAGCACCGGCCTCCGGGCTGGACTTTGGGGCTGCGGAGGCTTATCTCCGGCTGGGCGCTACCCCCGAGGCGACTCCGCATACGGCCACTTTGCTTGGATACGAATCTATCGTCGTGATCGCGCACCCGGATGTTTCGCCCTCGCACCTCGAAGTCATTGATGTGAATATCCACTATACCCATCTGAATGCCGAATACCAGACCTGGACGTATCCGCCCGGCGATGAGCTGCGCGTCACTTTCGATGCGGTGGTGCTGAAAGGCGCGCAGCCCTCACCACACACCCGAATTGCCCCTCATCCTACGGCGATGCTTGAAGCGCTGGCAGCCAATCCGGGGAGCGTAGGCTACATCTCCGAGCATTGGCTGCCAGCCGATGTACAATCCGCTGATCCCGGCCTGGAATATGCCCAGGCCCTTCGTCAACCCATCCTGGCGATCACAGCCACCGAACCCCAGGGGTCTACGCGTCAATTTTTGGCTTGCTTGCAGAACGCGTTACCGTAAGATATTCCCCCACAAATACCAGTAGGTTTCTTGTGGAAACCCGATTTGAAGCTCTTCGCCCCAGAGAAAATCCCCCACAATCAACCAACCGTGCACAATAGCATCAAGCATCGCCAGCGTCTGAAGGTCTGCCGGTTCGGGTTGCCGCATTTCTTTGAGCAATAATTCCAGCAACACGCGCAAACGCACTTCTTGAGCGTAATAAACGCCGTGTTCCTGTAAATCTCGCTGTGTTTCGTGGATATATTGCCCCCACTGACGCAGCCGCGAGCGAAACTCCCAGGCGGATTTCTCCTCCCAGGCAACGCGCCATTTGGTGCGCGTCACTTCCAGACGGGCAATCAGGTTTTCGGTTTCGGCTCGCCGTTGCGGGGATTCTGCCCGGGGCTCAAGCTGCGCAACGGCGAACAGCAACCCGCCCAGGGTTAATTGACCGAAGGGCGGTTCCCCAATCGGCGAGGGCGCGTTCAAAGGCCAGAATAGATCATTGCCAAGCAGATAAGATTCCAACTCTTCCAGTCCGGCTTCAACATATCCCAAATCATAGGCAAAAGTTTTCATGGTGTATTCTTGCTCTTTGGTTTTTCAGCCAGCACAGCATGGATGGTTTCAGTTAATTTTTGCGGTGTGGTAGGTTTTGTAAGATAGCGAGCAACACCCAATTCTCTGGCTTCAACTTGCTTCTCCAGGGCTGTTACGGCGGTCAGCATGATCACCGGCGGCGTGGGTGTCAAAACAACTTGCAACGAGCGCAAAATATCAAACCCTGATCGTTCCGGCATCATCAGATCAAGCACTACCGCAGCAATCGGTTTGCCGCCTTGATAATTCTCTTCGATTTTTTTGGCAGTTTCTTCCCAGGATGCAGCGGTCAACGGAAAAAAGCCCGCTTTTTCCAGCGCAATGCTAAGAAGACTTAATGTATCGCGCTCATCATCAATCACCAGGATAGTAGGTTTATTTCTATAATTCAACATATGCGCCTCCGAAATCATTGTACACGAAAGTAGCTTACTGCACAGGGTGAATAATCGGTTCGAGATTACTCCTGGGTTAATTCAGTATTCTGAGTATAATTAGGGCAATATTTTGCGATTAATTTCTGTAAGCTCAAATCGCGCAAGGAGATACACGTGCAACGAAAATTTCTAGTCATTTTAATCCTATTGGTAGTGGCAAGCCTGATGGTATCATGCACCAGCAGCGAGGCCGTTGCCACCGAAGCTGACCCTAATCAAAAGGTAACATTTGCGCTTGAGACGGTTTATGCGCAGTTGACCAGTACGCTCCAAAGTATGGCAGCGGCTGCCACAGCTACGGCAACATCGACGCCTGAGCCTCCCCCCACAGCGACTCCCGTTCCCCCAACCGAAACACCCACCAATGTTTTTGAAGGCACCCTGACGGCTGAAGCTGCGGAGGCTGCCGGAGAACAACCCGCCCCAGCAGAAAATAATGCTCCGGCAAATAACAATAATGCCGATGAGGGCAAAGATTGCTATCATGCCAATCTGGAATACGAATCGGTGCCCGATGGAACTGTATTTTTGCAAGGGCAACCGTTTGTAAAAGAATGGCGCTTAAAAAATATCGGCTCTTGCGATTGGAACGGCAATTTTAGTTTACGCTGGGTTGATGGCGAAATTATGGGCGCGGGATCAACAATCCCCTTCCCGGATGGAACCATCCCTACCTGGGGCTATCTAAACATCGAAGTTGAGATGAAAGCCCCCCTGGAAGTTGGCACCTACCGTGGTAATTGGATGATTGTCAGCGACGACGGCAAAATCTTTGGGATTGGCCCCAATGCAAAGGGCTGGTTCTGGGTTGAGATCAAGGTTGTTGCTGAAAAATAGAGGAGGTCCAAAATGAAAAAGCTAACACTTTTTTCGCTCATTTTCATAATTGCGGCTATACTGGCCGCGTGCAGCATTACAACCTCTGCTGACGCGCCGCCAGAGGCACAGCCTGCCGCCTCTGGCGAAGAAGCCGCTGCGGAAGACCCCAACGCAGTTGTCACTCAGGCTGTGATGACGGTATATGCGCAGTTAACACAAACCGCCGAAGCCGCCGCGCTGACTGCTACCGCAGCATATACACCGCCGCCCACAGAAGCGCCCACCGATATTCCCCCCACGGAAGCTCCTACCGAAGCCTTTACCCCAACGTCTGAAATTCCACCCACGCAAGCGCCAACTGCAACGGCTGCCAGCAATATGCCCTGTAATCGGGCTAATCTGGAAACCAAAACGGTGCAAGATAATGACGTTGTCTTCGTTGGGCGCACTTTCACGCAAACATTTCGCATCAAAAACACGGGTTCATGTACCTGGAACCAGAATTATGAATTACGTTTCGCCCAGGGCGATTTAATGGGCGCAGGCGCATCAATCCCGATGGGCATCACCAGCCTCCCCACCTGGAGTTATGTGCATGTCGATATCCTGATGAAAGCTCCTGACGTTCCCGGAACTTACACCAATTACTGGATGATTAAAAGCGACAAAGGTGAAATCTTTGGAGTTGGTACCGCGGCCAATGGCTGGTTCTGGACAACCGTCAAAGTGATTGACCCGGACGCATAA
>JACNJM010000138.1:13384-16844 GCA_014382605.1 Anaerolineae bacterium
GCTTTCATGCGCAGGCCGGGCTTGATCTCGCCATCGGCGACGACCGGCACCGAACGCGCCGCGCCCACAGCCATAATCGCGGCTTCGGGTGGATTGATGATGGCAATAAAATTCTCTACATCAAACATACCTAAATTACTCACCGAGAAAGTCGAGCCTTCAATATCATCAGGGCGCACTTTACCCTCACGCGCTCGTCCAACCATTGCTCGCGTGTCGGCTGAAATCTGGCGCAGGGATTTACGATCGGCGTGGCGGTTAACGATGGTCAGCAGGCCACCCTCAACGGCGACGGCTACGCCCACATTGACCTCCCCGTGACGCAGAATCGCGCCATCTTTCAGCGAGGCGTTCAGGTTGGGAAACTGACGTAAAGCCAGCGCCACGGCCTTAACGATGAAATCATTCACGGATACTTTTTCGCCCGTATCAATCAGGGCAACATTCACCTGTTTGCGCAAATCCATCAGCGCGGCCATATCATATTCGCCAGTGACGTAGAAATGCGGCAATTGCTGTTTCGACTCGGTCATGCGGCGACCAATGGCGGTGCGGAGTTTGGTGAGCTTTACGGTTTCATCGGAAGACGGGATCCCAATTGCGTCGGACGGTTTTTCCAGGAAGGTTTCGATATCGGCTTTGATGACGCGCCCACCGGGGCCGCTGCCGCGGATGGCGCTCAGATCGAGGGCGTGTTCGGCGGCCATGCGGCGAGCTATGGGGGAGGCTTTGACGCCGCCGGGGAGTTGCGCACCCACTATGGGGGAATCCGGCGGGGCGGCCTCAGGGCTGGATTCAGCTTCGGGAGCGGGCGCCGCGTCTTCGGGCTGCTTCACGCCACCGGTCAATGCAGCTACATCCACACTTTCACCGGGCTTGCCTATCACGCTGATCGGCGCGCCCACGGGCAGCACATCCCCCTCATCGACGAAATGTTTCAACACAACCCCCGTAAAGGCCGATTCGACCTCTACAGTGGCTTTATCGGTCTCAATTTCGGCCAGAACATTGCCGCGTTCAATTTCGCCGCCCTCGGCAACCACCCAACGCACCAACACGCCTTCGGCCATATCAAAGCCCAGTTTGGGCATGGTAACAAGTTCGGCCATTAGAGCACCTCCTTGACGGCTGAGACCACGTCGTCAACCTGCGGCAGCGCCATTTGCTCGAGCGCCTGGTTGTAGGGCAGGGGCACTTCGGTTTGCGCCACGCGACGGATGGGGGCATCGACATAATCGAAAGCTTCCTCGTAGATACGCGAAACAACTTCGGAGCCAACGCCATACGAGCGCCAACCTTCCTCGACGACGACGGCGCGATTGGTGCGCTTGAAAGATTCCAGCACCGGCTGCATATCGAGCGGGCGCAGGGTGCGCAGATCGACAACTTCAACTTCGATACCTTCTTTGGTAAGCTGATCGGCAGCCTTGAGCGAAAGGTCCAGCCCTTTGGCGTAGGTCACAATGGTGACATCGCGCCCCGGGCGCTGAATTTTGCTTTTGCCGATCGGGACGAGATAATCTTCATCCACGGGGACTTCGCCACGCGTTTGGTACATGGTAGCATGTTCGATGAACATCACAGGGTCATCGCCGCGAATAGCAGCTTTGAGCAGGCCTTTTGCATCGTAGGGCGTGCCGGGGGCAATCACTTTCAGGCCGGGGAAGTGAGCGAAAATCGCATCGGGGGTTTGTGAATGAGTAGCGCCTAACTGCCGCCCGCCGCCACCCACGGCGCGGATGACCAGCGGCACAGACATCTGCCCGCCGAACATATAGCGCATTTTGGCGGCCTCGTTGACGATATGATCCATCGCCACGAAGGCAAAATTGATCGTCATTAGTTCGGCCACCGGGCGCAGGCCAGCCATCGCCGCGCCCACACCGCCACCGATGATGGCCGTTTCGGCAATCGGGGTATCGCGCACGCGTTTGGGGCCAAAATGGTCGTAGAAGCCTTTGGTTACAGCGTAGGTTCCACCCCACACACCAACTTCTTCGCCCATGATAAATACTTTTTCGTCGCGCTCCATTTCTTCCCACAGGGCCTGGGAGATGGCTTCGCGCATCGTGATGCGTTTGGTTTCAGTCATAGTTTTTTCCTATTGTCATCCTATACTTGATAGGAGAACCGCAGATGCACGCGGATATTTCTTATCTGCGTATTCTGTATTTATCTGCGGTCAATTAGCATATACATCTTCAAATAAGGCTTCGGGCGCGGGATCAGGGCTAGATTCGGCAAATTGCACCGCGCTCTGCACTTCTTCCATGACTTGATCGTCAATGGCATCCAGTTCTTTCTTGGTGACAATCTTCTCTTTGTTGAGATAGACGCGATAAATCCCGATAGGATCGTTTTCTTGCCATTTTTTGATCTCAGCCGATTCGCGGTAACGTTCCGGGTCGCCCATTGAGTGACCGCGGAAACGATAGGTCATAATTTCTAAAAAGTAGGGGCCTTCCCCGCTGCGGATATGCTCCATCGCGTTCAGGGTGGCTTCGCGCACAGCCATTACATCCATACCATCCACGCGCTCGTTGGGGATGCCGTAGCCTTCGGCCTTCTGACGAATCTCCGAGACCGCGGAAGCACGCTCGATGGTAGTGCCCATGCCATATTGATTATTCTCGCACACCCACAGTACGGGCAGATTCCAGACTTTCGAGAGATTAACACCCTCATGGAAGAAGCCAATATTCGTAGCCCCATCGCCAAACATACAGATGGTCACTCCGTCGCCATCCATATACTGGTCTCTCAGGGCCATCCCGGCGGCGATGGGCAGATGCGCGCCAACAATGGCATGTCCGCCCCAAAAATTCTTCTCTACGTCGGCCATGTGCATCGAGCCACCCTTGCCCTTTGAGCAGCCGGTAGCCTTCCCCAACAACTCCGCAATGACTTCATTGGCGCTCATGCCCACATTCAGCGCTACGCCGTGATCGCGGTAAGCGGTGATAATGCGATCCTGAGGTTTGCGCGCTGCAACCAAACCGGTGCTGACAGCCTCCTGGCCAATATACAGGTGCAAAAATCCGCCAATCTTGCCTTGCTGATACAACTCGGCGGCGCGTTCCTCCACGCGGCGAATAAGCACCATCTGGTAATAAATATCCAGGTGATCTTGTTTTTCCATAATTTATTTTTCCTTCTACTCGCCAAACGGCGAAGCTATAAAACCAGGGTTGATCCGCTCATGTCTTGGAAATCAGCCTATTTGGGTTCCCACCCCGGCAAACAAACTTGCAAAGCTTACAAAAATAACACCGAGATGATCTCGGCGTTACAGTATTTACAAGATATTTTCACCTAAATTATACCAAAACGGTCTTAATTTTCCATAAGAAAATTCTCAGTTCGACGATTGAATTCGCAATGACAGTTGCAAAACTTGCCTTTGCAGGTAAGTTTCAGTCGTCGGGCTGTGTAATTACGACTATGGTAAAATTCCACGGCT